>JAUWQD010000054.1 GCA_030611265.1 Methanosarcinaceae archaeon | reverse complement strand
CCAATTGAACCAACCCATTTCTCATATCTCTCTTTGCGATTAATGCAAGATTCACTCACCCCGAATGATCTCTTTGAAATGTTAGAAAATATGGGCCAGCCAGTGAAAAAGGAAGACCTTAAACGACTAGGTATTCACTATGATTTTGAAAAAAAAACGTACTCCATCTCCCTATCTTACCAGAAGAACTCAAAATAAAAAATCCAACACAATGCCCAATATGCAAAAACAAACCACACACACAAACAACATACACAAGAACCGTAAAAACACTATCGGGTGAACTAGAATTCCGAATTCATAAAAAATATTGCAAAACACATGGTTTGATCAACAACGAAAACGTTTCATTTCTGAATAAAATCTGTTTGCCGCGGAAAACCTTTGACACAAAAGTAATGATGACAATCGGATATCTCCGATGGCTTTTCAATTATCAACGAGAAGAAATTCAGTTACTTCTTGGAGCAAGAAGGATCCAAATATCAACCGGTGAAATATCCAAATTATCAGAAGAATTTCTTCTTCGATTCTATATTGTTCATAAAAAACATAGTCCTCAAATAAATGAATTATTCGAGACAAACAAAGGATTTATTCTTCATTTGGATGGAAGTGCTGAAGCAGGGGATGAAATTACTTTCACAGCTAAAGAGGGAATATCAGAGATTACGATAAACAGCTGGATCATGCCCTCTGAAAGTAGAAAGTATATCAAACTATTTCTTCAACATATAAAAGACACTTATGGAGCTCCGCTTGTTGTTATTAGGGATATGTCAAAAGAGATATCGGAAGCGGCCACTGAAGTTTTCCCAAAGGTTCCGCATCAAGTATGCCATACCCATTATGTTCGAAACCTTGGTGATATTTTGTTTAAGCATCGTTATAGAACACTGCGTAATAAAGTTGTGAATGCTAAAATTCTTTCTAAATTCAAATCGCTAAATAAGAAATGTTTTGAGGGGACTACGTCCACAAATAATCTTGTGGCCGCAGAACATTATTGGGTTATGCTTGCAATGGAATACATTCTTTATCCAAGAGAATGCAGGTCTGACTATCCTTTTGTGCTGCCATATTTAGAGATAATGAATCGTGTGATGGAGGTCATAGACATGACTCGAAAGATTGTGATGTGGAATGCCATGCATAATTTTGGAGTTAGTGTAGTTTTGAAGTTTGGTGTGTATTTGAAAAAATAGTGGATGACGAAGATGTGGAATCGTATTTCACTACGGTTGGGCATATTTGGGGATGGTTTGAAGATATTCGTTGTGTGTTGCGAGTGAGTCGTGAATTTAGTGGGAAGGAACTGAATAATCGGCCGACGGATGGTGCTAAACTTAAAAGAGATACAATTGGGGTGATGAAGGAAATTAGGGGGGAAGGCAGAAAGGTTGGCGGCGAGTTGGAAAAGGTGTCGAAAAAGATATATGAAAATTGTCAAAATCACATGGGTGAGTTGTTTGTGGAAGTTGTGAACAATGAAGGGGAGATTTTGGATGTGGTTAGACATAATGCGCTTGAGGAGTTAAATCATCGGTGGAGTAGAATGCATATTCGAAGGCGTACGGGAAGAAGTAAGACCACGAAGGAAATGACTAAATATGGGGCTCTTCTTGCTGTTTTATCTAATCATGAAAATGAGGATTATGTCAAAACTGTTTTGGGTGATGTGGATAATTTTGTTGAGGAATTGCAAAATGTTACAGATGATGAACTTCAGGAAGCAAGGTAATTGATTAGAAAGTTTCCACAACATCATTTAGTTAAGTCTGATGTGAAAAGACCTGAGATCCTTCGGGATTTTGTTATACTTGTTGAGGATGCGTATAAGGACGTGCACGATGCGGATATTAGCACGTGGCTGTCTAACTTTATTGACACAAATGCTAGAATGACGCCATAGTTCGGAAGTACTGAAATACACAACATATATATAAGTTAGATACCAAGATAATTCGACTTGCATAGAATCATTACTATAGATTCTACTTGTTAATTTGATGAAATTTATTAGAAAAATTTCACATTGAGGAGGAAAATATTCAATGGCTGAGTTTAGTTATTATTCGGGAATACCTTCATTTTATATGATGCTAGGGATTGCAATGGTTGCAATTCTAATATTTTTATTAGGAATGTATCTGAATATGCAAAAATGGGGCGGCGGAAGTGCGTCTCATTTTTTGAAAACCTTTTTAAAATCTATTAACCATGAAAAATTGGGACACCATAAAAGGCAAAGCCTTTTAAGCACAATTATACTGGATATCTTACTGCAGCGCAGAATACTCAGACGCAGCCCGTTTAGATGGGTGATGCACATGATGATATTTGTAGGATGGATTGGTATGTTCATTTTTTCAATGATCTTTGCAGCATTTGAATGGCTGCATGTGATTGGAATCGGACATTTCGACCTGCTGGAAATAAGAGGCAGCCTTGACTTTGGTAATGAAGTGCTTGGATATATGCTGTTAATAGGACTTTTAATTGCGATTGCAAGACGCTTGGCAATTTCAGATGTTATCAAACGCACTCAAATGTTTGACTGGGTACTTGTTCTGGGTACACTGTTCATCACAGTAACAGGTTTTATGGCAGAAGGTTTCAGACCTGATGCCATAACAGGTGCATGGACTTTCTTGGGCAGCAATGTAGCATTAGCCGAGACCTTTGCACTGTTCCATGTAGCAATTTCACTGTTGTTTTGTATTGCATATATTCCGTACAGCAAGTATATGCATATGTTAGCAGCACCAATGGTCATTCTTGTTAATGGCGGAGGAGAGTAACATGGCAGATGAAGAAAAACCCAGACCTGTAATTCCAAAAGGAGAGCCATTCATCAAGACTGATGTAATTAGTCCTACTTTTATGATGCAGTACGATGCATGCACCAGATGTGGGGAATGTGATAAATGGTGTCCTGTTTTGGATGCAAAAGACGGGGACCGTAAATATGCCCCGATGGACAAGATCAGTCGGTTCAGGTCATTTATGGGACAGAGTTATGGCTTAAAAGCAAAATTATTCGGACCGAAAAAGCTCGATGAAGATGATATCCAGGATTTTACAGATGCCTTTTTCCATTGCAGTACCTGTGGGGTTTGCGCTTCGGTCTGTCCAGCCGGTATAAATACTGTTGATATGTATGAGGCCACCAGACAGCAACTTGTGATGAGAGGCAACGGTCCCTATGGAAAGACTGTCATGTTCCCCAAGCTTATTAGTGAGTATCGTAATCCGTATCTGAAAGACCAGAAACAAAGACTGGATTGGATACCTGATGATGTTGAGATCGCCGAAGAGGCAGATGTGGCTTATTTTGCAGGATGTACTGCAGGATTTAACCAGCAGGTCTTGGGAGTATGTACAGCTAGGGTCTTAAATCACCTGAATGTTCCATTTATATATCTGGGAGAAGAGGAAACATGCTGTTCTTCTGCTATTATAAGAACAGGTCAGCCCCATAAAGGTGATGTCCCTTATATAAACGCCAAACATAATGTGGAAGCACTGGAGGCAAGGGGAGTCAAGAAGGTGATGTTCGCATGTGCAGGTTGCTACAGGGTTGCAACTATAGACTGGCCGAAACTACTGGGTAGAAAACCCAACTTTGAAGTAGTACATGTGGCTGATCTGCTTGCAGACCTCATCCAGCAGGGTAAGATCGAATGGAAAAAGTCCTTTGATAATAAGATTATCACATATCACGACCCGTGCCATCTTGGACGGCATTGTGGTGTGTATGAAACACCAAGAATAGTACTAGATAACCTGCCAGGTCTCAAATTCGTGGAAATGGACAGGATCAAGGAACTTCAGCGGTGCTGCGGAGCAGGCGGCGGCGTAAAGGCTGGAATTGCTGACTTAGCGCTTGATATCTCATCTGAGCGTATAAGGGACGCACAGGCTGTTAATGCAGACATCCTGTCATCATGCTGTCCGTTCTGCCGCCGGAATATTGGTGATGGAAGGGATAATGTATATGACCAGGTTGGTGCTACCGATTACGATCTGAGAGACAATCCTGAAAATGTAATGCAGGTGGAAGACATGATCGTGCTTGTGGCTGAACTTATGGGTCTGTCTACGAAGATCAAATCCCAAGAAGAAGCGGATAAAGCAGCAGGAGTTAAGCCAGAAGAGCCTAAACACCTGAAAAATCTATAATCTGGAATTGGCGCATGTCATGCGCCATATCTCTTTTTTTTGTCGTTTACACACTTTCTGCAAAAAATACGGTGTTTTTTTATTTTTTTGCAGCATATTAAGTATAACTTTGTATAGTTATGTTAATCCGACCGATGGTTGGGATTTTCTTGAATAATTGTAGTTTTCGATATGTTTGTATCGCTTCTTCAAGTGTCAAATTCTTACTTGACTTGATGCAAAAAAATCCTTCTCGACCTGTAACTGCTTTACTTTCAAGCAGTTTGAGTGCATCTTCTTCACTAAGCTCATTAAGCCGAGTTTGAAATAATATTCGATATTCACAAATTCATTATTAATCCCAAACTTCTTAGGAAACGTCCGATCATTGTCAATCGATCGTTGAATCTCTTTAGCCTCTTGCAACTTCCTCAATACATTTCTATTTATGTTTACCAAATACGCGATGAAAAACGAGCTTTTGATATTGATATCGATCCTGCACTGTAAAGATAGTTCCATTAGGAAAGGATATATTATTGTTAGGAGTGATGGAATATGTTCTTAGTTTTATTTGCATGTTTTATCACATAAAACAAACTAAGAACATTTGTATTAGTTGTAACTGTCAAACTTGGGTATAATAATTTAAATATAATAGATACTAAGAATATGCGAACCGAATGCGGCAGTCCATATTAGACTTTCGTAAGTGATAATTGAGGTTTTCAGTTCGCTGGTAATTGGAGGTAAATAAGTATGGATTATTATTCTGGAATTTCATTTGGTGCAATGATTATGATAGCGTTTATTGCTATTGCAGTATTTTTATACGGAATGTTTTTGAACATAAAAAAATGGAGTCTTGGCTCGACAGGATACGGGCTTGAACCCTCGAACGGCAGTATCGGTGTTTTTTTAAAAACACTTCTAGCTGCTATTAAAGAAGAAAGTCCTAAAAAAGGTCATAAGCAGTCGCTTATAACTACCTTGGTACTTGATATTCTCCTGCAGAGGCGGATCCTGCGGAGAAACCCGCTTCGCTGGTTCATGCACATCACGATTTTTGTCGGATGGATGGCACTGTTCATATTTTCGCTTATTATGTTCCTGTTCGAGGTCATAGAACTTATTGGAATAGAACTTCCTCTTGCACTTCACCCGGAGGTTCTCAGGGACACGATGGCAGTACCAAATGATGTATTTAGCTACATTCTTCTCGTTGGAATAATCATTGCAATTGTAAGAAGATTGTTTATATCAGATGTCAGGGAAAACACGATCGCATACGATTCTGTTTTTCTTGCCGGACTCACTATAATCACAGTTTCCGGATTTGTCTCAGACTGGATTCGTATCGGTTTATTTGTTGATTATGGAATCCCGGAAGTCGCATCACCTCCGGCCGCATTTTTCCATGTGATTATCTCACTCTTGTTCTGTATTGCATATATCCCTTACAGTAAGTATATGCACATGATTGCAGCGCCGCTCGTACTTCTTGCAAATAAGGGGGGGGAATAAAATGGCAAAAAGAACACCCTCCATTAATACAAATAACCTAACAGCAGTACAGATCATGGAAATTGATGCATGTACCCGTTGTGGTGAATGTGTAGACTGGTGTCCTACATACGATGCAAAGGATAAATCTCCCGGGCTTGCACCGCGAGATAAGATTAAAAGATGGAAAAGTTTCATGGACCGCTCATATGGACTCAGGGCAAAACTTTTTGGTCCAAAACCAGTTAATGATGACGAAATGCAGGAATTCAGTGACGATCTTTACCACTGTACAACATGTGGTGTGTGCGGTACTGTCTGCGAAGTAGGTATCAATACCGTCGAACTGTGGGAATCCATACGCGCAAATCTTGTAAAACGCGGAAACGGACCGTATGGCAAGCAGAACATGTTTCCAAAACTCATCAAGGAATATCGCAATCCATACATGAAAGACCAGAAGGACCGTCTTCTGTGGATACCTGATGACATCAAGATCGCCGAAAAGGCAGATGTGCTTTATTTCGCAGGCTGCACTGCAGGATTCAACCAGCAGGTATTGGGAGTATGTACAGCCAGGGTCATGAACAAACTTAACGTACCTTTTATGCTGTTAGGTGAGGAAGAATGGTGCTGTTGCTCTGCACTTATCAGAACGGGACAGCCCCATATAGACGATGTTCCCAAGGTGTCAGCCATCCATAACGTGGAGGCAATCGAAGCATCTGGAGTCAAGACAGTAATGTTCGCATGTGCCGGTTGTTACAGGGTTGCAACAATAGACTGGCCACGGCTTATAGGTAGAAAGCCCAGATTTAAAATTGTGCATATTGCTGATATACTTGCTGATCATATCAAGCATGGAAAGATCAAATGGGAAAAATCCCTGAATAATCAGATTATTACCTACCATGACCCGTGTCATCTGGGAAGGCATTGTGGTGTATATGAGACACCCAGGATAGTGCTGGAAAACCTGCCCGGTGCAAGATTCGTGGAGATGGATCGAATCCGTGCTGAACAGCGGTGTTGCGGAGCAGGTGGAGGCGTAAAGGCTGGTATACCTGATCTGGCAGTAGGAATTTCATCAACACGGATCAATGATGCGCAAGCTGTTAATGCGGATATTATGTCATCAACATGCCCGTTCTGCCGCCGCAACCTCGGTGACGGAAGAGATAATGTATATGGTGTAACAGGCACAGACTTCGACCTGAGGGACAATCCGGAAAACGAAATGCAGGTAGAAGACATGATCGTGCTTGTAGCTGAACTCATGGGCTTATCTACTAAGATAAAATCCCAGATGGAAGAAGAATAAGCATTTTATGTTTAGCGCGGTGTATGCGCCAAACCCTCTTTTTTTTTGTTTATTTTTAGTTTGTAATCCTACGGACAATCTTAAATACAGAATTACTGTTTTTCAGTCATGCTACTTTCCTATGAACTTCTTGGCAAATCTTTCGTATATTTAGCAGTAGCTGTTTTTTTGATAACTGCGATGGTATTGCTGCTTGGTGCCTACAGTTTCAGGAAACACAAGATCATATTTCCAAATTTCATCCTGTTTATGCTGTATCTCTTCTACTCTCCAGCAAAATGGATATGCAGGGTATTTTTCATCAAAGAAGATATTGTAGATGAGATATTGATCGAGATCAGAAATGCTGTGATGCTTGATAAGTTTAAAAAGACAAAAGAGAGGCGCGCTGTTATCCTACCACAATGCATGAGAAGTCCAAAATGCAGGGCTCGCTGTGATCCCATACTGGGTTATGAATGCACTAAATGTGGAATGTGTGATATTGCACGCATCGTCGAAGCTGCGGATAAGTATAATTTCAAAGTGTTTGTTGTGCCAGGTGACAGTTTTGTCCGCAAGATCCTTAAGTCATATAATCCTGGTGCGTGTCTTGGTGTGGCATGTTATGTAGAACTAACCGAGTCGATGCAGGCAGTTTCAAAATACATGCCGGTTCAAGGAGTCTGCTTGATGAAAGATGGGTGCTACGATACAAAAGTGGATGTGTCTGAAGTGATAAGCAAAATGGAGATCTGCGATGTATAGCTTAATAGGGATTGCATTGGTTACCATTGTTGTTGTGTCCATTTTCCTTGTAATTTTAGCCTTGTTTATGAGCCGTGCCAGCCTTAACAGGAATGTAAGGCTTGCCGGTTTTTTTGCAAACATACTTGATTTTTTTTATCTGCCAATCAAATCTATCTTCTACAAGTATTCCGAAACCGAAAAATTAGAACGCTGGATGGTGTCTCTAAAAAATATGGCGCACAGGTCAGGTTTTGAAAAAACGAAACATCGTTTGCTGCTTGCACCGCATTGCATGCGTTCACTTGATTGTCCGGCTGCATCCACAAAGTATGGGATTGAATGCATCTCATGTGGCAAGTGCATCTTTACAAGGATAAAAGCAGATGCAGAGCGGTTTAACTACACACTCTATATTGTCGCAGGTTCATCATATATCCGTCATATCATAAAAAAAGAATCGGCTGATGGCGCACTTCTGTTGGCATGCAACTATGAACTCAATAAGGTTATGCGTTCTTTGAAGCGTAAAAATATTGTGACGTATGGAGTCCCTCTTTTGAATGACGGTTGCTACGCTACTGAGATCGATTACGATAACCTGATAAAAGTGATGGAAGAGTTTAGCGAGTGAGGGGAGTAAGCTCCCTTCTGTTCGTGCAAAATTACCCATATTTGTTATGAATACGGCTCAAAAGAGCACTTGCATTGACGGCATTCGGCTAAGCGTACCTTTTTTTCAGACGCGGTCTAAACGCCCGTTCTCGCCTTACTTGACTTGCACCCACGAAGTTTCGCCGTTCCATCCACGCTCCATGCGACCTCAGCCTTTGCGGCATCATAGCATTAACATGGGGTGGTATCGTTTCTGTGCCAGCATGTGACCGTGACATAGTCAGGGGTACATGAGTTGTAAACAACTGCCCGAGCTCTCGCCCGACGCCCTTTACAGGCGCTCGTGTGTTTAGATGGTGGGGAGACTTTCCTCAGATCATAAGACCCGGTGGCCATCCTTCCTCTCTCGCAAATCATTTGTATAACAGGGTTTGAATATAAATGTGTTGCATGCCTCTTCCAAATCGATCTAGTGGTCACCATGTCGATCATTTCAATCGATACATATTTTAATATCCCGCATCAATCTACCCTGCATGGGATATCAGGAATACCTTGTTGCACGTGAACTCGTTTCAACGTTCGGGCAACCAATACTTGCATACGCAACACTGATATCGGCCATCCTGCTTTTGTTGTCACTCTATTATTTAGTAAAACGCGAAGAACGCCTGATCGAATATTCAATCAAACTGCTTCAGGTTAATACGATCCTGATCGCTCTTGGATTCATGGTTCTAATGTGGTTCCATTTCAAGATATACAACACGATCGAAGTGATATATCCTGAATATGTAACCGCTTACATGTACCAGACAAGCGGGATACAGTTGACCTCATCAAGATTTGCAATACCACTGTGGATCGAAACTGAGAAATTGTACTTCTGGGCGTTGTGCCTGTCCCTATTTGCATGGCAGATATCCCGAAAGTACCGTGACAGTGCAAAGGGAATCATCGTATCCTTAAATGTCATCCTTTCGCTTTTGGTGATCATCACGTATCTTTATTCAAATCCATTTAATGAGCCATTACCAATAGTACATTCGGAGATTACCAATTGGTCGCAGGCAATTGCAGCGCAGAATCCACAAATAGTGGGGCAGATCGCGATGCAACTTTTCGGGCGTATCACGTATTATTACAACACAATGTACATGTGGACTCACCCGCCAATGCTTTTCATTGCATATGCCTCACTTGCAGTGACCTTCGCAGCATGTGTGTTCATGCTGTTTAAAAAAGATGATGTATATGACAAGATCGCATACTCTCATGCAAAGATCGGTTATCTTTTACTAACAGTCGGTATGCTCATCGGCTATCCATGGGCTGTTTTGGCATGGGATGGTGATTGGTGGTGGGATTCAAAGATCAATGGATCGATTATGATGTGGGTGTTATATAGTGCATACCTACACACGCGAATACATCTGTGCAAAAGGAGCATGTGGGAAGTCACTGCAATTCTGGGGATTGTGTGTTTCATCTCGCTGATATTTACTTATCTTTTGACTTACGTAGTTCCAGGGATACATTCGATGGCACAGGTATAGATGTTATGAAAAGAGGGATCTCAATGAGTAGCACAAATTCAAGATCAAAACCAGATTTCAATTTAAATTTCAACCTGAAAAATTATGATTATTATCTCATAATTGTAACATCCATAGCACTAATGATGATTGGGCTTGTCTGTGTTTTTGGGGTTTGGTACAGTTATGATCTTTACAGCACAAATTCAAACTGGCAGAGTACGATACAGTTTCCTGAATACATAAGCATGATGAACATGTATGTATATCCGTTCGTGCTTGTTCTGCTACTTTCGCTTGGTCTTTGTATTCCAAAACGCATTGTGCCGCGAGCAGCACTCATTAAAGCAACATTTGTCATACTTCTTCTCACACTGGTAGCATCAGTTGTTGGTGGGATGGAACTTGGCATCACCTTCATTTTGTTGATGTCGATTGCAGTACAGGCTGTTGTTCTTGCACTTACGATACTGAAAAGTGGAGCACTCACGTTTGAACGTGAGGGCTACCTGATCCAGATCGGTTCATCGTTACTGCACCTTGGCACAGTGTTGTTCATATTTGACTTTGTAAGCATGAGGGACAGCGTATATCACATACCTGTTTTTTGGGTAGTTACAGTTCTCATGGGCATTGGAACTTTGATGTCATTTTATCCATCTGAGATATCAAGATTGGGTCGAAAGATTGCATTGCGTTGAAGTATTCGATTATGCGATATTGATGAAATCGTCATGCCGACACATTAATATGTATCCTTGTTTTTATTCAATAAAAACGAGGCGCATAATTATAATTAGAATTTTAATTTTATTTAAAAAATGTACAATTGAGGTAAACACGTGACTGATGATCAATTTGACCTTCATACCGGGTATGTCACTTTCAAAAACCCTATTGCACTTGCCACAATGGCAGGAATAACGAACAGTACTTTTGCCAATGAACATGCAGACCGTGCAGGTTTGGTAGTTATTGGCGGTTACAATCTTGATGAAAAAACGAACGATGCAGCATCAAAACTCGTTGCAAGAGGCAGGGATGAGTTCATTTCTGACAACCCATTTGGGTTTTTGAAGAACGAGATCGAAGGTGTGGGGGGCGATAGTGTTGTGGCTGTTAATGTCAGAAGTGCCACAATTGAACCATTGCTGGAAGCCGCTAGAATCGTTAAGGATGCAGAGGCAATCCTTGAATTGGATGCACATTGCCGTCAGGAAGAGATGGTCAGTATCGGTGTTGGGGAAGCATTGATGCATGATATCCCTAAACTTGTTGACTGGATCGGCAAGATCAAGAAAACCGGTGTTGTGCTGTCAATAAAAATACGTGCAAACGTTGTCAATGATATAGATCTGGCAAGGGCTATAGAATCCGCTGGTGCCGATATTTTGCATGTGGATGCTATGAAAGAAGGCCCTGGTGCCGATCTTCATGCAATCCGCAGTATTCGAGATTCCACGAATATGTTTTTGATCGGTAACAATTCTATCACCTGCTTAAAAGATTCAAAAGACATGCTTGCACGTGGTGCAGACATGATTTCAGTTGCAAGGGGTGTATTGAACGATTCTAACCCTAATCTTATATCTGAATTGGTAGATGATATTACGAATTATCAGGAGGCTGCCGGATGGTACAATGCACCAAAGCACATATGCGGCGGTGAAGGTGACCTGCGTGCACTTGCATTCTGTTGTCTGCCTGTAAAACCATGTGCAGTACACAACAAGATCGGTAAATTGGGGTTTTCCGCACAGGAATTTACGAATTTAAAAATGGAATTCGCAAAGGGAACTATGCTTGAATATGGCGATAGCACCTGTTTTGGCAGTCTTGTATGGTGCTGTAAACTCTCAAAACCATGCTTTTTGCGTGATGGTGTAATGGATATGATAGACTTATCCGGTGCGGAATATATGCGGTTGAAGAAAAACCTTGCAACTTATATATTAGAGAATGCTAAAATACCTGTTAATGAATGTTAGATTAAAACGCCCTCTTGCATCTGGATATAAATCAAATTCCTATACATTTGCTTCTTACATTGCACGTTGCATACAGCTTGCAATGGTTATGGAAGTGTCAGCACATCCAAAGCCTGGAAATGTTGACAGGACTCATGATTACGAAGATACACGATTTGAGCATTTTTTAGCATCTGCTGTAAGCATTTATCCTGTGATGGAAAATGCTGCAAACAGCAAAAGTAATGGGGGTTCCCCTGGCGTAGGCTCCCTAATCCACAGCGCAGTACGTGAGAGTGCAAAATGGCAGAATGGGGGAAATACTCATTTTGGGGCATTTATTCTTCTGGTTCCACTTGCAATAGCAGCAGGTAACATTTTTCAAAAGAAACATGAATTTACCATTGAAGAACTTGTGTCATGCGCACATGATATTGTGAAAAAAACAAATGTGCAAGATGCAATCGAGTTTTACAAATCGTTTGAAACTGCCAAAGTCCGTGTAAATCCTGTTGATGAATTCGATCTACAAGACTCAAGTTCACTTGGATCATTGGACGAAGAAAACACTACTCTATATGATCTAATGGAGATCTCAAGGACTTATGACCTGATCGCAGATGAATGGGTAAGTGGTTTTGAAAGGTGTGCCAATTGCGGTGAAACTATAATCAAGTGCATGGAATGGACTAATGAATCTGACAAATTCGGTGAACCAAAATTAGATGTCAATGATGTTGTTGTATATGCATTCCTAAAAATATTGTCTGAAAACAGGGATACATTCATCCAGACGAAATTCGATGAAACGACTGCTGACTATGTATCCGGGCGTGCGCGTGATATCTTGCTGGAATTCAAGCCACAAAGGTCAGGTTTCAATGCAGTGCGCCTTGCAGTTGAAGAGTTCGATGATGAGCTGCTGAGTAAAGGTATAAATCCCGGTTCGACTGCGGATATTGTTATTGCCGGATTGTTTATCGCTTTACTTGGAGGTGTCAGATTTTGACGGAATCCGGTCCCCCAGACTTTGATGAATTCGGGATATATGATGGTATATCTGAGACGATCGTCACAACCATGCAGGGCTGGTCACCAAATGCTGCACCTATTGGAATTATAAGAAAGGGTAATCGTGTTTTTATAAGGCTCTTCAAAGGTTCAATTACATATTTTAATGTGCATTCCGAAGGTGTTTTAGTGGCAAATGTGGTCAACGATCCTGTAATTTTTGTGCGTTCCACATTTTCTAATTTGAAGGAATCGGATTTTAGTTTTGTATCTGTGTCGGGGCGTGAATTCCCGGTATTAAAGGATGCATTGAGTTGGGTTGTTTTTGAATGCAATAACATGAAAATGTCCCATGAGGCACTTGTTGCAGAACTTCTTCCAATCCATGCCCATATTAATCGAAGTCCGGTGCAGGCTCCAAATCGTGGTTTTAATGCGGTCATCGAAGCTGCAGTTCATGCAACACGGTATAAGTTAACAGGCGATGAAAAATACTTGAAATTGATACGTGCATACTCTGCTATTGTATCCAAGTGCGGTGGCGAGCGCGAGAAAAACGCCATCAATATGCTGAATGATTTTTTGAAGGCGTGAGCAATTGTATGGTGTTTACCCCCTCATTTCCACTGCATATTTAATCATGATAAATGTCGTCACATATTTATTTTCAGACTTGAGAGGCCGTCCATTAATTAAATTTCGACATTTAATCTAAACATCACACTTGAATTCAATAAAATCGAATCCTCTGAAAAATTAAAAATCACAATAAAACCCCTAATTTAACACAAAATACCCACATTTTTCCCCATTTTAGACCACATAACTGTCATATTATGTGCTATGCATGCTAAATTATGTTCAGTTTTCACATTCTCCAGCCCTCTTGTAAAAAACTCCCTCAATCCAAGATTCTGCTTAATATTTCCAAATGACCATTCCACAGTTTCCTTTCGTTTTTTATACTCTTCTTTCCCCACTTCTGACCCCATTTTATACACCATCCTCTTTCGTTGTGCTTCATAGGCATCACTTATAATCGTCCTCATTTTACCCACTCCTGCACAATCTGCCCTTGATGGGCAGTCGCCACATTTTGCCCCATAATAGTGGTATTGCACCTTGCCATTGTATTCATACTCTCCCCTTCTTACCAAAACATCACCATTGGGGCAAATAAAACAATCATTCTCTTCATCATACCCAAACTTATCCTTCGAATACAAACTATCGTTTCGTTTATTCCCTTTCATTTCCGTAGCTAAATTACCATCTGGAATGTAACCATCTAATTTCTTCTCTTCCAAATATCGTAGATTGTCACCAGTGAAATATCCATTATCCGCACTTACTTTTGATCCTTCAGGTAATTTTCCTATATTTTCTTCTGTCTTTTCAAGTTGTGGCTGTAACTGGTGGTGATCAGTGCAATCTTGAGTAACATCATTTGCAACAATTATTCCTGAATCATGATCAACAGTTATCTGAGGATTGTATGAAAGCTCATATCGCTTCTTTTTATTCATCATAAATCTTGATTCAGGATCGGTTATGCTAACGGCTTTTTGACCGCTTTTTTTAATTTCCACTTCCGCCTTGTCGATCTTCTCTTCTATCTTTTTCTTTTGATTTTCATCACCAGTAGTATGTGCTTCAATCAGCATTTTAGCAGCGCGTTTTAATTTTTTGCCCTGAGATTGTTCAATCTCTTTTATTTTTTCACGTATTTTCTCTTTAGTATCAAGCTCAGGTGGAAGTTCATCACCTCTTTTGTCCCCATATAGCGAATCCTCCTCTTCATCAATTTTGATACCCTTGTCTATAATATCTCTGACTCTTTTCAGTTCTTCTTCACTCAGAGTGTAATTATTCGATGCATTTGCTTTGATTTTAGTTCCATCGGTTGAAAGATGACCTAACTTTAATATTTTCATTGACTTGGCAAGAGTGACTGTTTTTTTAAATACTTCTTCCATAAGCTCTTCATTTTCTCGTCTGAAGTTGCAGATTGTTCTAAAATCAGGTTTTTCATTTCCTGCAAGGTACATATAAATCACATTTTCATGTGTTAATTTATCGATCTTTCTAGAAGACCATACACCATCAATGGCAGCCTGTACTAATATCCTCAATAGCATCCGCCTTGGATATGCAGGATTCCTGAGTTGTGATTTGAATTTTTTCTCTACTTCGCTAATATCAATTTTAGTAATTATTTCTATAATTAGATTACAAATGTGATTTTTCGGTATAAAATCAGTAATGCGTGGGGGAAATAACCACGATTGCCCTAATTTATCTTCTCGTAT
>JAUWQD010000093.1 GCA_030611265.1 Methanosarcinaceae archaeon | reverse complement strand
CCACAACATCCTTTAGTTAAATCTGATGTGAAAAGACCTGAGATCCTTCGGGATTTTGTCGCACTTGTTGAGGATGAGTTTAATGGCGTGCCCGAGGCGGATGTTAGCATGTGGCTGTCGAACTTTATTGACACAGATGCTAGATTGACGCCATAGCGGCCTTTGGACAAAATCCCCGCAAGGTTTAATAATAAGCATCACATCTTAGGGTAAACTCAACAGACAATATAGTCATAACATTTACAAATAAAATTATTCAAATTATATAATGAGGATTTATAATGGGCAAAACCGGCAGCACTGAATGGGTAAAGATCAAAGGACGAAAAGGCAGAACTATCAAAGTCGAGAAAAAAGCAGCAGCAAAGGCACATTCCGGACCTATGCAAAGATATACATCTGCTGGTGCAAAAAGACGATTCATGAAACGTTCGGCAAAAGCGATCGTAAAGTGAGTTTACACTCACACCCTCTTTTTTGATCCTTTTTTTTAAAGCACATAATTTTGAAGTGCAGAACTTGTCAACCGCCTGAGATTACAGTAGACTTACCCACTATATTTTTTGAATATAAGACGTGCCTGACACTTATTACATGGCACAACGGTTATATAGAACTACAAACATCTAAAATGACCTAAGGCCTGAATTTACAGGTTCCCTATAATCTTAATCTATTACTTAATTGGAGGCTTAAAGATATGGCAGGACAAATGGCTGGACAGCCAATTTTCATTATGAGAGAAGGAAGTCAAAGATCAAAAGGCAGAGAAGCACAGAGCAACAATATCATGGCTGCAAAAGCTGTTGCAGAAGCTGTCAGAACCACACTTGGTCCAAAAGGAATGGACAAGATGCTTGTTGACGGAATGGGCGATGTAGTAATCACCAATGACGGTGCAACCATTTTAAGAGAAATGGACATCGAACACCCTGCAGCAAAGATGATCGTCGAAGTCGCAAAGACACAGGATAGCGAGGTCGGAGATGGTACAACAACTGCTGCTGTAGTTGCAGGCGAACTTCTTAAGAAAGCTGAAGAACTCATTGAGATGGACGTACATCCAACACTTATCGCATCAGGATACAGAATGGCAACCGAAAAGGCAGCCGAGATACTTGATGACATCGCAAAAAGTGTTACAGTTGATGATCGTGAACTTCTCATCAACATCGCAGGAACCGCAATGACTGGAAAAGGTGCAGAATCATCAAAGGATATACTTTCCAAAATTGCAGTATCAGCAGTTTCCAGCATTGTCGACAAAGGCGATGACGGCAACACCGTTGAGATGGATAACATCAAGGTTGAGAAAAAGACCGGTGCCCGCATGGAAGAGTCAGAACTCATTGAGGGCATGATCATCGATAAAGAGCGTGTACACACAAACATGCCAAAAAAGATCGAGAATGCAAAGATCGCACTCATCAACTCTGCTATCGAACTCAAAGAGACAGAAGTGGATGCTGAGATCTCAATTACATCCCCTGACCAGTTACAATCATTCCTTGACCAGGAAGAGAAGATGCTAAAAGACCTTGTTGACAAGGTTGTAAACAGCGGCGCAAACGTTGTATTCTGCCAGAAAGGCATTGACGACATGGCACAGCACTTCCTTGCAAAAGCAGGAATCTTTGCGATCAGACGTGTAAAAAAGAGTGACATGGAGAAACTCGCAAGAGCAACAGGTGCAAGCCTTATCACAAACTTTGACGAGATCGCAGACAGTGACCTTGGCAGTGCAAAACTCGTTGATGAGCGAAAGATCGGCGGCGACAACATGACATTCGTCACAGGCTGTGACAATCCAAAAGCAGTATCAATCCTTCTTCGCGGAGGTACAGAACATGTACTCGACAATATCGAAAGAGGTCTCGAAGATGCACTGCGTGTTGTGGGTGTTGCAATAGAAGACGAGAAACTCGTTGCAGGCGGCGGCTCACCGGAAGTTGAAGTTGCACTGAGACTTCAGGAATATGCGGCAACACTGAGCGGCAGAGAACAGTTGGCAGTCAAAGCATTCGCAGAAGCACTTGAAGTTGTGCCAAGAACACTTGCAGAAAACGCAGGTCTTGACCCGATCGACATGCTTATGGAACTTCGTTCACACCACGAAAAAGGCGTAAAGACAGCAGGTCTTAATGTCTACACCGGCGAAGTTATTGACATGTGGAAAGAAGGAGTTGTAGAGCCTCTCAGAGTCAAGACACAGGCGATCAACGCAGCAGCCGAATCGGCAGTAATGATCCTCAGGATCGATGATATCATCGCATCCACCAGCGCACCTGCAATGCCTCCTGAAGCAATGGGTGGCGGCATGGGTGGCGGCATGGGTGGCATGGGCGGAATGCCTCCTGGAATGATGTGATCACTGCAAAAAAACAAAATCTAACAGGCGCAGTGTTTACTGCGCCCATTTCTCTTTTTTTTCTTAAAATTGCATTATAATTCTGACAATTTGTCTGGACATAAAAAAATAATCACTCAAGACACTTCAGTATGTCTTGCGGCTCATATCTTGGTTTTATAATACGTGTGCGCCCGCGCATACCCTTGCCTGAGAAATCGGCATCAACGAACTGAACCGTGTTGAGTTTGTTCACCATGTCATAAAACCGCGTATAACCAAGCTTTGTTATTTCGTGGAATGACTTATAAAGTTCTCCTGTCTTGGCATCCTCGCCTTTTGCGATCAATTGTAACAAAGTCCTCTCATCAGATGTGAGTGACTTGATACTCCGGCAAAGGTGCATCAATCTGGATGCCTCGTACGCCTTCTCAACATCTTCCACGGAGACCGTACGGCTTGCACGGCGCTCGGCATTCAATCCTGAACGCTTGAGAAGGTTAACGCCAACACGCAAGTCCCCTGTACGATCAACGTAATCAACAATTCTGTCCCGCACTTCATCAGAAACAACATCAGGGAAAAATGCATACTTAACCCTATTTGAAATGATATCCTGCAACTCACCGTAATCATACCTTGGACAATCTATTTCCTCTGGCAAGAACACAGAACTTACTTTCGGATCGAATTGGTAAATCTTTCCGGTGTCACTGACAATAGTAATAATTCCTATCTTTACGCCTGGATATTCCTCATGTGCACGAAGGAGTGAATACATCACTTCATCTGCATGACCTTCATAGAACAGGTAATTGATATCATCCAGTGCAACAACCAATACCTTTTCAATCTCAACAAGATATTCTGCGACTTTCTCAAAGAGCTTGCGAAACGATACTCCTGATGATGGAGGGGAAACGTTGAATAGTTTTTTGTATATCCTGGAAATCACGGCAAAGCGTGTCGAATCCATCTGACAGTTTACCTTCACAAAAATAATATCATCAGTGTGCTCCCTCATCTCCTCGAACACTTTCAAGACAGCAGTGGTCTTTCCGGTGCCGGGAGGTCCAGTCAATAGACAATTGACCGGGCGCATTCCGCGCATGGCAGGACGCAGGCTGTATTTTAATGTCTGCAATTGATTGTCACGGTGCGCAAAATACTCAGGGAGATAATCAAGTTCGAGCACCTCTCCGTTTTTAAAAATTGTCTCATCCCAAAGAAGCATATCCTTGTTCACTGATGTATCTCCTTAATGTTACTCAAACTTATATATTAACTTATATATACACATAATAGTCTTTTGCTTTGATGCATCTCAAAAACTAAATAACTAACCAATTCGCCATTTATTTGCAAACACAGTCATTTCAACGTTTGAAACCAAACCTACCAAGCCAACACCGGTTTTTTGTGCAGCGTCAATACCGCTATCCAGCGGAGCGCTTTTCGTTACAATAAGAGGCACGCCTGCACGTGCCGCCTTTAGCACCATACCGGCAGACTGCCTGCCTGTTGAGAGGAGGTAGAGTTGCGACACATCAATATTGTTGAGTGCCGCATAACCTACCACCTTGTCGATTGCATTGTGCCGTCCAATATCAATAGCCTGTGCCACCCGTTCCCCTCCCTGTGAAACCAGCGTTGCAAGGTGAGTACCTCTTGTCATAAAATATACATCTGATTCAAGGAACTTTGTGCCGGAAAAGATCGATCTTGCAGGAAACACGGCATCCGAGGTGACATTTACGACCTCATTGCCCTGCCACTTGATACCGATACAGCCGGATGAGCGGAGTTCGTGCCAGAGTGTAAAATCATCGGTAGATTTGATTTGGAGATCAACCTCCATGCCGTCTACCCGGACATCCGATATCTCATCAGAACCTACAATTCCCTCACATATCGCATATCCTACTGCCAGTTCCCTGACACATGTCGGAGATGCAAGGATAGATGCTGCACGGGTACCATTCACTGACAGTTCGATAGAGCCCTCTTTTGCAACAGTGCGCTCAGAAGAAAATACAGAACCATCTTTATTAACAGTAGTTACAGGATAGATTTTTGTGTATCTGTCAGGCATCTATGACCTATTCAACGTTATGATATATAGGATATTTTATCATAACACGACAGAACATTTACACAACAAGAGATGTTATCTGTGAAACTGAATCAACGAACAAGTCCACTTCTTCCTGTGTATTGTACAATCCAAATGATGCCCTGACAGTACCTTCAACCTCAAGGAACCGGATACTTGGCATCGCGCAGTGATGCCCGCTTCGCACACATATCTTTTTTGTTTCATCCAGTATCATGGCAACATCGTGTGCATTGAGCCCCACCACATTGAATGGCACAACACCGGCACGGTCCTGTGGTCCATACACCTCGACCGCATCCATCTCTGCAAGCCTCCGCGCTACATCCTTTGCAAGGGCGGTCTCGTGGCGCTCGATATCAGCCGTGCCGAGTTCCTGCACATACTCAACCGCACGCCCAAGTCCGATAACACCCGGAATGTTTGGTGTTCCTGCTTCAAATTTGGCAGGCGAGGGTTCCAGTTCAAAACCCGTTGCTGTGACTGCATGTACCGTGCCACCCCCAACAAAGGTGGGGGCGAGCAGGGCCGGCTCCTTGACATACAGCACACCGGTCCCCTGCGGTCCGAGCAGACCTTTGTGACCCGCTGTTGCGAAAAAGTCGCAGTCCAACGCACCCACGTCAAGAGGCATGTGACCTGCAGACTGCGCGCCGTCAACTACCACTTTCGCGCCGCCTTTGTGTGCAATTTTCACAATCTTTGCAACATTCTGGATAGAGCCGAACACATTGGAAACATGATTAACTGCGACAAGGCGCGTCTTGTCGGTCATGGCATTTTCAATATCATTCGGATCGATCATACCGTACTCATTCGGACCAATGATGGTAACTTCAACACCCTGCTCACGCAAACGCATCCATGGAAGGAAGTTTGAGTGATGCTCGATGAGTGTTGTGATGATGTGGTCGCCGGAGTTCCATTCCAGACCATGGGCGACCATGTTAATGCTTTCGGTGGTGTTCTTTGTGAATATCGTCTTTTTGTGATCGATGTTCAAAAATGAAGCCACCACCTCACGCGCATCCTCATAATGATTAGTGGTCTGGCGTGCAAGCCTGTGCGCACCACGTCCGTGATTACCGGCATATTTGAAGAAGTAATCTCCCATAGCCGAAACTGCCTGAACAGGCGTCTGGGTGGTTGCAGCACTGTCTAAATAGACAACTTCCTTTAAAACCGGAAAATCATCACGAATGGAATAAACGTCATACATGTAAATCTGTAATGAGGGGAAATTAGAAATAGATTTTGCAGACTATTTAGCCTGCAACCCGCCGATCATGAAACGGTAGAGATCCATCTCTTCTGAATCCAGCGTATCAATAGGGTGTCCACTAATTACTATGTGGGAAACATCATGTGCTTTTTTGCTGTTTCCGAGTTTATCATTATTTTTCATTATGTTTCTCATTATACATTTCCTCCGGTCTCTTCAATCGTATCTTCCGAGAAAATCCTCACTTACGGTCAGATTTACTCGCACCATATGTTTATAAAACATATACTATCAAAAACGACGTCAGTTAACTCAATATGTTGCAGAATTAACATATTTACAATGTTGATTCCTGCCGAATTATTAATAACGGTGCCATGATATATAAAATTAACTGTCGTGCCAGTACTTCCGATTGCCCATAGTTCCGAGTATGCATAATTTCATACAGTCATGAAATACTCGAAAATATAAATTTTACGACCAAAAAACGAAAAAACCCAATTGTCTAATCCACGCATTCCCAAACAAACATCACACATA
>JAUWQD010000105.1 GCA_030611265.1 Methanosarcinaceae archaeon | reverse complement strand
ACACACAACAACTCCCATAATACAAAATTCTTTACCATATATATCTAAAACACGCTCTAAGGGTTTGTATAGTACCTCTCTATGAGGATCTGGGGAAATATATTTCTTTATTTTGTCATCATCGCTTAAAGGATATTCAATGATTTTTCTAAAACAAATAAATGTGTGTCTGTCCTCTATTTATAATGATACAAGCAAATCCAATTTTGAAAAGTTAGAAAAAATCATCAAATTATTGAGCTGGTCCAAGCATTCCCTGTCAAATTCAGAAAAAAACAGGATGTATCCCTTGTATATTCTATCTGTTCTAATCGACCTCACATTTTCCCCAAGGATGCTGCTAAATAGTCAGATTTTAGAAAACGCTCCACGATAAAGAGCATAATAATATTCGGTGTCATCATGAGTAGTGCCACTACTGAGGCATTGGTTCGTATGAAATTATACCCCATGAATGAAAAGAGAATGGTCGGTATGGTCTCAAAGGTAGGAGTACCGATAATAAAAGTAAGATTGAACTCTTCGATACTGACAGTAAACGCAAAGATCATACCTGCCAGTAAGCCAGGGCGAATCATGGGCAAGAAGATATCCCTGATTTTAACAAAAGTATTCGCCCCAAGATTCTCTGCCGCGTCTATCACATCTTGAGGGATTGCCTGGAAACTGGTTGTCATCACCCGAATCATATAAGGCATGCTCATGAGCGTATGTGCAAGTACCAAGCCGAAAAACGTTTGACTTAAGCCAAATGCGGTAAAGACCCTACTAAGGAAAAGCGCCACTACCATGCCTGGCATGATGATAGGGAGAAGCACTACCAGCATGAAAAATTTCTTCCCGGGTATTTTCTTTCTACCCAATACATAGGAGGTGGGTAGTGATAAGACAAATGAGAGAAGTACTGCCAGCGGTGCTATACTGTAACTATTACGCAATGCCCGTCCGATATTGGTATAATCGAATACATATTTCCATTGCGCAAGCGAAAAACTTGGTGGAAAAAGATTAGGGTAAGACCAGGGGTTCTTGGGATCAACCAAAGACCACATCACGGCCATAAGGATAGGTATACCGACCCACAGAATCAGGACTATCATAAAAAAGATCATCAGAAGCAAGTAGAAATTCCTCTTCTTTCGTGCCTGGATGAGATATAATGATGTTTCTGCTGTACTATCTGTTAAAGCCATGTTAAACCTCTCCTTTTGCAAGTTCCGCGAATCGTGAATAGGCCCAGATAACAATGAACGCGGTCACAATAATGATTACTCCCAATACAGCTGCCTGATCCCACTCCTGATATATAGTAGCCATGATGTGCATCCGTGCTGCCATAGATGCGGGATAGATCGGTCCTGCAACACTGACTATAGGGAAGTCTCCAAAGGCCTTAATAAACATGAGGATCATGGAAACCAATATCCCGGGCATAGCCAACGGCACAAATATCCTGAACAATATAGACCAGTACCCCGCCCCCAGATTTTTCGCAGCATCGATAGTATCATCCCTGATTGAAGCTAACGCCGCCATCACGATCAGCAACACAAAGGGCAGGTTCTTCCAGATCTGGATGAATACCACCCCCCAGCCGAATTTATCATTGAGCATACGCAATGGTTCATTGATCAAATTAAGTCGCATGAGTACAGTATTTACCAGCCCAGAGTACGAAATAAGGTTCAGGATGAGAAAAGCTGCCACCAAGGCAGGTATGAAGAGTGGCATTTTGATTATAGAACCCAGGATACCCTTTCCGGTTCCACCTTTTCTGAAGAATAATGCGATGGGGAAGGCAACCACTACGGTACCTACCGAACTTAAAAGACCCATCTTGAGGGAAAAGAACAGAGAATCCATGGATTCTCTGGCTTGCAATATCGCTTTCCAGTTTTCTAAGGTAAACACCGACTTTCCTGTGATACTAAAGAGACCGAAGCTTTGCACGAGGGTCAGAAAGATTGAGGATCCTATAAACAACAAAATAAATCCCACACCCGGGAAGAGCATCAGGAGATCTATGGGCGAAATCTTTTTTTCTTTCATCTTTTACCCCCTTAAGATGCTGAAGGCGTCTTCGGGAATACTGAACTCTATAACGTCTCCCGCAATAAGTTTCCTGGATTCATCAATCTGGGCACGCATCTTGTTCCCCTGGACATCGATGAAAATATCTGTAATATTTCCCATGAATACAGCCTGTAGGATTTTCCCTTTGACTCTATTCGGTGCTCCTTGGATATAGATCTTCATATCCTCGGGTCGCCAGACGAACTTCACTGTTTTACTCGCTTCAGGTATCTTTCGGCCATCAGAGACAATCACCACCTTTCCAAAAGGAGCTTCCACTGTATACCGGCTGCCATCTCTGGCTACTACGGTCCCTTCATAGATATTCGCCAGACCGATAAAACCAGCCACAAAACTGGTTTCAGGATTCCGGTAGATGTTGTAGGGATCCCCTAACTGTTCAATATGACCTCGTTCCATAACCACAATCCTGTCCGATATCGCCAAGGCCTCATCCTGGTCATGTGTTACGTAGATAGTTGTTATTCCCAGCCGTTTTTGCATATCCCGTATCTCGATCCGCACCTGTACACGTAACTTGGCATCCAGGTTGGAAAGTGGTTCATCAAAAAGAAGAATTTTGGGTTCTGTCACGATAGCTCTTGCCAGAGCAACCCTTTGCTGCTGTCCTCCTGACAGCTGCCCGGGTTTGCGTTTTTCCAAACCCTCAAGTCCCAACATTTCCATCACCTGTGAGATCTTCTTCTTCTGTCCCTGTCGTGAAATTTTCTGCATTTTTAATCCGAAGCTTATGTTGTCCCAAACGGACATGTGGGGAAACAAGGCATAGGACTGGAAACACATAGCTGTATTCCGCTTGTTTGGGGGAATATTGTTCATGATCTTGTCTCCAAAAAAAATCTCGCCCCTGTCAGGATTGCAGAATCCTGCAATAGTTCTTAGGATTGTTGTCTTTCCACAGCCTGAAGGGCCGAGCAGGGTGACAAATTCACCATCAGCCACTTCTAAGTTTAAATTATCCACAGCAAGGACTTCACTGAATCTTTTCGTTAAGTTTGTAATTTTCAGGTTTGACACATGGCTTCTCCATTCGTATAAAATTTAAAGCTTGCAGCACAATTTCATTTTAGAGTGTTTTAATGTGTTTCGTGGTCTTCGCGCGGGCTGGGGATGATCTACCCCCAGCCCACACTTGCACACCCCTTATTTCATCAACACATTCTTGACGAACTCAGAAATCATATGACTTTTGTAAGGTGCAGGGAACCATGTAATAGCATTCGTCGCTCTATCTTCTTCGGTCAACAGCGTTCCTTTAATAGCAATATCGGTTCTTGCGGGATAGGCACCTAACATCTCGAACTTCTTAAGCTGCTGCTCCATTGTGGTGATATGATAGATGAAAAGCGCTGCAGCGGCCTTGTTCGGTGCGTTCTTAAGCACGCCCATGGTATCTCCACCACCGGCTGCTCCCATCTG
>JAUWQD010000089.1 GCA_030611265.1 Methanosarcinaceae archaeon | reverse complement strand
CTTGATAAGGTCTTCATCATCTGTGGCACAGTTTGATCCTAAGAGGTATTCTAACACATATACAGGAACATTATGACCTACCTTCATGAGTTTAGTGAGGTCTTTTCTCACGACTTTCCCTGGGAAATATGTGTTTAGTTTATTATCTATCTCGGTGCCTGAATCTATGTCTGCCATTTTAATCTGCCCTGATTTATTCAATAGTTGAATTTATTAGAAATCATCTGTAATTAGAATGTCTACCACAATTGGAATCTCAAATATTTCCTTTAGCAATGCCTTTGGGTTGTCGTCAATTCCTAATAGATTGTAGGTTTTGTTCTTTACATCACTGCTTATGGTTAAGATTACTTCCTGAATCCTTTCCTCTGGTTCATCAGAAGTACTGTCTGCAATGACCAGTTTTTCGTCACTGACCTTCTGTCCATCAGTGTCATACAAGGCAAGCTTGAAACTCAGCGGCTCACGTTTGTCGGTCACCTTTCCTGTTTGTAGTAATTTTACCTTAAAGGAGCTGCTGGTTATTTTTTTATGGGAATCTAAGACTGTGACCTCCACTTTGCCGTGTTCTATCCCTTTTCTATCAAGGTCTGATTCATATTTATTGTGGTTATAGATAAGAACTGGGATCACAATCTCCTGCAATGAAGCGCCACCGTGGACATAATTCACTCCTCCGCCCTGGGATTTGAAGCGCAGGTCTGCAAGAGGTGTGTAAAGATTCATATGTTTATCTGAATCCATTATTTGAGCCATGCTGAACTTGTGTGTGTTCTTGAGCGATATGTCCTGTTCGCTTAAAATGAAACGTTTGTTGGATTCAATTATCTTGCTTTTATCAAAATCTTGCGTCTCACGTTTATCCCGATTTTCGAGATGTTCTCTCTTATAGATGAAACCATGGTCTGATGTGACTATAACTTTTGTCACATTAAGTGATCTGCCCAGGCGGTTTACCATCTTATTAATATCTTCAAGGGTGGATTCTACGGCATCGAACACCTTGTGTTCAGATGATATCTTATCTCCCATATCGTCTATCCTGTTATGATAAATGTAAATTACTCTTTTACCTCTTATTCCATCTCTTGCGTCGTCTGTTTTTAGATTCATGAGATCCTTGAACTGGAATGCTATTGAATCAGGATAGCCGTTTAACAGAATTCGTCCCCTGTTTTCGGTCCCCTCTGAATCAATTCCATCTACGAAGATGTGATTATTCCTGTATTCGAGCTTATTATGCGGCAGAAGGCTTACCATTCCAAGCTTTGTGTAGGATGGAAGTGAGCCTGCCATGGCTTTCAATTCCATTGTGCCTTTTGTGCTTTTATTAAGCACACTTTTCAGTTCAACTGCTGTTTCGTACCGCAATCCATCTGATATGATGACAGCCACCTTATCCCTGTCATTTCTTTTAATGATGTTGTTTACATAGATGTTGTAAAACTTGCTCTGGTTATCTATGAGCTCTATATTCCATGTATTTTCAAGCTCTGAGTCTATCAGGTCGCTCCATCGAGTTAGAAGCTTATCAAGCATTCTGCTATACAGGTTTTCGACCATCTCTCGAATGTCTTTTTTGAGTATCTCTTTCTCACTGTCCTTATCATAGTGGTAATAGAACTTGCGGTAATAATAATCGATAAGATAGTACTGGTTCATATAACCCTTAAATAGTTCATTCAGGCTCTGCTCATTGATGCCTTCGTGTTCAATCTCTTTTGAGAACTGGTGGAGCTTAATAGCATTTTCAAGAGCACAATAGATGTTCCCATATACTTGATACCAGTGTTTTGTTTTTCTATTGTTGATCCATTCAAGGTATTTTTCAAAATCATTATTGCCATCGGCAAGTTTCGTAACTATATTACGAATGATATTCTTGTCAAAGATGTCGCTGGATTCGGCTTCAAGATAGTCTTCTACTTCGTGTTTGTTGAGCAGTGATGTCAGGCTTTCTTCAAGTTTTTGTCCTTCGGCTTCAAGCAATTGTTGGCAGTAATCATCAAAATCCCGGGAGTCTTTTGAATGGTCCATCCATCCTCTTATGAATATCTCACATTCATTGCTCTGTCTGTTGATATATTGTTCATAGGATTCCAGAGCGATACTTCCATTCCTGTCGATGTGAGTAATTATGAAGCTCAGGAATAATTTTTTTAGGGTGGGATGTTCGGTTAAAAAGCCAAATCTTCGGCTTATCATATCCCATAAAGCATTCTTAAGGCCTAACTTTTCGATATTGACCCATATTGTGTTTTCTTCTTCATTGAGTGAACCCATCAGCAGTTTTCTTACAATCTCTTTATGGTCAATAGCGGAAGAGCCTGAAAGTGCAGCAAGCATCCCTAATATAATTTTTTCTTCATTCCAGTTTTTCTGATCAAATCTTTTGAATGCTGAAACCCTTTTTTTATTATCAAAGAATCTGGAATATGCATCCAGTAATTTATCGAGGTCGTAACCTTCGATACCGAGTTCACTTTTAATATCTGATATCTTGCTGTTCTCGAATCTGGATGAATAAAGTTGTATGTCAAGCAGCCAGTTGGATTGAGCGTCTCGTTCTGCTTCAGGTGAATATATGAGATAATGCGACTCTGTGTCGTCTTTTTCAAGGAGCTTTTTAGTTTCAAAGAAGTTGTTGTTGAGTATGTGAAGCTTTATGTCTTTTTCAGAGAGAGAGGATTTAATCTGCTCAAGTTCTTCATCATCTTCAACTGTCCCATCCTTATCGTACCAGAATACAAGCTTTCTTTTCTCGTAGTCATCCCTGACTTCGAATTTTTTAAGTATGCTCTGGATTGTCTTTTCTATGTTTTGCATATTTTAAACCAGATCTTGATAAGGTCCTTCATTACCACAATGTTGACATGGAAATGTTACTCCATATGTACATTTATTACATTTTTCGCAATGCCATTCTCTCCAATCCCTGCATTCTCCACATATCTCACAATGCCATGTAGTATCATCTTGAACCACCTCATCCAAACAAAATGAAAACCAATACACAGTCATGCATTCTTTGCACTCATATTCATTTAATAGATTTTTCAATTCGACTGACTCACAGCCGCATGGCAATTCATGTTCCTCATCTAATTCTTCCTGTGACAGAGCTTTAACAATATTGATATTTTCAAGAGCACAGGTTGAATAGTTTTCCACATCTATTTCATTAAACGGATTCTGGCAGTCAGTGCATCCACATTTGTCATCACATGGTTCATGATTTTTGAAACAGGCACACCGGTTATTTTTACATCCGGATTTACAGTTACAATGATAGTTCTTTTCCATTTATATGACTCCTTAATCGTCATTCTCAAAGGCATTAAGATTAGCTAACAGTTCAGCTTTTCTTTGTTCCAGGGAGGCAACTTGAGTTTTCAATTTCTTCAATTTTTTGTTGGTCTGTGCCAACTTTTTCTTGATTTTATACTCCTTAAGGTAGTTGCTGCCGTATTTTTCAGCTACAAATGTTTCCACTTCACTTCGGATCAGCTTATAATATGGGTTCCCAAACACACTATTTATGCGGTAATGTAGTTTGCCATCCTCAATGCCCTCAATAATTTCCTCCTGTGTAAGCCCAAATTCGTTTCGAGCGGACTTATCACTAAGAGTAGCACCTTTCTTAAACCAGGCGGAATTTATTTCCTGATCTTCCATCATCGTTCCCTCTTTTTATATATAAAGTAAGTTCTACAAAGCGCTCTACCACCCCCTCAAACTTCGTATGATTCACCGCAATCACATTATCAAGGTCTTGCTCCTTTGGCTCTATTATGACCCTTCAGGATGTAGGCTGTCGCTATCCCGGAAGTATCGTTCTGAGGCTGGTCACCAGTCACCGGACCATGTCCAGTGTTATTAGTATCTGTTCTCATTCCTCACCTCCCTGCTGTTCGGTGGCTAAAAGTGCGTTCCCTTTAGCCGTCAGGCGGTATTTCTGGGTCGGGCTTTTGGGTGAATCGGGTTGTGTCATCTCGACAAATCCGGCCCGGATGGCTGGTTGCAGATAATCATAAATAAACGTGGGGCGGTGGTTCAAGCCAATGCATTTCATTGCCCCACGGCCACCCAATGGTCCATCTTGCAAGCAGAAGAGCAAACGTCGTACTTGTTCGGTTACTTGTTCGGCTACTTGTTCGGCTACTTGTTTGGCTACTTGTTCTGTCACTCTCTTGGAGATTTCAGTCGTCATGGGTTCTGCCAGATAGACGGTAAAGCGGACACGCATGCCAATCTCTTCAATTGTAGGTTCCGGAAGGTTTTGTTCTTCCGCCTCTTCTAAAATCCGGCGGAAACCACTGCCCCATTGCTCGATCAGATCCAATTCCCTAAACACACGGGCAATCACACGGTTACGTATTTTGGATACGCCCTGCTTTACATCTTCAACTGTCATGCCCGGAAGCAGGATGCCAGGATTCTCTATCTCCACCCTGTCATCATAAATAGCAACTCTCAATGGCGCACCTATCTGTGAATAATCAGCATGCACAATGGCATTGATAACCGCTTCACGCACAATGGTCAGGGGAATGCTCCACACATCGCGGCGGCGGATTTGTGAAAAGTCCGCCCCCCGCATAGCGTGCTTTTTAATGAATTCAATTACACGTTCAACGGCAGTAGGCAGGTGCTCGTGAATCTCTATATGATCAAAAATGACACTTTTAGTTGTGCCGGTAAAACGCCCACATTGGATCCAGGCATCAGAAAAGCGCTCTTCGCGCTCAATCCCAAAAAGCAATATCCCGCCGATGGTTGGAACCAGTCGTCCTTGTACTTGCTTGAGCAGTTTCAGGGTTAGCAGCTCTTTTTCACTCAACTCACGCTGGTCTTTAAACAGCGCTTTTGCCGCCGCTATGTCCAATGAATCTGCATTCAGTTCAGGCAAGGGCATTTCGTCAAATGCGATGCCTTCAGCGCTGCGTTTAAGCTCTGCAATCAGCTCCCGGTCAGCCTTTCGGTTGGTAGAACCCAGCCGCACATAAACACCCTCAGTTGCCCCTTCTTTTTTGAGCCAGTGGGGACGGGAGCCGCTTGGATATACCTCCACTCCCAACAAAGTCTGATCTTTCAAAGCAATCAGTTCCACATTGGGCACCAAGCGCGGCTCTATATTGTCAGCAATAAGATTACACAGACGTTCTTCTTCATCCAGTGGGTTTTCAACACCTAAAATCTCTCTGGTTCTATCTTCCACTCCGATAAGTAAGTGTCCTCCAGCGGTGTTGGCAAAAGCTACCAGCGTTTTTAGCATGTTTTTGGGTGAGGAAAGATCGCACTTGAATTCCAGGGTTTTACCTTCGGACATGGCGATTAATTGAGTGAACGAGTGAGTCATTTACCCACCCTCCACTTGCATGTATTCTCCGTGTGGAACGTCTCCAGCTTCAATCCCATCAAATTTTGCATAATTCACCACAACCATATTGTCAACGTCTTGCTTCTTTGGCACCTTTGGCCCCATTATGGCCCCATTGTGGCCCCATATGGCCCCTTTAGGATGTAGGCTGTCCCCGTCCCGGTGGTGCCGATTTGCTCAAAAATACCCGATGATACCAGATCTAATAGATCCCTTGAAGCGGTTCTTTTAGATGTAGCGCAAACTTCCTGATATTCTTTGTTCGTAATCTGCCCTTTTTCTTTGACATACATCACAGCCTTGATCTGCCTTTCATTTAGGTTCAGGCTGCGGAGGTATTCTTCGTCATAGACATCTTTTCTAAACACAACCTGGAACCCCTGATATTCCTCAAAAATTGGTTCTGGAAGTCCGGCATCGAGGCAGTGTTGTTGTATTTTTTCTATGCCGCTGCCCCATCTTTCGATCAGTTCAGTATCATACAGTACTTCTGCCAGTCCTTTGTTTCGCAGTGTTGATGAATGTGGCTTGTATAGTTCTTCCAGTGTGATCCCATAAGGTAAAAACCCGGGACTCCTGATTATGAGTTTGTCGTCATATATCCGCACTTCTATGTTTGAGAAGATCGTATAGTCCCGATGGCAAACGGCATTGATGAGGGCTTCACGCAGGGCTTCTAATGGGTAATCCCATATTTGATCCCTTTGTGGTCTGCCTGTCATCACAAATTCGACATTGATGTTTTTGCGTATGAAGTCCATGGCTTCGTCTATCTGCTCAAAAACGGTGCCAACGATCATCCTGTCATCGATGACAATATTTTTTTCTTTGAACCTTCCGCAGTGTATCGCAGCCTGGGAAATGAATTTATTTGTCTGTTGGGAAAATAGAAGAATTGCTGCCCAGGTGGGTTGTCCTTCAGTTATCAGGCTCATTTTCTCAAGAACCTGTATTGGTTCTTCATCGTCGCCCACTTTTTTTCTGCCTGTTTCCCTGGCTTTTCTGATGTATCTATTTACGTTGTCGATGTCGATATCTTCAAGGCTGACATTTTTTGCGGGATATTTGTCCCAGCTCATTCCTGTTGAGTGCAGGTGCATTTGTGCCACTTCCTGTGCACTCATGGCACGATTGCTGCTGTCCACTCTTTTCAGGCACCGTCCCTTCGTTGGTTGTGTCCCCGATTTACTGAACAGGCACTCTGAACGTTAATAATTCTTTCAATGT
>JAUWQD010000037.1 GCA_030611265.1 Methanosarcinaceae archaeon | reverse complement strand
ACACAGAAGATAAGTCTGCCAGCGTTCCATATTGTACTGAGGTACGAGAGTCCTCGGGAACTACGGATCGCTGCTGTGCTCACTCTTATTATTACTACATTTTTTTCTAACAGATCTTACTACCAAGAGTGGATACTCTATTTTCCACCGCGCGATGAAGTGAAGCACTGATTTCTCGCGGGGACACGCGCGCGAGGCGCAGCAATATTGACTCGAATCCGGGCACCAGTTAGAAATACATCTACTGCCGGCACGGAGATTCAAAAAAAAATGCCGGTGCCATAAATGCACCAAACGAAAAAACGTAATATCAGGAAAGTGACAGAATGGCTTCTGCCAGATCGCCATTTGAGGTTTTTAATGCTTCACGGGCAGCATCATCTGAAACACCGGTCTGCTCAGCAACTAATCTCACATCGTCATCAGGTATCGCAAGTTCCCTTGCAACCTCTTCCGGAGTTCCTACAACCTGATATGTATCAACACCCTGTGCATTCATAATGGAAACATTCGCATCATTGAACACAATATCCTTCTCGGGTGTTCTTATGATGACCTGCTCAACATCATCGATCTCAGTGAGGTTGATCCCCATCTGTTTCATCATCGATTTTAATTTTGCGGGGTTCATACCCCGACCGCCCATACCCGGAAACATTAAATCACCTAAAACTTTAACTCTATTATTGGCAGCTACTGCAACCTGAACCGCAAGCACTTGCAGCATTTGGATTATCGATCACAAATCCTTTGCCATGTGCAGTATCTATATAATCGACCTTTGCATCGTCAAGTGCCTCAGAAACATCCTTGCTCATTATGATATTTACATCGTTGTTTGATATTGTAACATCATCATCCTTTGACTCATTGTCAAGCGCAAGGCCATACTGAATGCCGCTGCACCCCATTCCCGCGATAAATATTCGAAGTGAATGGTCTTGTTTTTCCTCAGATTCCAATAATAATTTCAATTCAATTGCTGCTGTTTCTGTAATTTCTACCATGATATTCACCTTTTTTGTAACTATAATAAAATGATTGTGAATCATTTACCCTATATATAGTTTTATTGGTATATAAATAATTCGCATACACACGAACAAAAAGGGTCACATAAATTCAACATCTTCATCCACAGGATTGCACAACACCTCTGCATTGTGTCCACTAATTTCCACTGAATTTCCTTTTCCATTCAGTTCCCAAATAGGCATATATACCATATCAAGATCAAGATTCACGTCCTCAACGTTTGGCTTGAAGAGTTTGTGTTCAGAGATAATAGTATCTCCGATCATCTCATCAAAACGCACATCCTTAGTATGCTCGCCAATAATCGTTTTAAGTAGTTTTTTATTTGCCTCATCACGTGTCAGAATAGGTCCCTTCACTTCATACGCCTCATCGGGCACCTCTATATTATCATGAACATCCTTAATTTCTATAAGTTCATTGTTGCCGTTCAATGCATTCAGACATCCACCACCATCTCCTGAAATATCTATGATCTTGGACTTGTACTGCTGCTCAATATTAACAGAATACTCATATTTCCAGAAAGGCACGAACTTAAGAGCAACATTATCCACAATTCCAACATGCTGCTTTGCAATATTAATTGCGTGTTCCTTTGAAATATTCAAAGGCACAGCATGTAGATTCAAGACAATAGGTGGATCTGGCTCGGCAGGTGGTGATCGAACCGATTCCGGTTGTGTAAATATACCTCCGCCCCATTGTGGTTGTGGTGTGGATATGGGTTCAGGCGCCGCAGGTACTTTTTTTGTCGCATCGCCTTGTCCAAACATCCCGAAAATAGAATTGTCCTCATCTGCACCAAAACCGATATTCCTAGTTTGGTCGACAGCCTGCTGACTAACAGGTGGTATCAATTCAAGATCCGCTGTAGTTCCTTCAATATCAGCAAGCACAGCCTTTCCGATTTGAAGTGCAACATCGTCTCTATCCCAAACGATCAGCCCACTTTCGGTGGCATACTGATAAAGATCATCTGGCATCGAATGGGTTGCGACATAAAGTCCCTTACCATCGGTAACCTGATCTGCAAAATTTTTAATATCCGCATAGTCCGGATAAGCACCGAACTTAATAAGTGTCTTGTATCCGTTTTTCTCAGCTACCATATCATATCTGTACGATTCGGTAACATTGTACCCGGATGATGAAAAAATATCCCTCAATATTTGCAATAGGCCCTGTTTCATAATAATCAACTATTCATGGGTTGTAGCACTAAAATATGTTTCTGTCGCAAGCTGATCAACACATCATAATACACGTGTCGTAGTTTCCAGTTCGACACCCTTGTGAGTAAGGCTGTATGATATTGTCCGGTTTGGTGTGATCATACCCCGCATCTTGCGGATCATGATGGTACGTTCGATCTCACTGCCCCGCTCTTTCATGCGGAACTCGATCACGCCGTCACACACATGTTTTAAGGTATTTTCGACCACAGAATCGTGCATGCCGCTTGTCATAAGGATCAAGTGTACGGCACCGGAAAGTTTGCCAACAGACGACATAATTTCAATTGCTTCGACAACATCGTTCAACTCATACGAACGAAGGTAAAAAGAGATCGAATCAATTACACCTCTATATTTCCCGTCACGCTTCTTGGTAACAGTTGATTTTAGGAGATTCAATGGATCTGTACCCTGTTTCAAGAACTCCTTTGCTGAAACATTAGACATGAGATCTTTTGGAAGCACATTGTAGAACCTTGGTGCGTATGCATCGATAAAATTGATATTATCCATAAGTTCATTCTTTTTACCCCATCCAAATTCATCCATCTCGGAAGCAATTTCCTGCACAGGGTGCTCGGATGAAAGGTAGAATACTTCTTCACTGTTCACCAATCCGCCATATGCGAATTGTTGGCAAAATATCTCTGAACCCGCGCCAGGCTCAGCAAGAAGTAAAATAGTAATTCCAGGCGGCACGCCACCGCCTAATTGAACATCCAATCCTGAGATTCCGGTAGGAACCTTATAACCACCCGTACCATCGAAGCTGTAATCCATAATATTCACCGTGATCTGTTTTATTGAGCCTTATATGATCTATAAGATTATGTGCATCAAGTCAATCCGGGCGTCAGCGAAGTTTCACTTGTTAATCATAACCTGAGACGCATGCTTTTATAATTTAATATAATTATATGGAAGCATCTTAGTTTTTATACTATATAGTAATTGGTGATTCACATGATAGACCTTGATAATATGAAATACGATGATGATGGATTGATCGCTGCAATTTCACAAGACTACAAAACAGGCGAAGTCCTTATGATCGCATACATGGACCGGGAAGCTCTTGAAAATACCATTGAGACCGGACACGGTCATTACTGGAGCCGCAGCCGCCAGAAACAGTGGAAAAAAGGCGAGAGTTCAGGACATGTGCAGATAATTCACGACATCAGGGTTGACTGTGACATGGACGCGATCCTGCTTCAGGTCGAGCAGATCGGTGGCGCGTGCCACATGGGATTCAGGTCATGTTTCTACCGCACGATCGAAGGCGAAGTTGTTGGTGAGAAAGTGTTTGATCCGGATGAGGTCTATTAAATACATAGATCCCTCTACTTCTTCATTTATTTTAGCAATTGAATTATATACGTTCGAGCCATAGTTATTCCTATGGAAACAGATAGCGATTCAGGAGTCAGGATAGTACCTGATACTAGTGTTATTATTGACGGCCGTATTTCTGAAAAGGTAAGAAGCGGGGATTACACAGGTGCACAGGTCTTTGTGCCAGAAGCCGTGGTATCAGAACTTGAGGCACAGGCAAACCGTGGTTTTGAGATCGGTCAAAAAGGACTGGATGAACTCTTGGAGTTGCGCACTCTCTCTGATGATGGCGCGATCACACTTTCTTTTGTAGGCGAGCAACCCAGTCTTGAGCAGGTCAAACTTGCAAGATCAGGTGGCATCGATGCAATAATACGCGCACAAGCCGTTGATCTGGATGCGGTCTTTGTAACCGGTGACAGAATTCAGGCACAGGTCGCGACATCAAAAGGTCTGAAGGTGGAATGGATATCTCCTGAAAAGGAAGAATTTGGCACTCTTTTGATCGAGGATTATTTCACGGACGACACGATGTCTGTGCACCTTAAGAACAAGGTCGTGCCAATGGCAAAACGGGGTACGATCGGTGATGTCAGATTTGTTCCGATCGGTGATAAGCCGAGTACTCACAATGACCTCAAGGCAATTTCAAGGGAACTGGTCGAGAGGGCACGCGCGGATTCGGAATCGTTTACGGAGATGTCATCCAAAGGTGCTTCTGTCCTGCAGATTCGGAATATGCGTATAGCGATCACAAACCCGCCTTTTTCGGATGATATTGAGATAACGGCAGTGCGTCCAATCGCTGCGGTAAGTCTGGATGAGTACAGGCTTGGCGATAAATTGAAAGAGCGGATACTTGCCCAGCGCGGAATCCTTGTTGCAGGTCCCCCCGGCGCTGGTAAATCAACATTTGCGGCAGGGGTTGCGATATATCTGAACGATAATGGGTTTGTTGTCAAGACAATGGAATCCCCGCGCGACCTTCAGGTGCCGGATGAGATCACCCAGTATGCGCCGTTGGATGGTGATATGGAAAAAACTGCGGATCTGCTTCTTCTGGTTCGACCGGACCATACGATATATGATGAGGTTCGAAAGACGCGGGATTTCCTGATCTTTGCGGATATGCGTCTTGCAGGTGTTGGAATGGTTGGTGTCGTACATGCCAACCGTGCTATTGATGCGGTGCAGCGGCTTATCGGGCGTGTGGAACTTGGTGTCATCCCGCAGGTAGTGGATACGGTTGTGTTCATTGACAAGGGTGAGGTCGCAAAGGTGCAGATACTTGAGTTCACTGTTAAGGTGCCGTCGGGTATGATGGAGCAGGATCTTGCACGACCTGTGATCACGGTCTCTGATTTTGAGACCGGTACAACGGAGTATGAGATATACACTTATGGTGAGCAGGTAGTCGTGATGCCTGTTGGCAATGTGGACATGGCGAAGAGACCTGCATGGAAGCTTGCAGAAGGTGAGGTTTCGGATGTGATCTCGCGATATGCGAGTGGTCCTGTTGAGGTTGATATGGTTTCGGATAGCAGGGCGACTGTTAAGGTTTTAGATCAGGATGTTCCGCGCATTATCGGCAAAGGCGGAAGTATGATCGATGAGATCGAACGAAAACTTGGCATTCATATCGATGTTCGCAAGATCGAGGAAACAATGGAACACAAGGGTGCGGGCAAGAAGCAGTATCGTCCCATAGTTGAGCGAACCAAGAAACATGTTGTGATGAACATTCCAGAACTTGCCAAGCAGGATGTCGAGGTCTATGTTGGGGATGAATATCTTTTCACGGCGACCGTTGGTCGGCATGGTGATATTAAGACAAGGTTGGGTTCGGATATTGCGGATGATATCCTTGATGCTGTGGAGTATGGGGAGCCTGTTGAGATTAGGGTTGTTTAGACCTGTTGATAAATTGTTCAAACACGATTAGCATAATCGTGTTTAATCTACCATTTATCCTTCATCGATTATTATAAGAAACCAACCGCAGAGGGATGAATAGTAAAGTACATAATCACGGCAAATGCCACTCTCACTCTGAACTTTTCATTTTCTTCGCAAAATCACTGCCAAACTCAACACAAAGATCGAGTTCTTCCATTGTTGGCTGCCATTTGAATTTGATGCCTTCCAAAAGGATCTCTATCTTTGCACCCTCAAGTCTATCCTCCAACTGTTTGAGGCTTTCCCCGCTCCATCCGTACGATGCAAAAGCGGCACCGACCTTGTTCTTGAACCTCAATCCCTTCAGGTCCTCAAGGATCGGCATAATTGTTGGCAAAAGACCATTGTTCATTGTCGGGCAGCCGAGAAGGATTCCTTTTGCTTTGAACACTTCGGTCAAAACATCGTTGCGGTCATGATCTGCAATATTGAACAAATTGTATTTCACCTCTTCCATCCCAATCCCTTCACCAATGGCAGCAGCCATCTGTTCTGTGCCTTTCCACATGGTGTCATAGATAATCACAACAGATCCATCATTTTTACCGGATGCCCATTCGTAATATTTCTCAACGATCTGCATTGGGTACTTTCTCCAGATTATTCCGTGGCTTGGAGCTATTATATCAACCGGAACATCCATTTTTACGAACTCATCGAGTTTCTTTGTAACACGGTCGCTGAATGGCGTGAGGATATTTGCATAATATTTTATTGCTTCCTGATAGACTTCTGTTTCATCAACCTCATCATTAAAACGTTTAGATGAAGCGAAATGCTGTCCAAACGCATCATTTGGCATCAGAATATTTTTGCCTGTAAGATACGTCATCATGCTGTCAGGCCAGTGCAGCATTGGCGCTTTGACAAAAACAAGACTGTTCTCGCCAAGACTAATGGTATCGCCTGTTGTGACAACCTTGAAATTCCAGTCCTCATGGTAATGTCCGGGAATGCTCTCTTTTCCTTTCTCTGAAACAACCACTGTAGCATCCGGTATGAGTTCCATTAGTGCAGGAAGCCCGCCGGAATGGTCTGATTCAGCATGGTTTGCAATAACGTAATCGATCTTTTCTATATCAACGATCTTCTTAATGTTCTCGATCATTTCTCCAGAATAGGCTCCCAGAACTGTATCCACGAGTGCGATCTTCTCATCAACGATCAGATATGAGTTATATGTCGATCCCCTGTGTGTCGAATATTCGTGCCCGTGAAACTTCTTGATATTCCAGTCAACGACCCCGACCCAGTAAACGCCTTCCTTTAATTCTACAACCATATTATATCACTCCAACTATTGTTATGGTTACTTTTTTAGTCAACATATTTAATACTATTTAAGTCAGGCATGCATTGCGTTTCACATCAATACAGCAGCCACTTACATATATTATTTAAATTGTTGTTTATGTTTGCTTATATACCTTTTCACTCCCACTGCAAACCATTGTACAAAACCTTTCATTCTAAATGAAATGTATAGCGAAATATATAGCATGTCTAATTCACGGCAAATCTTTTATCCACTCACACCAAAACACATCTCAATGCCACCAAAACTCCACATATAATATGCCAAACATGAAAATCGCAAACCTAACCCTCCCAAATAACCTCTTTCTTGCCCCAATGGCAAATGTCACCAACCTGGCATTTCGGATGCTGTGCAAAAAATACGGGGCATCCCTTACATACTCGGAAATGATCAGTGCAGACGCAGTCGTGCAGCAGGGCGAAAAGACCATGCAGCGCGGGTTGACATGTGAGGATGAGCGACCGTTCTGCATACAGATATTCGGCAACTCTCCTAACACTATGACAGAGGCTGCCCTGATACTTGAAGAAACCTACCGACCCGCTATTATTGATGTCAACCTGGGTTGCCCTGCACCTCTTATTGTCAGGCAGGAGTGCGGGTCGGCTTTGCTCAGATCACCATCACTTGTTCATGACATCGTTAGTCATCTTGCAGACAATATCAGCACACCCGTAAGCGCAAAGATACGGGTGTTCGATGATATGGAAAAGACGCTGGAAATTGCGAGAACGATCGAGGATGCAGGTGCGTATGCCATCACTGTACATGGCAGAACAAGAGAGCAGATGTATAGTGGCACTTCCAGCCTTGAATATGCAAAAGCGATAAAAAAGGAACTGTCCATTCCCGTAATTGCCAATGGTGACATAAAGGACGGTGAATCAGCAAAACATGCACTTGAATATACGGGGTGTGATGGGTTGATGATCGGGCGTGCTGCAATCGGGCACCCTTATATTTTCAGGCAGGTATCACATTATCTTGAAAACGGTGAATCACTTGAGTTTGATCACTGCAATCAGCAGGTTAGTGATTTTATGGAATACATAGAATTGGTTGAAAAATATGGCATATTCTCATTGGGTGATATCAAAGCACAATCCAAGGCATTTACAAAAGGAGTCGCAGGAAGCCGACATATACGCGAGAAACTCAATGAGGCAAAGACCATTGGATCAATAATTGATGTCATAAATGGGATGTGCGATGGAACATAATAAAATCACATCACAAGTACTTGATTCACCGAAAGACTAAATACTATTCTACACCATTATACATTGCATTTACTACCCCTTACAATTGCATGTGAATGCAAGTAAATTGTAATTATTATTGGCTATATTGAGGCTTTATAGAGCGATTTTAAAATTAATTCCCCACATGTTATATGGAGAAGAATATAGATGAAAGAGATACGAATTCATGGTCGAGGCGGTCAGGGTTCAGTCACTGCTGCTGAATTGTTAGCCGTTGCAGCATTTGCAGACGGTAAGTTCAGTCAGGCATTCCCTGCCTTTGGTGTTGAGCGCAGAGGTGCGCCAGTTCAGGCATTTACAAGGATCAGTGACAGAACCATCCGACTTCGAAGCCAGATATACGAACCTGATTATGTTATTGTACAGGACCCAACACTTCTTGAGGTCGTTGACGTAGCAAGTGGTGCAAAAGATGACGGTATTATAATCATAAATTCCGAGTTTGGACCCGAAACCTTCAAATTGGACACAAAAGCTACGATCATGACCGTTGATGCAACAAGAATAGCACTCGACATTATTGGAAGACCAATTGTAAACACAGTGCTTTTGGGTGCTTTTGCAGGTGCGACCAGCGAGATTAATCCAAAATCCATTCAGGATGCCGTAAAAGAGCGTTTTCCAGGCAAGGTCGGAGAAAAGAACGCAGAAGCCATACAAAAGGCATACGATATGATGATGGAGGCAAAAGCATGAAGATCATACCAGGTGGCGTATGTGAACCCGGCACAACCCGTGTCAACAAGACAGGTGGATGGAGAACATTCAGACCAATATATGACTATGACAAATGCATAAAATGCAAATTATGTGAACTGTTGTGTCCTGAACCTGCGATACTTCCAAAAGATGACGGGTTCTTTGAGTTCGACTATGATTTCTGCAAGGGATGCGGGATATGTGCGAACGAATGCCCAAAACAGGCAATTGAGATGGTGCTGGAGGAAAAATAGATGGCAGTAACTCGTAATTTAGATAAGGATAAAATGGTTGTTGTTGAAGGATCGTATTCGGTCGCGCATTCGGTCAAGGTATGCAAACCTAATGTAATTTCAGCATACCCGATCACTCCACAGACCCATATCGTAGAAGACCTTTCACAATTCATGGCAGACGGTGAGATACCAAACTGCGAATACATCAATGTTGAATCGGAATTCTCAGCCCTATCGGCACTTGTCGGCGCATCAGCAGTAGGCGCGAGATCATATTCGGCAACAACATCACAGGGACTTGAACTGATGCATGAGGTATTGTTCAATGTTTCAGGTATGCGCTTTCCAGTTGTCATGACTGTGGTAAACAGGGCAGTCAGTGCCCCTATTAATATCTGGAACGATCATCAGGATTCAATATCCCAGCGTGATACAGGCTGGATACAATTGTATGCAGAGGATACGCAGGAAATAGCAGACATGACGGCACAGGCGTTTAAGATCGCTGAGGATAAGGACGTGCTCCTGCCTGCAATGGTGTGTATGGATGGTTTCATATTATCACATGTGTATGAACCGGTTGTCTTGCTTGAACAGGATCTGGTGGACAAATATCTTCCGGCATACAACCCTGAGTTCGTGCTGGATTCCAAGGATCCCAAGAGTTTCGGCGCATTTGCAGACCCATCAACCTATACCGAGTTCAGGTTCCTTCAGGAGAAAGCAATGGAGGCGGCTCTTCAGAAGATCGAGGATGCTGCAAACGATTTCCATGAGTTGTTCGGCAGGTATTATGGCGGACTTATTGACGAGTACGAGACAGAGGATGCCGAGATCATTATTATGGCAATGGGTTCGATAATCGGTACGATCAAGGATGTTATTGATGCACGGCGCAGCAAAGGCGAGAAGGTCGGACTGCTTAAGGTCAGGTCATTTAGGCCGTTCCCCAAAGAAGCGATCAAGAAGGTTGTTAAGAATGCCAAAGTGGTCGTAGTGTTGGATAAGAATATATCAATAGGATTGAACGAGGGTGCATTGTTCACAGAGACCAAGTCATGCCTGTACAATACGAAAATCGATGTTCCTGTTGTTGGTTACATGATCGGTCATGGAGGACGTGATATTCCTGTTGGCACGATCGAGAATATTATTGATGAGGCTAAAGGTGTTATAAGTTCAGGTATTAAGGTTGAAAGCCAGTTCACTGATGTAAGGGAGGAACTGATATGAGTCCAAAGTCAGAGACAAATTCAAGGTCAAAGCAATTATTGGCCCCCGGACACAGGGGATGTGCAGGATGCTGTGATGCAATGGCTGCAAAGTTCACTTTGATGGGTGCAGGCGAGGATTGTATTGTGGTGAGTCCGACAGGATGTCTTGAGGTCATGACGACCCCATTCCCTGAATCTTCATGGGAAGTTCCGTGGATACATTCCCTGTTTGAGAATACGAGTGCAGTTGCATCAGGTATTGATGCAGCGTTGAGGGCAATGGGAAAGGCAGGCAAGACCAAGGTTATTGGGATTGGTGGAGACGGTGCAACACTCGATATAGGGATGAGGTCAATATCCGGTGCATTTGAGCGCGGACATGATTTCACGTATGTGTGTATTGATAACGAAGCATACATGAATACAGGTGTGCAGCGAAGTGGTGCAACACCATTCAATGCTGCGACGACCACAAGTCCGGCAGGTAAGGTATCATTCGGTAACCAGCGTCCAAAAAAGAACATGCCTGCAATTATGGCGGCACATGGTTCCCCATACGTTGCAACAACTTCTGTCGCATATCCAAAGGATATGATCCGCAAGGTGAAGACAGCAACAGAGACAGTCGGACCGACCTACATCCATGCACATGCCCCTTGTACGACAGGATGGGGATTCGATACATCAAAGACAGTGGAGATCGGTAAATTAGCTGTTGAGACAGCACTTTGGCCAATGTTCGAGATAGAAGATGGCGAGGTAACAAAGGTCAAAAAGATCAAGAACATTAAGCCAGTCGAGGATTATCTCAAGATGCAGCGTCGGTTCAAGCATCTCTTTACAATGGAAGGCGGAGAGGAAGAGATCAAAAAGATCCAGGCTATCGCCGACAAGAATGTTGTGGATTTCGGGTTGTAATATACCCGAAGATTTCTTATTTATTTCGATTTTTATTTTTACGGCTTTAACTTTTTTGGGGTTTTCTTTTTAACATCGTGAATAGTGTATTTTAAAGGACGAGTTTGTTGCGGATGAAGGTAGGATTGTCATGAATCAAAATAAAAAGGAGATTGCAAAAATGGAATATTCAGGAGTTTATGAGTATCTTGTTAAGGTTGCAAGAAATAGATGTAATGAACAAAATACTGAATTGGATTTATCCAGTAAAGTAGGACGAAAGAAACTTCGTGAGCAGAAGATAATTGTTACATATGGCGATGTGCTGGAAGAATTTGGAGAAATATCTAATAATCGCATGGCTCTAAATAAATTGTTTGAAATAATCGACCAGATTAACGAAAATACCAATCCAATATTATTATCTGCATTAGTAGTTGAAGGAAAACAATTTAAGCCAGGAAAAGGATTTTTTAAAACATGGTTGCCGAATACAAAATATGAAGATAAATTGAGTACTTGGATAAAAGAACTTGATAAAATTTGGCAACAATATTGCTAATGATATTAGAGACTGTCTCCCAATTATATTTGAATCTCCCTAATATTCAATGGGCAAGTATCAGACTGGATGAACATGATTTACAGGATGATACGCGCCACTTGTATTCTGTCCTTTGATTCAACAATGCGATTGTATATTTGGCGATATATCTTGAATAGTAATGTTATCCACACGATGTTAGAGATAATTTTTTTGGATTTTATTTCATCAATATCACATGATGAATAATACAAAGAACTTCAACCGCATCTGGACATTGCTTCAGTCTGAGTACCCCGATGCCGGACCGGAACTTCATTTCAGCAATACATTGCAAGTTCTGGTTGCCACTATACTCTCGGCGCAGTGTACTGATGCACAGGTCAATAAGGTAACTGATGTTCTGTTCATGAAATACAAAAGCGTTGAGGATTTTGGAATTGCTCTTGTTCCTATTTTGGGATTTCGCTTTTTTAGGTTTCTTATTGTTATCCAATCTTCCATTGAGATCACCTCAAGACCTCCTGCAATAAAACAGGAGGATTTTAGTATATAGGGTGGGTCAATTTTCAATGGGAAAAGTGGGTCAATTTTAGGTGGGAATTTTCAAGAAGAACAATTACAATTGGAGAACATTATGAGCTTGTTAAGGAGGCAAAGGAATACAATAAAACAAAGGAAGATATGAAAGGTAGATATAAAATTGAACCTAAGCAAGGGGAAATGAAACGTTTTCAGAGTATGGCAAGAGCAAAATTTTGCGGCTTGCCAAAATTGAATATTCAAGCGCCTATCACTGCGATTACTGTTAATGTGAAGAGGTTTGCAAATGTCGTGGGTCGCTCATGCTCTCTAAAAATGTGTTGAATAACGACGAAAAGGGTGAGTAAAGGTAAATATATGGATGGATATTGGGTTTAAATTTGCAAATTCGGCCAAAAAATAAAGGAATATTTTTATAATGATGGAAATATGTCGTGAGTTGGACTTGAGGGCATGAAAATTGCGTACTAAAACGACGGTCTCAGTACATAATTTATAACTTCTCGTTTTTTTTGTCAATCCACATCAAATTCAGCTCCTTCCACTACTTCGAGCATCAGGTCCCTATACAGCAGTTTTTCTATCGTTCTTGCCACATAACCTCTCTGCTGATGTTTCTGTATATCCTCATGCATCCTCAGATCAGAATCAACCTGTACCCTCAATAGCGAAAAACGAAATGCCTGCTCATCACTTATTTCCATTGAATAGTAGGTTTCCAGAAAGTAAGGAAGTTTATATGGGTCATCGAGAACTTCACACAGGATCAGCAACTCTTGGGAGATGCTCTCAAATTCAACCTTGTCGCCTTTTTTTCCGATAATAAGTTCAAGTATCTTTGATGAATACTCTTTTCCTTCTATTGTAATATTTCCATTTATGTTGATCTCTCCTAAATTCTCCATAAGTGCCATATCTGTCGTATATATCTCAACGATCTCACTTCAACATACCCTTTACAATAGCATCAACCGCTTCGTTTTCCTCAAGCCCGCGCGCGCATAGGGTATCGACCTGCTTCTTGTCCACACTTCCGATCGCAGCCTCATGGGTAACTTTTGCCAGCGGATCATCGACCATGACGATAGGGACAGCCTTTGCAATTGCATTCCCCTGCACGACCTCAACGCAATCCACATGACCGCGCGCATAAGGTGCATGCCCCTCTGTAACTCCTGTAAACTCCGCAACAGCGTTATCGGATATCGCGACCCTGCTTTTGATAACACTCCTTGCATTTTCACCGTTCAAGAACACTTTTTCTTTGATAAGTATCTTGTCGTCACCCTTCCCATAAACTTTCGCATTAAGTTCACAGATAGCATCTTTCCCTGCATCAACCTCATAATCAAGATCAAGAAATCCAACCCGACCTGATACGAGGGTAAATCCCGTATAATACCGCCCGCCTTCTTCGATTGTGATCTTTGCTTTGGGTATCACTTCCACACCACCCTTTTTCCCATGAAAATGCGTTTCATTGTATGTCAACGACGCATTCCTGTGTATGATGATCTTGCCATCCATTTTGTGAATCACATGCTCGGAGTTTGGAAAAGTGCAGTGTGCAATCAACTCAACTGATGAGTCTTCCTCTGCGATCATCGTAACATTGATCTGCTGGAGTCCCTCTTTTGGCAAGACCCCAAAGCACAAATGAACCGGATTTGGTATCGTGTACCCCTTTTTGATGGTAAGCATAATGTCGACACCGGATTCGGTTGACTCTTTTTCGAGAACAACACCTTCTGTCTGGTTTGCGCTCAGTATCTTGTTTCCGCTTACTACAAGACTTGAAACATCAGCCATCTTCAAAACGGATGGATCGCCGCCTGAGCGCTCATAAGCGTCTGCCATTGCCGTAAATTCGGCTGATGTATCCAATTTTATCACATCCATACACTCAACCCCCCTTGAGATCATGTGTCTCTACATCACATGGCTTGCATTTTTTTATGAAAAAATCACTTATCTCGGCAGGACTGCCGGTCTTTACGATCATGCCGTCACACATCAGTGATGCCTTATCGGATGCTGCCACGATCTCTTCCCTGTGTGTGATCACAAATACGGACGAACCGTTCTTTTTTAAGTCCTGTATAAGTGCAACAACTTCTTTCAATGACACCACATCAATTCCCGAATCAGGCTCGTCAAGAATGGCAAGTTTTGGTTTCATCGTAAGAATGGATGCCATCTCAATGCGCTTGCGTTCTCCACCACTCAATGCTTCGCTGACCTCGCGGTGGAGGTATTTGTCAGGCGAGAGGTCCACCATCTCAAGTGCATGGCGAAGGGTATTTTCCGATACCTTGCCTGTGCCCCCTGCACCAATTGAAAGATAGTCATGGACCGTCAAACCTTCAAAACGCGCCGGTTCCTGCCAGGCAAGAGTAATCCCGTGCTTTGCACGTTGCGTGATGGTAAATTGCGTGATATCTTCTTCGTTGAAGTGAACACTGCCCTCTTCCGGGCTATATCCTCCAATACCCATCAAAAGATAGGCAAGCGTGCTTTTTCCGGCACCGTTTGGTCCGATAACACTATGTATTTCACATTCACCAATTTCGAGATCCACACCACGCAAAAGTTCCTTTCCATCACGTTTGAGTTTAATGTTTTTAACTGATAGGATATAAACACCTCCCATTTTTTATAGTATATAATAATTTATAACTTCTCGCACTTATAAGCAATATGTTTTATTAAGTTCTATGCAAATTCATCTCATTGTTGCAAACTACTCTATCTTTCCATCCAAGCAAACTCTCACTGTCAAACGTATATTCGAGGATAACGGCAACTGTGAACAATTTTGTCTTAATCGTAAATACATTCTTCGCAATGTTGAGATCGAAGAAGTCAACAAGATGGTTTCCTGCAAGGACGAGAGTCGCGGTTACTTTACATATCAATACGAATGCTGTGGCGAGGTTGACTGGATGACGTGCCTTTCGACGTATCGTGAAAGAGATGTTGTGGAAAAAGGGTTCGATACACTGAAAAATGATTTGCAGGCTTTGCCGCTCAATGCTAAAACGGAAAGTACGATCGAAGTTTGCTTTTTGTGAATTATTTGAGCCTGATCGTGAGGATGAGACTGATAAACCAGATAAGAAAGAACGGATTGTTGAAGACCCATATCAGATCTTCAATTTTTCCATCCTTTCAACAGCCTCATTGATGCGCTCAACTGACTGTGTAAGTGCAAATCGTATGTAACCTTCTCCATAATCTCCAAACCCGACACCGGGTGTCGCGACAATTCCTGCCTCTTCGAGCAGGAGTTTTGAGAATCCCATTGAGTCATATCTTTCCGGTACAGGTGCCCATACGTAAAATGTGGCTTTTGGAGGTTTGACATCAAGACCCATGGCATTTAGTCCTTTAAGAAGAGCATCGCGCCGTTCGGTATATATGGCGTTCATGTCAGCAACACACTGCTGTGAAGATGAGAGCGCAGTGATTCCTGCTATCTGTATGGCATCGAATGCACCTGAATCGATGTTGGATTTCACTTTACCGACAGCGTTTATCATGTCCTTGTTACCAACAGCGAAAGCAAGACGCCATCCTGTCATATTGTATGTCTTTGAGAATGAGTACAATTCAAAACCGACATCCATTGCGCCATCCACTTCAAGGAAACTTGGAGCCTGATAACCATCATAGACCATCTCACAATATGCGTTGTCGTGAACTACCACAATGTCATTTTCGCGTGCAAATTCAACGACCTCTTCGAAGAACTTGAGATATGCTGTTGCAGATGTTGGATTGTTTGGATAGTTGAGGAACATGAGTTTCGCTTTTGCCAGAACATCCTTTGGTATAGCGTCAAAGTCAGGAAGAAAATCATTCTCCGCAAGAAGTGGCATGATATGAGGAATTCCACCTGCGAATCGTGTTCCAATCTCATAAACCGGATAGCCTGGGTCAGGGATAAGTGCGACATCTCCCGGATTGATGAACGCAAGCGGGATGTGTGCAATACCTTCTTTTAAACCGATCATGGTCAGTGTTTCGGATGCAGCATCAATGTCAATGCCTTTGGTCTCTTTACACCAGTTTGCTGCTGCCTCACGGAATGAGAGCATGCCTGTGTATGATGGATACCTGTGTGTTTTTGGATCACGCACGGCATCACACATGGATTCAACGATATGTGCAGGAGTCGGCTGGTCAGGGTCGCCTACACCAAGGTCGATCACGTCAACACCTTTTGCCACCATTTTTGCTTTTGCTTCGTCTATAGTTGCGAACAAGTAAGGGGGTAATGAGTTAATTCTATCTGCGTACATTTTGTCACCTGAATTTAAATTGATTTATGGGTTTAACTTGTAGTTATATGAGTGTAAGAATTGACCTAACTATTGCCACACACCTATTTAAGAAATATGGACAAATGGGGTTTGTGTCGGGAATTGCCACCGTGAAAAAAGATTATTATATGTATGGGGTTGGGGTATTACGGAATTTTTTTTGGTAATCCATCAACAACCTCAGAATTTAATTTCAAAACACCATCAATATGCTCAATGATCATGAATTGCGATTAGTATATTTGTTTGTAAGTTTTTTTATTTCAAAAAATATAACGTAAATTGATTTTCTACACAAATAATGTAGTTACGAAATGTATATATGGATGTTTTGTATTTTATATACTGAATGATGTGATTAAATCACATATATCTAATATAAATTGTTGAAATTGGGAGTTTAACCAAATGTTAATTGAGTTCAGCATTGAAAATTATCGTTCAATTAAAGAAAAAGTAACTTTAAGTTTAGTGTCTACTTCTGATAAATCATTAGATAATAATTTAATTAGAAATACTGTGTTGAAAAATGAGAATCTGTTGCGCAGTGCAGCCATTTCTGGACCAAATGCTTCTGGTAAAACCAATGTACTTTTAGCTATTAATTTTTTGAACACATTAGTGGTAATGTCTCACAAAAATCAAAAGGGTGATAAAATAAAGGTATCTCCATTTATGCTGGATGAAAATTGTGTTTCTAAACCAAGTCGATTTGAAGTTATTTTTATCAAAGATGATGTCAAATATATATATGGAGTAGCAGTCACGACTGAAAAAGTCGTAGAGGAATATTTGTATTACTATCCGAAAGGACGTAAAGCAATTATTTTTACAAGGGATATTAATAGAGATCCAATTTATATATTCAATACTGACCATACAAAACAAAAATTCATATCTTCCAAAATTTTGGATAATGTACTTTATTTATCAGGTGCTACTCAATTAAACTATGATAAAACGTCTGTTGCATTTGATTGGTTTAAATATGTTTTACAAGTTATTGGTCCAACAGATGACCCTCGTTTACAAGATTTTACGGTTGAGATGCTTAATAAAGATGAAAGTATTAAAGCATTAATCATGAAAGGACTTTCAGAAGCCGATTTAGGGATTGATGATATTTCTGCACAAATCAAGGATGTGTCAATTGATGATTTGCCTTCTGAATTCCCAGATGAACTAAAAAAATTAGCTGTAAATGGTACTTTTCAGACAGTGAACATAAAATCAATCCATAGAGGTATAGATGTAAATGGAAATGAACAAAAGGTGTCATTTGAATTTGAAGATGAATCTGAAGGCACAAGAAGAATGTTTTCCCTGATTGGTCCATGGATTGAGGCATTAATCAACGGGCATGTTTTGATCATAGACGAATTAGAGACGAAATTGCACCATAAACTGAGTGTTTTTTTAATAAATTTATTCAATAATCCAACCCAGAATAAAAATAATGCTCAGTTGGTCTTCACAACACACAATACGAATTTACTTAATCAAGATTTATTAAGAAGAGACCAGATATGGCTAACCGAAAAAAATCCAAAGTTTGGAAGTACTGACCTATACTCCATAGTAGAATTCAGCCCTCGTAATGACAAAAACATTCAAAGAGGATATTTGGCCGGAAGATATGGAGCTTTGCCATTCGTAAACGATGGAAGGATATTTTAATATGGCAAGAAAGCATTCGCGTAAAACTAAAACGCGAGAACAGCGTAAGCTTCTTGTAATCGTTTGTGAAGGTGAAAAAACAGAACGGATCTACTTTGAACGGTACAAAAAAGATAGACCAGGTCTATCGATAGAATTTCCTAATACAAATTATACGGATCCTAAAAATCTTGTGAAATTTGCCATAAGTCAAATTGAAAATTTCGGTCTTAATCTCAAAAACGGTGATGATCTCTGGTGTGTTTTTGATTGTGATGATAATCCCAACACTCATATTTTGAGTGCCTGTAAAAATGCAGGTAAAAGAGTTAAAATCTGTCTGTCAAATCCTTCCTTTGAACTTTGGTATCTTTTGCATTTTGCATACAATGAATCTCCATTAACGAATCCCGTTTTGATGGCTCAATTAAAAAGAAAGATTAAGGGATATAAGAAAAATGAAGATTATTTTGATCTATTAGAAAGTAGTAGAGAAACAGCAATTAAAAATGCAAAAAAAATAAACAATTTGCACGAAAACAATGGAATAGATTTATTCAGCACCGAAAGCAACCCTTCCACCCATGTTTATAAGATAGTTGAATATATACTTCAATATTAGTGGCCATGAACAAAAACAACATAAAATCCGCAATCCTAAAAACAATTAAACCGACAGCAGATGAGCGGGTGCTCCTATCAAATGTTGCAGATGAACTGATCGAAAAAGTAAATTCCACAGCAGCCGGACAAAATATACCAGACGTATCTGCCCGGTTGGTAGGTTCAGCCGCCAGAGGCACATGGATATCCGGCACACATGACCTTGATATATTCATCACTTTTCCTGATGAAACGAGCAGGGAAGAACTGGAAAAGTTTGGGCTTTCAATCGCAAGGGAAATCGCAAAGGATGCCGAAAAATCGGAAGAACATTATGCTGAACACCCATACATCAACATGAGATACAGGGATTTCGATGTTGATCTTGTGCCTTGTTTCAGGGTATCTTCACCAGGCAGCATAAAATCGGCAGTTGACAGAACACCGTTCCACAACGAGTTCATAAAGCAGAATATCAGCGGACTTGAGGACGATGTGCTTCTCCTAAAACAACTAATGCGAGGCGGCGGAGTGTATGGTTCAGAGTTACGAACACAGGGTTTTTCAGGTTATCTTACAGAACTTCTGGTTATCCATTTTGGCTCTTTTGAGAAGGTTCTTGAGAGCGCATGTAACTGGAAACCCAATCTTGTTATCGACATAAAAGAACACGGTTCGTTGAAGCACACCGACCCTCTAGTCGTTATAGACCCCACAGACCCAAAGAGGAATGTTGCGGCTGCACTTTCACTTGATAATTTCAGCAGGTTCATTGACATCTCACGCAGTTTCAATCAAAATCCAACAGAGGAGATGTTCTTCCCACCGCCTGCGAAGGAACTTACAGACCACGAATTTATCGAAAGGGTCAACCTGCGAAAAAGCGCAATTGTGGCTGTGGTCTTCAAAACTCCTGATGTTGTCGATGATGTGCTGTATCCACAATTGTACAAGATGGAACAGGCAACGGCAGCGTTGCTTGAGGATTACGATTTTACTGTTATCAAGACCGGTTCATGGGCAGGGGATGATGTGGTTGTGCTCCTTGAACTGATGACATCAACACTGCCCGATGTCAAGAAACATGTTGGCCCGCCGGTCTGGGTGCGTGCACATGCCGAGATGTTCAAATCTAAATACGAGGGGGCAGATGATGTGTTTTCAATGTACATCGAGGACGGGCGATATGTTGTTGAGATTCCCCGGAAATATGCCGATGCAAAAAAATTGATTGAGGGAAGGCTTGGGATGTGTTCGCTTGGGAAGCAGATCACTGCGAGTGTTAGTGAAGGATTTGAAGTGGTTGAAGGTAAAGAGATATTGAGGGTGAAAGAGTCCGGTTTTCGTGTGTTTTTGAGGGGATGGGCGTAATTATACAACACTTGTTCTTCAACACAAACCCCACGCTCACCCATGCAGCGCGCCGTTTTTGAGCGAAAGAGGAAAAGGCATGGAATTGGCGATAAACACTGGAGTGATATCGATTATGCGGTTCAATATTTTCCCATCTACCCAAAGCACTTCCCGTAATTGCCAAACATATCCAAAAAACCGATTTGTTTTTAAGTGTTTATGCCATACCACGCTACAGATTTAGATTACACATTAATAACAACAAAACCAAACTGATTTTACAGGGACGAGGTACCAAATGAGCGATATTTTGCGAAGAGGTCGGCTTGCAACCGCGCCCGATGAGGAGATAATCAAGTTCACATCCTCGATGGATGCTGATAAATGGATATTCGAAGCAGACATTGCAGTTGATCTGGCGCATACGGTCATGCTCAAAGAGCAGGGCATAATCAAAGACAGCGATTGTGCCGGCATACTTGAAGGACTCCTGAAAATAAAAGAAGGTGGGATCGATAAACTCGACCACACCTATGAAGACATACATATATCACTCGAATCAAAACTCATCGACCTCGTAGGCGAAGATGTGGGTGGCAGGATGCATTCGGGACGCTCACGAAATGATGAGGTCGCAACCTGCATCAGGCTTGTACTGAGGGACGAACTTCTTGGTCTTATGGACGACCTTGCACTTCTTCGCGGTTCATTATACAGCACCGCAGACAAAAATATCGACACACTTATGCCCGGTTTCACACACCTGCAACATGCCCAGCCAACAACCCTTGCACATCATCTTATCGCACACGCAAACGCATTCGGGCGCGATTTTGACCGCACACAGAATGCCATATCGCGTGTGAACCTGTGTCCACTCGGTGCAGCAGCATTCGCTTCTACCGGTTTTAACATAGACCGCACGCGAACGCAAACACTGCTTGGTTTTGACGACCTCGTGGAAAACTCAATGGATGCCGTAAGCAGTCGCGATTTCCTTATCGAATCCGCGAGTGTGCTTGCAAATATTATGATAAATCTGAGCAAAATGGCAGAAGAGATCGTAATCTGGTCAACATCCGAGTTCGATTTCATAGAACTGGATGATATGTATGCATCCACCTCATCCATCATGCCCCAGAAGAAAAATCCCGATACTGCCGAACTTGTAAGAGGTAAAAGCGGTGTTGCGATCGGCTCACTCATGTCACTACTGTCAATCTGCAAATCATTGCCTCTCAGTTACAACCGCGACCTGCAAGAAGCCACACCAAACATTTGGCGCTCAATTGAAACAACACGGGCTGCTGTTCGCATCATGGCAGGCATGGTCGGGACTATGAAAGTGAACATTGACATGATGGCAGAACAATCCGTTGCAGGTTTTACGACAGCGACCGAACTTGCAGACACATTGGTAAAAGTAACAGGTGTGCCATTTCGAACAGCGCATCAGATCGTTGGCGTTCTAGCGCGTGGAAGCGGCGAACCAACACTTGGAGAGATCGATGCGGTTGCGCATAGTGTGATTGGAGAGAGCCTGAGTGGGCGCGGGTTAACTGAAGAGATGGTGCGTGAAGCACTTGATCCGACAGCAAACATCAAAAAACGAAACGTCACAGGCGGACCTGCGCCCGATGAGGTACGCAGATCCATCAATAGCCAAATGGCTAAACTGGGTGAAGACGAGCAGGAACTCGAGAGTTTGAACAAACGTATCGACGACTCGATAAGCAACTTGCTTGGAGTCGTTGGCGAGTGCATAAGCAAGCAGTAAGCAATAAAACGGAAAATGATCATCATGGATTTTGAACAAGGCGACAGGGTGCAAATTGATAAAGACGGCAGGGTGTATGAGGGCATTGTGATGCCAAGTACAACCGATCATATCGTACTGAAAATGGATAGTGGATACAATGCAGGATTTAGTCCCGAAGATGCAAAAATAACCTTAATTGCGAAAAAACAGGATGCACCTTCTTCTCCCGCCACAGCAGGAGAGGTGAAAGCGCAAAAGCAAGGTGCTAAACTCCCAAAAGTCACCATTCTATCGACCGGCGGCACAATTGCCAGCAAGATCGATTACAGGACAGGTGCAGTGAGTGCACAGTTCTCGGCAGATGACATACTTAACACGATACCTGAACTGACGGAGATCGCCGACTTTAGCGGGAGAGTTGTCTATAATATACTGTCCGAGAACATGAAGTCTGAGTACTGGGCAGAACTTGCCCGTGCAGTTGCCGAAGAGATCAAGAACGGTGCTGAAGGAATAATCGTTGCACATGGTACAGATACCATGATGTACTCTGCTGCTGCGCTTTCATTTATGATCGAGACACCTGTACCTATCGTTTTTGTCGGTTCCCAGCGAAGCGCGGACAGGCCAAGTAGTGACAATGCCATGAATGCGATATGTGCAGCCGAAGTTGCAGTTAGCGATATCGCAGAAGTGTGTGTGGTCATGCATGGTACGGCTTCTGATGACTACTGTTTGATCCATCGCGGTACAAAGGTACGGAAAATGCATACTTCAAGAAGGGATGCATTCAAGTCCATCAATGCAGAACCCATAGGGTCTGTTGATTATACCACACGCAAGATAGAATCAAATGGCGATTACATCAAGCGCGGTAGCTGTGAGTTAAAGTTACGTGAAGGTTTTGAACCAAAATGTGCGCTTGTCAAGTTCACGCCCGGAGCAAGTTCGGACATATTATCATATTTCATTGATGCAGGTTATCGCGGAATTGTTATTGAAGGAACAGGGCTTGGTCACGTCTCAGCCGACTGGGTGCCGGCAATCGAGAAGGCGCGGCAGGCGAAAATACCGATTATCATGACATCGCAGTGCATCAATGGCAGGGTGTGTGACAGGGTTTATGACACAGGCAGGGATATCCTGAAAGCCGGTGCTATTGAAGGGGAAGACATGCTGCCGGAAGTTGCGCTCGTTAAACTCATGTGGGCGCTTGGGCAATTACAGGATTTTGATGCTGTATGTGACATCATGAAGGATGATATTGCAAGGGAAATATCATTTTGCAGTTCACAGTGAACTACTCCTCCCTGCCACTATGCGGTGAGGAAAGTTTTTTATTTTTCATTCAGATTAAACCTATACAAATGTCGCAATGACATCAATAGAAGGATTCCCTGTTAAAGTTTGCAATAGAATTGCTATAAACAGTTGAATCGTGGCATATGGTACAATCCGTGATCTCAACAACCGATGTTCCATTGATCTTATACCCCAAGTTTGACAGTTGTCACTCTTTCTTGAAGAGAATGTGTCCTCTTTTGCCCTAAAATCCCTCAGTTTTGCCCGGAAAACCCTTTTGACAGTTTAAAAATTATCAACTAAACATCTAAGTAATTCCCTGTTTTCCCCTCAAAATCAGTGTATTCATTGGGTCAAAATTCGCATAAATGAAATTTTTCGTACCATTTTTTATGTAATCCACAGTAACTGTCAAATTCAATAAGCTTTTTTTGATGAATTTTGTTGACTTATGCTTCAGTTCATCGAACTCATATCGCATCAGCGATATAAACAGTTGAGCAATGAATCCCACAATAATTGCTCCATAAATGCTAGCATCCGACCACACTCTCAATGGTTTTATTTCAATCTCGTTCTTTAGTGAATGAAATATTTTCTCGATCGAGTCTTTTTTCCTGTATGTCATAAGTGCTTCTTTAAGTATCAAATTCTCACTTGATTTTAGACAGAAAAATCCCTCACGACCTGTAATCACTTGATCTTCAAGAAGTTTAATAGCCTCTTCTTCGCCAATTTCCACCAATTTAGTTTGAATCGAATAATTCACTTTAATAAGCACATTGTTGATGAGGAATCTCTTCGGAATCTTCTTTTTCTTATCAATTGATTCCTGTATCTCTTTTGCTTCTTTGATCATCCTAAGTATTTTTCTTGCCTTTGATTCAAGTTGCTGTTTTTTCAAAGTTTTTGAAAAATATAGATAGTTGACACTGCTCGGTTTAACGATCTTGTATCCATAAATCCCCTTTTCCTCATCAATCATCTCAGTATCAAGTTGATCGAATTTTTCAATGATCTTATCATCACTCTTATTGAGTTTCTTTGCCGTTAAATATTGCATCTTGTCTGCTCGAATAAGCTTTATATTTCCGATACTGTTTGCACCTTTATCAAAAACAACAAGTGAGTTTTTCCTGAGCCTCTTACTGATTTGTTGATACGTTTCCTTGAAGTGTTTTTGATCATTCACGTTACCCTGTTCGACTGTGAGCCCAATTGGTATGTTGATTGGATCTGAAAGTTCACTGATACCAATCGTGATTTGTTTTTTGTCAGGTCTATGGTCACGACTGTATCCATATTTTCCAAGTGGAGATTTGTCGCCATGTAAAACTATACTCGTCCAATCCATGTTGACATCTGTATGTGGAAAATCATATACTCGAAATAGGATGTCTTGGATGTCAGAGATTATCTCTTCTCTGTTGTTTCCCAGGGTTTGAAGAGTTCTGTAAAGTGCTCTTTCATTGAATTGTTTGAGATCAAATAATTCAAGGACTTCTTCTCGATTTATCCAATTATGAGCTCTATCGATGCTAAAATTGTCTGTAAGCTTGTAGCTTACAAGAGCCTTCAATAAGGAATTTATGTCTAATCCTTTCTTTTTGTGTTTTTTGAATACAGGAGAAAAATGAAGTGCATCATATAGTTTTTCAACAGCTAATATCGTTCCAATAGGAAACGATATATTATTGTTAGGAGTGATGGAATATGTCCT
>JAUWQD010000018.1 GCA_030611265.1 Methanosarcinaceae archaeon | reverse complement strand
GCCATTCTCATGACTCAGCGACATAAGGATGCAGGTTGATGGATCATCAGGGAGCTATCGATAGTATGTCCACATTTTCTCAAATTTCTATGCGGGGTTAGATGGGGCTATCCCATATGGCTATATTGTTCGGAGATACTGTCAAGAAGAAAGCCCATTACTAACAGATATTATCAGCGATCCTGTTATTCAAGAAGCGGAACCGTACATAAGTGAAGTTGTTTTTGACGATGTGAACCTTAGAAAGCAAGCTGCTTCTATCGTTAGTGAGTCCCCATCTGGAGATAAAGAGTGTCAAGTCAATAAAATATATCGATATGTTGTAGAGAACTTCGATTATTATAGTGATCCGAGAAGTAGAGAATTTATACAATCTCCATCCGAAACAATGAATATAAAAGGAGGAGATTGCGAAGATTTAACAATCTTACTTATGTCCCTCTTGGAGAACCTTGGAATAAAGACATATCTTATTTTGACAGAAGACCATGCGTATTGTTTGGCATGTGACATAGATACAGATGATTTATGGCAATACATTGAAGAATCTATAATAACTCAAGTATCAAAAGATTTCGGTCAAAAAGAAGGCATGAATGTGGTTATAGAAGATGGTAGTCTTTTTATTTTGGAGGAAAAACAGCAAACTTTTGTTTTAGATGCAGGTCATTTATATTATTACGGTGGAGATGGCTCTAAATTTACTTCGCCAATTGAGTATATGAATATAAAATATGAGGTCTCTTCATCTCAGCCACTAACAATTTATATTGTTCCATCAATAACAGATTATGAATTAATGTCTGATGGTCGTACATTTACCCATTATCCAACATGCCAAAAACAAAATATTTTAAGAATAAGTGATTCATGCGATGGTTTGACGAACTATGGAGGTTTGATTTTAGAAAATGACAACCGTTATGATGCTACTGTTGATTTAAATACAAAATTTTATCGTTATTATTCTGCTTACGAATTTCTTGAGAATAAAGAAATAACATACTATGAAATTGATAATCACAAATGCATAGTTCTCGACGCAACGGCTGGAAAATATGGGTATCCCGGATATGATGCAAAACCTGAAGGTGAAAAAATAGCCATAGACCCAGTAACAAAAGAATATATTTATCTCAAATAAGCGTTCGCATATGCCCTTTATTGCAAGATATGATGTAAAAAAGAAGGGGATTGCTGACAGGTCGTCAGCAACTTAGTTTGCTAATTCTTGAATATCATGTTCAAGATATGTGGCATGACTCATATCGATCAAATGCTGGCACACTTCGTTGGGTTCACCATCCTCAATTATTGCACCATTATCTATCAAAACAGCCCTGTGAGCAACTTCTTTTACGAAATCCATATGATGGCTAACAAGTACAATTGTTGTACCGAATTTTGCATTTATGTTCTTGAGTGAATTGGTGACATCACGAAGGGTTACAGGGTCAAGATCACCAAATGGTTCATCCAGCATCAATATCTCAGGAGATGTTGCCAGTGAAAGTGCGATGAATGCTCTTACGTGCTCACCACCGCTTATCTGGTATGGTGTTTTATCAAGGACTTCCATTGGAAGATCCATTGCGTCAAATACGATTTTTGCATATTTTTCAACATCTGTGTCTGGAACATGAGGGAACAGTTTTTGGAATATGTCTATTGAAAAATGCATATCCTGCAGAGCTTCTGTTTTTTCATCCTCTGACATATCAGGGAGTTGATAGATCATATCAAGGTTCTCGTCCGATATGCCTAATTCTGCAGCCTTTATTCTTGCATATTCAATCGCACCAGTCATCTTAATGCTCAACCTGAAAGCGATCTGCTGCCTTACTGTCGAATGTGGGGACATCGTGAATTCCTGATGCATGATACTGATCTTGCTTCGTAATTCTATACGTTTCTTGCTGTAACGGGTAATATCCACCCATTCACCATTGTTAAGGTAGCCGATATGTCCGGATCCAAGTTTGGTTAATCCTTCCATCATCTTTAACAGGGTAGTCTTTCCGGCACCAGATGGTCCAATAAATGAAACAATCTCCCCTTTGTTGATATCAAGAGACAAGTCCTTGATATTCAACACCTCACCAACTCTTATGAGTGCAAGGCGCTTGCAAACATCTCTCACTTGAATAACAGGTTCTTTCTCAGTAACCGGTGCAATTTCCACCTGCGGTTTCAGTTCCTTGAGGAAATGCTTAAGCACGGTTTTTGGCTCGCCTTCTTCAACGATCTCACCATTTTCAAGATAGATAAGCCGATCCGAAAGATACATGTGAATTTCAGGCAGGTGTGATACAACGATAATCGGGATATTCAAAGTATTCTTAAGGTCCTTTATTGTATCCAGAACTTCCTGTTTCGTGTCAGGTCCTGTCATTGTGACCGGTTCATCCAAAAGCAGGAGTTTAGGGTTTGCTGCAAGCTGACGTGCGATGATGATCCTCTGTTTTTCGCCACCACTTAACAGGTTTGATGCATGCAATGCTTTGTGTTCCATTCCAACGAGTTTGAGATACATCATTGACTTTTCATACATATCCTCATAATGAGGGGAACTCTTCCTTGGCAATGATTCATGCCCTTCACGAAGATAGTTCAGTTTCCTGATGATATTCTCGATCGCAGGACCTGTCCAGAGTCCGAATGTTCGCTGAAGATGGATCGCAGTAGTCTTACCAAGCGCTTTAGTACCTTCCATCCCTGATTCAGGTGTGAATGACTTGCCGTCAAGTTCAAAACTGCCTTCTTCAAAAGGTTCGACTCCGCGTAGGATCTTAAGAAGAGTGGATTTTCCACTACCGCTCTTTCCGGTAATGCCGAGAATCTCTCCGTTTGCGACACTAAAACTAATGCCGTTTAGTATCCGTACTTTTTCAGAATTGACTTCATAGTCTTTGACGATGTTGGAAACGTTAAGCATGATAGCACCTTTATTAATTACTTATCCATATTTCATATAGTGTTATATAGAATGTATATTCGTGATGTTTGTGCGTCTATATAACCTATACGCTCAGCAATTAACATCAATAACCAAAAAAAAGAAAAAACCACAGTTGAATGTTTCAACCGTTCATTTTTTTATGGCAGAGACAAGTTCTTCGATCTTTGATCTGACATCCTTTGTCTCTTCAACAATGGTGCCTGTCACGATCATGTCCGCACCTGCCATGGCACTCACCTTGGCTGTTGCACCATCGCGAATACCGCCTCCGACAATTAGCATGTTGTCACCAAGTGCGTGTTTGACCATACCAATCATCTTTGGATTGATTGGTTTGTCTGCACCCGAACCTGCTTCAAGATAAGTATAATGCATACCCATGTATTTACCGGCAAGAGCATAAGCTGTGGCAATTTCAGGCTTTTTCTGTGGGATAAGCTTTGCGTCGCCAACCCATCCAACAGTTCCACCCGGTTCTGCTACCAGATAAGCCATTGATATGGTCTCAAGCCCGTACTTGTAAACAAGTGGTGCACCCATTGCCTGATTGGTTGTAATAAAATTAATATCGCGTGAATTTAACAGGCTCATGAAAAAAATAGCATCGGCATGTACACTCACGCCGCTTGCATTGCCGGGAAAAAGTATTGTAGGTTTATCAGTCTGCTCTTTGATCTTGAGCAAAGTCTGATCCAGCAATACGCCACCGGCCCCTGTCGACCCCCCAACGATAATAGCATCCGTACCCCCCTCTGTTACCGCGAGAGCAATCTCGCCAGCCTCATCCGGGGACTGTGATGCCGGATCTAAAAGAGTTAAGTGAACTGTACCTTCATGTTCTACAATATCATTTAGGTACTCTTCCACTTGCATGAATTAGATCAACCGCCTCTTACTTCCTTGGATTTAGTGCGTAAGTTCTTGTAGCCGCATTTTCTACAACGTGTTGCTCTTACAGCGTTTCTTGCGTTGCATTTCATACATATCTTTTTATTAAGGATCCTGTTTTCTGCTTCTGGAAATCTTGCCATGGTCTCACCTGTGATTATGATATAATTGAAATATGATTTACTTTGTAATATGACATAGTAAATAAGAATGTCGTTGGCTGGCTACATATATTTCAAAACATATAATGGTTTTGGGACTATTCGACGAAACGCCAGCCACTTGACATGATACAATTGATCGTTACTCAAGATACTCATTGATGGTACTGGCCGCCAGTTTCCCTGCCCCCATTGCACTGATAACAGTAGCTGCACCGGTAACGACATCTCCGCCTGCACAAACACCATCGATCGATGTCATGCCTGCCTCATCAACAATAATGGTTCCCCATTTGGATGCTTCCAATCCTTCTGCTCCTTCAAAGATCAATGGATTTGGTGATGTCCCGATCGCCATAATGACAATATCCGCATAAACAACATGCTCGGAACCCTCGATCACCTGAGGCCTCCTGCGACCGGAATCATCAGGTTCGCCAAGTTCCATTTTAACACATTCGGCACCCGTGACCATCAGTTTCTCATCACCCAGTATCTTTACCGGATTGGTTAGTAACCTGAATACGATACCTTCCTCTTTTGCATGCTCGATCTCCTCACGTCTTGCAGGTAATTCCTCATCACTGCGGCGATAGACAATACTTACCTCATCAGCACCAAGCCTCAGGGCACATCGTGCGGCATCCATAGCCACATTCCCGCCACCAACAACGATCACGTGCTTACCTTTTTTGATGGGAGTGTCATATTCAGGGAACTGATACGCCTTCATGAGATTTACACGTGTCAAAAACTCATTCGCGGAATACACGCCATTGAGATTCTCACCATCGATCCCCATGAAATTTGGCAAACCTGCGCCGGTTCCAAGGAAGATCGCATCGAACTCATTTTTCAGTTCATCAATGGTCTTGATCTTTCCGATAACGTAACCGGGTTTCATATCAACGCCAAGTTGCCCGATATAATCCACCTCTTCCTGAACTATATCTTTGGGAAGCCTGAACTCTGGAATACCGTAGATCAACACTCCTCCTGCAGAATGCAGTGCCTCGAACATAGTAACTTCATGTCCTTCCTTTGCAAGATCTGACGCAGCCGCAAGTCCGGCAGGACCGGACCCTACAACAGCGACATGCTTACCTGTGGGTGGTGCACGTTGTGGTGCTTTGACACCCTTTTCAAGCTCATAGTCGGCACAGAATCGCTCAAGCCGCCCGATCGCAACAGGCTCTTCCTTTTTGCCAAGGATACAATACATTTCGCACTGCGTCTCCTGAGGACAAACACGCCCGCAAACGGCAGGCAGACTGTTCGTCTCCTTGATCTTGTCAATAGCACTATCAAAATCAGACGTTTTCATACTTTTGATAAATGCCGGAATATCGATATTCACAGGGCATCCTTTGACGCACTGCGGATTCTTACACTCGATACACCGCTCGGCTTCAGCAACTGCCTGTTCCTGCGTGTACCCCAGTGCAACCTCTTTGAAATTATGGGCCCGTACGTCAGCCGGTTGAGCTGGCATTGGTTGTCTTACTGACATGTACACCCACCTCCGCAACCCGTTTCGCTTTCACATTCCTTCTCATAAACCTCAACCGCTTCCGCCTCTTCAGGACGATACAATCCAAGACGGCTCATCATGAGATTGAAATCAACTTTACGTGCATCGAATTCAGGACCATCGACACATGCGAACTTAGTCTCTCCATCGATCAATACCCTGCATCCGCCGCACATTCCGGTCCCATCCACCATGACCGGATTCAAACTTACAAGAGTCTCAACATCAAATGGCTCAACAACACCTGCGACAGCGCGCATCATAATGGGAGGACCGATCGCAACGATCCTGTCAACCGCTTCGTCGCCTTCCAGCAAGTCTAGTACTATATCTGTAACAAAACCGTGGTGTCCTTTTGAACCGTCATCTGTTGTGATGTAAAGTTCATCGCTTTCGTTTCGCATTTCGTCTTCAAGTATGAGGAGATCTTCACTTCTTGCACCTATGATGGAAATAACCTTGTTTCCGGCTTCGCGGTATGCTTTTGCCTGAGGATAGATCGGGGCAACACCGACACCGCCACCAACCAGCACAACCGTGCCAAGTTTTTCAATTTTGGACGGCTGACCGAGAGGTCCAACAAAATCCTGCAGTTTGTCATCGGTCGTGAGTTTTGCGAGTTGTTTTGTGGTCTTTCCCATCTCCTGAAAGATGATGGTTACGTAACCTTCATCCACGTTAAAATCCGCAATTGTGAGCGGGATGCGCTCACCGGTTTCATTGATCCTGAGGATAATGAACTGACCTGCCTTTGCGGCTTTCGCCACATCCGGCGCCCGTATCTTCATAAGGTGCACAGTAGGCACCATTTCGTATTTTTCTAATATGTCATATGTCATGAAATCACTTTGAAATTTGGTTGAAATTTGGTTGAAACTATGATGTTTGATTTTCGCCTCTACGATTGTAGTAATGTTACTTATAATATACTTCCAACTTCTAATTATCGAATTTCCGTTTAAGTCAAAAATGAAACATAACTATAAGCTCACTTTCCGCAGGTATATTTCGAAAACCACAATTATCCGACATCATTCAATGTTTAAGAAAAAGATTTGTTTTCAAAATATACTTGCGGAAAGTGAGATAAGCACTGCAAACACAAGTAAATATTTAACACATTAATAATGGTAAATCATGTCACACGTACATGGTTGTGCAAAATATAATATTTTACAACAGTTGGGCAGTTAAATAGGCAACCGCAAGATAACGTGCGAACTTGCCTGCAAAAACATAGATCGAAAATATCTTAAATGGAAGTTTCAGTAGCCCACCAGCCGCAGTAATTACATCGCCTATTCCTGGCACCCATGTAAATAGCAACACATAAACCCCGTATTTTTGGAACAATCTGTCGGTTTTTGTAAGTTGCTCATGTGAAATTGACAGGTATTTATCAATAATTTCGCTGCGTCCCTTCAGTCCAATGTAGTAAGTTGTACAAGCACCAAGATAGTTGCCCACAGTTGCAACCATCACAACCGTGAACAGATTAAAATCAGAATATATAAGCAGTACAACCACACCTTCCGAGCCGAATGGCAGGATTGTGGATGCCAGAAAACTGGTTAAAAAAAGGCTAAAGTATCCATAATCTGATATCAGGGAATTTACAAGTTCGAACATGTGGTTACATCAATCTATCACAACATATATAATTATTTTCAAAATACTCAGAACATATATATGGGGGCAAGTCTATGATGGTGTATACGTGTGGTACGTATAAACAACTATATGCGGGTTGGGGAGTACAAATGGTGAGGGCAGATATAATTCTGCCTTCTCCATGGGTTATTATTTTTATTTGATAGATATCCCTATCTTGTACTTTGCAATATGTGTGTTTATTGTCAATACTCCGGCTGAAACAACTGTTGTTTACCCTCTATAATAGCACAACATTAGATAAGTTTATTAACTAGTAATACGATTGTATAAATTAGTAACACAAACGGAGGTGATAAAATCGATTTAAGGCCTGTACAAAAAGACATTATTTCAACAGTGGTTCGTACCCATAGAATGAGCGGATTGGCTTTGAAAAGTAGTGAAATTGCCAAAGCAGTGAAAAGGTCAGAAGGAACAATTCGTAACCAGATGCAAAACCTCAGGGTTTTGGGATTGGTTGAAAGTCGTACAGGACCGTGTGGTGGTTATGTTCCAACCTGTCTGGCATATGAAGTCCTCAACTTCGAAAAATCGAAGATGGATATTCCCGTGTATAAAAATGAAGAAAATACAGGAGCATTGTTGAATCAACTAATAATAACTTCTTCAAACATGGGCAAATTGCACATATTCGGGGATACGTACGATTTTGAGATTGGTGATGAGATAAAGATCGGCTCAAAAAATTTAATATTTTCCGGGACAATGGTGGGTCGTGACAGTTCGAATAGTACACTGTTAACATCAATCGATGTTGCGTACATGGCACCTACAAAATAAAATACCACGATTGTGAATGACGAATTATATCAGGCACAAAAAAAATAAGAGAGCAGGTTTATCAGTCCTGCTCATCTTCCTCCAGAATCCTTAATACGTGTACTCTACTGTATACGACACTGTTTTTGTTCCATCAGCAGGCACCGAGATCCTATACTCGATAGTGCGTGAATCCTTCTTTGTGTAAGTATCGGATGTTGTAATGATATCCCAGTCACCATAAAGATGTTCTACAACAACAATATCAATCGACTCCGACTTGTGATTCTTGATCGTAATCTCATTGCTCACCCTGTAGACATCCTCACCAATTCTCTGATAATCGGTCTGCTTTCGCTCACCCGTAATATCAAATGCATTTCCGACAAACACGCGCACATCTTCATCCTTTGCGGTGTGGTCAATCTCATCCTCACCAAGGAACTGAAGTTGTCCTGAAGTGTCTGCCTTATATACCCTCACAACACCTTTGGGAAGCGGCATGCCAAGTCCCATATCCTCTGAATTAGTCATCTCCAGAACCACACGCACCTTACTATCCTGCGTACCATCGAAAATGAATTCCTTGTTCACAGGCACATCATCGGCACTGAGCAGTGATATCTGTTTGATCTCATTGTTCTTCAGGGTCGTAGTTCGATCCAGAGTATAGAGGTGGTACTCAAACAGGCTCTCCTCTGCAAAACTTTCAGGCACAGCCTTGGCAACGGAATCCATATCATACATAAAGCCTGCAAATTGAACCGGTCGGTCATACACGCGGTGTATATCTCCCGCCACCAGTTTGAGTTTTGCATTATTGAATGACGTACCTGCCTTGTTATCAATAGATACCCATGCAGTCACATCCGCTTTTGTATCTGCTGCATTTGTCTTCACAATGTAGTTCGCTTTCCATGACATTCCGCCTGTCAGGTATGATGTCAGCACATCACGGCTACCTGCAACAGGTGAATATACCTGCCAAACAAGTGTCGGTTTAGTCAACAATCCGGCAGCATCAGGATACTCTATCTTGGAGATATCGGTCAATGATACCACACCACCGTCGGTTTTCAGAACAATCCCGTTTCCGTGGCTCAAAAGTGTTCCCGTATATGTCGTACCATCACTATCGGTTGCCGATATTTCCTTGTCAAGATACTTGTCAAGCAGTTTACTGCTGCTCACAAGGTCGTATTGGTAATTCTGCTCTGCAACGAAAGTGCTGGGATATCTTGTATCCTCGAACATGACAGAGGTAGGATCGATGCGGGATGCGACATCAACATACTCAATGCTGTTGTATCCTGCATCAAGGTCCACGTTCCTCTTTTCCTTTACAAGAGCAAGGTCCTGATTATACACAGTGACCTCGGTATCTTCAGACATCCCCCCTTGTGCAGTTGCTATCATGAAAAGTGCGCTGTATGGGTCTGATACTGTAACAATGCTCGAATGCGTTACAATGTTTTTTCCATCTGCCCCCGCATCCTGCTGACCTGGCGAGATTGCGAATGCAAAGACCACGATCATCAGCATGGCGGCGACAAAAATTTTGTTCAATGCCATGTATGAGGATTGGATACTGTGTTATAAATAGATGTCTTAAGCTTCGAATCTGATTGAAGTTAAACGGGAAAAACTGGCATTGGTAGCGATGCATGCTAAACATCGTTTTACATGTATCAAAACTGGATTAACAATTCCATACGAGAAAATCTTCGCACTATTATACTTATAAAATATATACTATAGTAAACAAACAAACATTTATCTGTGTTTCAGAGTATGTTCTATTGATTGTATTATGTACGACGCAATAGTCATCGGCACCGGTCCGGCAGGCTCAACAGCCGCACGCCACATCGCAGCAGCAGGGCTTGATACATTGATTGTTGAGAAAGAGGCGCTTCCAAGAGTGAAACCATGTGGCGGCGCATTATCTGAACACGCACTATCAAATCTTGGTATAAAACTTCCGAATTCGCTCATTGAGCGTGAATGCTTTGGTGCAAGGATCAGGTACAAGACATGCAGTCTTGAATCAGAGGCACGCGAGCGTCTAAGTATTATGGTATCTCGTGACAAGTTAGATCACCACCTCGCCAATTGTGCTGTTGATGCCAGTGCAGAACTCATTGAGGGTGTGCGTGTAATATCTACGCACACAGGTGAGGACTGCGTTGTTGTTGAAACCACAGAAGGTACCTTCAGATCAAAGGTGGTGATCGGTGCAGACGGTGTGAACAGCGTATGCGCAAAGAATGTGAGGCCGCCTTTCACACCACAGGAAATCTGTTTTGCGCTTGAGGCAGAAATACCTGCATCAAATGAGTGCATAGATGAGTATATCCTGAACAAAGGCGAATTTCATTTTGGTGTTGTTCCAAAAGGGTATGGCTGGGTATTTCCAAAGGATGGGCATTTCTCTGTCGGAATTGCTAACAGGAGTCAGGATTTTTCAAGACCTATCGATGCTTATCGATCTTTTATCAAGGGGCTTGGTTTTGATTATGCAAATGTAAAACCCAGAGGACATTTCCTGCCGATTGGCGGATTGGACAGGAAAACATATGCAAACCGCATATTGCTTGTAGGGGATGCAGCCGGATATGTTGATGCATTTTTGGGCGAGGGGATGACGTATGCGATCGCATCGGGGAATATGGCAGCAGAAACCGTAATTGAGGCATATCGAAAGGACGATTTTTCACAGGGTTCGCTCTCATCCTATCACAAAAGATGTATGGACTCTTTTTTGCCTAACCTAAAACATTCATACAATTTTTCGGAAATGTTCTACCGATTCCCGAACCTTTCATACAGAATACTGGTAGACAATGAACCGTTATTGAATAAGTTCATCCACCTCGCCACAGGCCGGCCGAGTTACTTTTCGTTCATAAAATGGATTGCACCACGCCTACCGTATTATGTGGCAAAAAATATCATTGGCAGGCGTTGCTAGAACTTATGCACGCACTGTGTAAATAAGAACTGCATGTGCGGCGTATAAACTGAAAAATTGAAGTTGAAAACAATTTTTTACGATTTTTATAACAATTAAATCTATAAAAATCCATGACAAAATTTATATGAAATGGTGCTTATTAATAAGTAGTAATTTGAAACTACTGTTTCGAATCACTACGCAAACTCAGCGTGTTGGGGAGTAAAACACGCATAGGTTTGAGTTACGTCTGTATTGTGCAATTGGCCTTATTATAGTGTCCAATCAGATGCATCACTAATACGGTAAGTAATCTTCAAACGATGTGTTCGCATAAATAATGGAGAGTGGAAATATGGATATATTGAAAAAATGCCCAAAATGCAATTCGGAATTGAAAATGAACAGTGACAATGTGCAGGTCTGTGGGGTTTGTAAATATTGGACCAAAAAAGGAACTGCAAGGTTTGATTCGATAATGATTTTCGCATGAGGTGAGGATGATGGAAAAAGTTGCCAAAAACATCTGCAAAAAATGTAAAACACCGTTTAAGCGACAGGTAATTGGATTAAATGTTCTAAACCATTGCAGACACTGCGGACGTGTAACGTCCGTACAATAAACGATTGGTGAATAAGTTATCTTAAGATTCAAGTGTCATCATTGTATTTTGTTTGATTGGTTTGCCGAACGGTATCTTTAATACGTAACTGCAAGATACCGTTGTTATATTTTTTCATAATATATATTTTATAAATATATAGTGCGAGTTAATTCGACCGTAGGGAGAATTTTCTCGTACTTTCAAATTTGTTCTATAGCTATTCGAATCTATCATCGAGGATACTGGTCAACAATGGATCACTGTTAAACAAGTTCATTCACCTCGCTACAGGCAGGCTGGAGTATCTATCGTTCATGAAATGGGTTGCACCGTGTTTGCCGTACTATTTGGTAAAGGATGTCATTGGCAGACGCTGATAAAATATTAAAGCCTGATAATTTCCATATTATCTTTGCCCATGTTGGCACATCTAAAAATAAGCCGAAATGTATATCTGCAATTGTGACAATGTGTAACTGTTAATAAAAACAGTACAACATTTAAAATGCTTACTTTCAATTTCAAAAGTAAATCTGGTACATCCAAATTTAGGAGGAATTAAAACATGGATACACTGAAAAAATGCCCAAAATGTGATTCTGAATTAGAAATGAACAGCAACAACATGCAGGTTTGTAGTGTCTGTAAATATTGGACCAAAAAAGGAACTGCAAGGTTTGATTCGATAATGATTTTCGCATGAGGTGAGGATGATGGAAAAAGTTGCCAAAAACATCTGCAAAAAATGTAAATCACCGCTTAAGCGGCAGAAAATTGGTTTGAATATTCTACAACATTGTAGACAATGTGGACGTGTGACGTCCGTCCAATAAACAATTGATGAATAAGTAATCTTAAACTATTAAGATTCAAGGATCATCATTGTACTTGTTTTGATTGGTTTATCGAACAGTATCTTTAATGGATGGCTGCAAGATGCCTTTAGATGCTGTTTTTATGTCATTCACATCTATTTTCCGCCCTCATCGCCAGTCCCGCAAATATAAAGATACTAATATCATTATTTACGTAAGATACTCATATATACAGTAATAACAATTAACGCAATTGAAGGAGTATTATGTTACTAATCGGAGAAGCACTAATAGGCGAGGAACCAGAACTCGCACACGTTGATCTTATGATCGGAGACAAGGAGGGTCCTGTCGGACAGGCATTTGCAAACGGAATGACCCAACTCTCAGCAGGGCACACACCTTTGCTCTCGGTTATCCGTCCAAACCTGCCAACAAAACCGGCCACATTGATCGTACCGAAAGTCACGGTGAAGGATATGGACCAGGCCGCACAGATATTCGGTCCTGCACAGGCTGCTGTTGCTAAAGCGGTGGCAGATGCTGTTGAGGAAGGAATGATCCCAAAAGACCAGGTTGAAGATCTTGTAATCGTAGCAAGCGTTTTCATTCACCCGCAGGCAACCAGTTACAACAGGATATACAGGTACAACTACGGAGCAACAAAATTGGCACTCAAACGCGCACTTGCAAGTTTCCCTGACATCGACACAGTACTCGATGAAAAAGACAGGGCAGCACACGCTATCATGGGATTCAAGGTCACAAGACTCTGGGATGCACCATATCTTCAGGTTGCACTTGACAATCCAAACATTGATGCGATACTCAATGTCATCAAACAGTTGCCAAACAGCGACCACCTGATCCTTGAAGCAGGCACACCTCTTATCAAACGCTATGGTGTGGATGTAATTACAAAACTCAGGGAAGCAAAACCCGATGCATTTATTGTGGCAGACCTTAAGACCCTTGATACAGGAAACCTTGAGGCTCGCATGGTTGCAGATGCAACCGCAGACGCAATTGTTGTTTCAGCACTCGCACCTATCGCAACCATCAACAAGGTAATTGAGGAAGCACACAAGACAGGCATCTATGCAGTTATGGACACGCTGAACCAGCCTGACCCTGTATCTGTATTGAAACAACTCGATGATCTGCCTGATGTTGTTGAACTCCACCGCGCGATCGATATCGAAGAGACCGAACACGCATGGGGCAGCATTGAAGGTATCAAGGCATTGTCTCCAAAGATACTGGTGGCAGTTGCCGGCGGTGTCCGTGTTGACACGATACCTGCTGCATTGGATGCAGGTGCTGATATACTTGTGGTCGGAAGAGCGATCACCAATTCAAAGGATGTCAGACAGGTAGCAGAACAGTTCATCGAAGGTTTGAACAAGCCGGAGATCGACCAGTTCAGAGTTATGACCGATTTCTGATTACGTGTGATTCATCACACGTTTTCTTTTCATTTTTTTTTGTTTTGTTTTTTTTTCAAGTTTAAGTTAAAGTTTCAATCATTAATTATTAATTACCGTTTATCATATCAGTTATTAGTTACCAGTTATTTGTTTCACAATCGGAGTAGTTTAAAATGGGTTCAAAAGGTTCAACATTGATCGTTCTAAATCTTAAGACATATCTCGAAGGAACAGGCGAAGGCGCAGTAACAATCGCACAGGCTTGCAGGGATGTTGCAGAGTCCGCAGGTGTGGATATCGGCGTGGCACCGCAGTTGCCTGACCTCTACCGTGTTGCATCAAAAGTGGACATTCCCGTTTTCTCCCAGCACCTAGACGGTGTCGGTGCAGGCGGTTTCACAGGACATGCGTTCGCACAATCAATAAAAGATGCAGGTGCAGTCGGCACGCTCATCAACCATTCCGAACGTCGTTTAACATTGGCAGATATTGATGCTTCCATCACAGCCGCAAAGGGTGTCGGACTTAGCACAATCGTCTGTACCAACAACATCGCAACCACCGCAGCAGCAGCAGCGCTCGCACCTGATTATGTTGCAGTCGAACCCCCTGAACTTATCGGTAGCGGAATCCCTGTTTCTCAGGCAGACCCCGAAGTAGTCACAGGTTCAGTTGATGCTGTCGCAAAGATAAATTCCAATGTAAAGGTACTCTGCGGTGCCGGAATCTCAAAAGGCGAGGATTTGAAAGCAGCACTGCAACTTGGATCGGTAGGTGTTCTGCTTGCATCGGGCATTGTTAAAGCGAAAGACCCGAAAGCTGCGCTGGAAGACCTTGTGAGTTTGATATAAAAAATCCAATATCTATGTTGTTTACTATTTAGGGGGTGTCCATATTGAATATGGAGAATTTGAAATTGCAATTATAAATGCAGATAAAAAATTCAACTCATCTTTATTTTATGATGAATTGGAAGATGAATTGGTAAAAAAATTTGATTACAATATATATCTGACCAGAATCGATAGTAATAAAAATTCAGGTTCATCTGCAGATTCTTTTGACTTCAATATTTTGTTAAACATTAATGTTTCATTAGAAATTACTGCATTATTGGAATTAATTGTTGTTGCTAATATCTTTTGGAACTTGTATGAGAAACACATCAAGCCTCACCAGAACGAAGCTCAATCATGTGGAATTTATATCGTGGATAGGAAGCATGATTTAGATTTCATAATGGGTCCGGAATATCCTGAAAAAGAGGATTTTGTCAATGTTTTTGCTAACACAATTTATGAAAAAATCAAAGAAAACTAAAATATCAATGATCAGCACATCTCAAATCTTTTTGGATAATTTATGTTTTTTAGAATTAAAATTAGACACCGCTTATATATTCATTTCAAAGAAAGAATTCTAAAAAATCAATGTAAAGTTCAGGATGCCTTTTTTCAAGTGTATCTTTAAAATTATCTTCAATTTTCTGTCCATTGAACACTATTTTTTCTTGAAAATGTTTATTTTTTATCTCATAGGGTGTTAGAAAAACAGAATTCTCCATGTTTGCTATAGTGTCTTTAATAGCTTCTTGATGTTTCTTAAGTGCAGGTACTGTTTTTTCAATGTACTTAAGATATTCTAATTTTCTAGCTGAAATATTGACAATATAATCTAGAGTAGAAATTGATTTTTTCATAATATCACATTATATTATTAACTAAAAATCCAGTACCATTTTCAATCTTATCCTTTAATAAGATTGAAATAGTCCCCCCCATAATGTCTTTAATAATATTTTCATTTATCTTTGTATTTTTAGAAATATTGTTTATAAGACCACTCTTATTAACTTGGACAATTATTTCTTTTGAAACTTTGTTTATTTCGTCTTCGGCAACAGTTGAGGTAAATTTTTGTATTCCTAATTTTACTATATCTTCGATCTGATCTTCATATAGTCTATTTAGTGGTTTTTGTTTGTATATTTTGTAAGCTATATTAAATCCATTTATTAGTAAGCATTTATCGGGGATAACATGGCAGCCATACCATGCAAATGCACCGTAAATCATAGTTTTTTGTGTAGGGATAGGTTTATCAAAAAAGTTTTGGTGTATGGATTGTTTTGGTTGACGTGGATTCAGGGGATATGCTTTTCCTTGTTTATTAGTTCTGAATGAAGTCATTCGATCACATCAATTTTAATTTTTTGTTAATATACCAATATCCTTTCCGAACATGAACCTACCATCTCAAAGCCCCGTTCGCGCCACCCCCGAATGAATTCGGGGGCACCTATATATCGAATTCACTGCTTTATTTTCTAAATTCTCTAATTACTATAACAGCTATCCCTGCTATAACTAATATGCCACCACCACTATTGTTTCCAGCAGTTACCAATGAGATGCCTGCTGGAAAAAGTAGCATCGCAATTCCTAATAACCCACCTTGTTCTGCTTTGCTTGTCAATTTTTCACCCCCTTTATTTTTTATATTCAGCAACAATACTTATATAAATAAATATTATTAGTCAAGTTATAAAATATATAGTTTGTGTTATCACGGTTTTGTATAAAAAAATCGCTCACATGTAAAAAGTAAGAAGCCTGTGTAGAAAGTCGGGGCATAATTTTACTTTTAGCACAAAGCCGAAACCTTTCCATTTTCCAGTAATTTTCAATATGTTGACTTAAAGTGTATTTGCATTATTGTCACATATATTTGATTATAATATTCGGAATACGCCGCGCTAACGCGCGTTTTGCGTCGGCATTTGTTCGGTTTTAACCCCTCAATTCACACCCAAGTCCGACCAGCAATTTCTGGATGTCGTCCTGCACCTCGGCAGGCTTACTGTCCCCGATTATCGTGATGCGGCAGGTCACACTCAGCCGTTTTGTATCAATTCCTGTGTATGTGTCAATGATACTTGCAGAGACGATTCTCTTATCATTTGTAATCACACCAAGCAGTATCTCCGGGTCGGCACCGACTGGAATAAGCACGGAAATATCCCTATTTGAGTGTGCCAATTCATCAATTTTCCACTCAATAAGTTCATGATCGGACAACAGACGCACATTCTCTATCTTTAGTGAGATGCCTTTGCCGTTCTTTAAAAGTATAACTTCTCTTGGCGTGACCTTTTTGATAACACCGACATGCGTAACTCCCGAGTATATATGTTCAAGTCCGCGTTCGTTTCCGATCGAATCGACAAGTTCGTCAAATTCATGTATCTTTGAATTTATCAGGTTGTCAGAACGATGCAGCGCCAAAGCCGTATCTCCAAAATGAACTGCAGCATCCTTCATCTTCTTGGAAAATCCTTCTACGTCATGCTGTTTTACCATATCGGATACGCTCATACATTCTTCTTTGAATGCCTCATGAACTTTCAGAACCTCTGGATTCTCCATCTGGATAAGCGCATAGAGGTAAGGGTTCTGCCCCAGTATCCTGCCAACGAAATCCACCATGATCTCATACACCGGACTCATGAACCTTCGTGATTCATTAACATCAAAATCAAGCCGCTTGAATGTTGTTCCTATGGTGATATATGCAAAATGCGTAAGCCCCTGTACAACAGATACAAACCTGTCATGCTCTTTTGCATCAATGACCTCTATGTGTGCGCCGTTATTCTCAAAAAGAGCGCGAATGATCGGGAACCATTTGTCGCATCGCCCTTCAACAGGTGTCATAATAACGATCTGACCGTGCAGGCTTGGTATGGATGGTCCGAACATGGGGTGTGTTCCAAGAATTTCAACACCCGCAGGTGCGTGTTTCTTCATTGCCTCGATGGGCTTTGCCTTCAGGGATGTGATATCCATAAGCAGACTGCCGTCTTTCATTTTTGGGGCAGTTTCTGCGATCACTTTTTCAGTAATGTCGATCGGTACCGATACAACTACGATGTCGCCATCACCAATTGCATGATCAAGGTCGGATGCGAATTCAACACCCATGCTCTCTGCTACATCAACACGGCGGCTGCTACCCCATACAACGACTTCATAACCATGTTCTTTGGAAAATCGGGTGAACCACTGCCCCATCTCACCTGTGCCGCCGATTATCAGCATTTTCATGGTCTTTATGCCCCCAATGCTTCAAGAACCGCATTTTTCATAACATCGACAGGAGGTTCCACATTGTTCCATATTCGAAATGCTTCAGCACCCTGATGTACAAGCATCATAACCCCGTTCACGGCAGTCGCACCTGCAGCCTTTGCTTCCTTGAGCAGTCGTGTTTCAAGCGGGTTGTAAACGATATCGAACACCGTGAGGTCAGGATGCATATCATCTGCAGTTGCAATCGTCTGGTCGGTATTGGGGTGCATTCCCACGGTTGTGGTATTTACAAGGATGTCTGTCTTCGCAATAAGGTCTTTCAGATCATCCAGTCCTGTGCCCTGCGCCGTACCGACACTGCTAACATCACGCGCAAGGTCATGGGCGCGTTTCTCGGTGCGGTTTGCAATCGTAATATTGGCACCATCGTTCGCAAACTGGAATCCAATCGCCCGCGCCGCGCCGCCTGCGCCTACAATAAGCACTCTTGCACCTGAAACATCCACGCCCGCGTCAGCAAGCGCTCGTTTTGCACCGATGCCGTCAGTATTGTACCCTCGCATACCGTCTTTGAGATCCACGGTATTCACTGCACCTATTCTGGCAGCCAGGGGGTCAGCATCAACGATGTTCAGTACTTCTTCCTTGAGGGGAACTGTGAGATTTACTCCTCCAAAACCCATGGCTTTTGCACCTATGAGGGCATCACGGAGTGAATCTTGACTGACTCTGAATGCGTGGTACTCACAATCCATTCCCAAATCTGAGAATGCGGCATTGTGCATTTTTGGTGACATAGAATGTTCTATCGGGTCGCCAAATACTGCGAAAACGGTCTTCATAAGAGCATCTCCAGAGCGGTTTTCAGTTCATCGACACGCAGTTGTCCGGGTGCGACTGCATCCCCCACAGAGCCGTATGTTAGTACGGAACCGTAGCAGGAGGCGACAATTCTTGAGTGCTTGCCAAGGTCACCCATGGATATTGTACACACAGGTGCTTTTGAATCATGTGTGACCTGCAACAAATTCAGCACGTCCTGCATAGATTTTGGCATTACTGCCAGTTTTGCGATGTTTGCACCTGCATTGAAGCAATCGTCAAGTGTTTTCCTCATCAGGTCTACCACAGGCGTTTTGTTAAAATCATGCGAAGACACGATCACAGTTTTGCCAGCGTTTTTTGCGTTCTGTACGACCAGATCGCGTACATCTTCGTCCGCTGAAAATTCAATATCCACTGCATCAACCTGTTCAAGAATCTCAATAAGCAATCCTATCCTGTCTTCTTCTGTACCTGACCATTTGCCGCCTTCGGATTGTAACCTATTGGTTGCAATACATGGCAGGTTCGTGGCTGATTTGATATCATTTACCAGTTTTTTCGCATCATGCGGATTTGTTATATTGAGCAGGTCAAATCGAATTTCAAGAATATCCGCACCAAGCATTTTTGCAGACCTTGCGGTCTCGATGGGGGTTTCGCTGATAGCCGCAACGACTGCGGCTCTTTTTTCAAGGTCGAATGTGCCGATCTTAACCATGGAAATCACATTAAATAATGATATTTATATCTTCATCACTTTCGTTTAAATGAAAAATGAACCGCAGATAAACGCAGATGTGGGTGCAACTTAAAGTGCACCACATCTGAAACACAAACCGACGCGTAGCGTATCTGCGTTACCTGCTACCCATCGGGTGGCAGGCACTCAACTGCGGTAGCAGGTGAGTGTATTTGCATTTATCTGCGGTTAATTCGTTATTGTTTATGCTCATTTCTCGATGATAGTCTCTTCGACCTTCATCCCGAAATGCCGTGCAGTGTCTTCAAAGTGAACCATAACCTCGTCGCCTTCTTTAATATCTGCAACTGATATCGGTTTTCCATCTTTTCCTACCAGTTTGATGGTCTCTGCATTCTGCAGGATGGTCTTGATGATCGTTCCTTCCACCTCAGCCTCGACAAGCATCAAAGGTCTTCGCTCGATCTTCACACGCCCGACAATGCCTGTTCTTTGGTTACCTTCTGAATCTACGATGGTGACCTCGTCACCTGATTCAAGTTCGGATAGGTATCTGGTCTTTTCACCGACACGCACGTAAGCGTGTACAGCACCGGCATTTACCCTGAATGGTCTTGATGCTACGTAAGGACTTTCTTCGGATTCGGAATGTACTAGGAACATGCCGTTCGATTGTGAACCCACAAGCATCCCCTCACCTCTTACCATCAGGTTGCAGGTATCCACACATACACGGTCACCCATACCTACTGCTTCGACTTTTGTAACAGTTGCCGCTGCAAGTTCCACTCCTTCAACACCGGACTGCTCCGCGATCGATACCGTGCGCTTGATCTGGTTCGGGTCGTCTGAATCAAGAAGTACGCCGTCAGAGCCGTGTTCCATTGTTTCGAGTGCCAGTTTTGCCTCTTCAGAGGTCTGGACTCCTGAGATGATACTGACATCCTTATCCTGAAGGTTTGCAATAAGGTTCTCAAGCGGAATGATCTGCCAATCGGTCCCGATAGTGATTATGTAATCGCACACTTTCCCGAGTTCGACCGCCAACTCTTCGTAACCTTTGTTTCGAATTACCACATACCCTGCGACCTTTACGCCTTTATCCACAAGATTGGCTGCGGTCGCGATGTCCAGCGAACCGACAAAGTCAGGTGGCATGGGCTTTGTTCCATCACCTTCTCCGCCTTTTCCGACAACCACGATGTCTGCACCGGACGTGTCGTCAAAGGAAAATGCCGCAACTTTGATGTCGCCAAGTTCGCGAACCTTTTCCACATCATCTGCATTGACCAGTACGCATTCTGCACCCGATTCCAGACCTGTTGTGATTCTTCCTTTACGTTCGTCCCAGTCGCCTTCATCGGCCTTTATCCATACGATTTTGTCTTTCATATTATCACAAATTCCAAGTCAACTGATTTGATTCTTTCTATTATGCGTGATGCAGTTTGTTTAGTTACCTGATCAAATCTGCATTATTTGAGTGTTTCAAGCGCTTCTTCGATTGACGTGTTCTTGTGCACGATCTGTGTTATCGCTTTTGTCATCTTGACAGGATCGGCATGCTGGAACACGTTTCTTCCAATTGCAACACCGCGTGCTCCGCCTTCCATTGCGCCCTGTATCATTTCAAGGAACTCCTTGTCAGTGTTGGTCTTTGGTCCGCCTGCGATGACGATTGGCACCGGGCAGCCGTTTACTACGTTTCTGAACGAGTCCGGGTCTCCGGTGTACAAGGTCTTGATGATGTCAGAACCGAGTTCTGCACCAATCCTTGCAACGTGTGCCACAAGTTCTGGGTCGTGCGGGTTTTTGATATTCTTCCCACGCGGGTACATCATTGAGAGTAGCGGTACTCCCCATTCATTGCATTGCTCGGCAACATATCCAAGTTTCTGGAGTTGGTCGGATTCTGTCTCTGAGCCTATGTTGACATGTATGGATACGGCATCCGCACCCATTTTGATAACTTCATCCACCGTACATACCTGAACCTTGTCATTTGGGTCCGGTCCGAGTGCTGTTGATGCACTCATGTGGATTATCAATCCGACATCGAGTCCGTATCCCCTGTGACCGTGCGCGATCATACCTTTTTGCATGAGTACGGCATTTGCGCCGCCTTCTGCTACTTTGTTCACGGTATCTGCGATGTCGATGAGTCCTTTGATTGGTCCGTCTGACATTCCGTGATCCATTGGCATGATTACCATATTTCTGCTGTCGCGGTCCATTATTCGTTCGATCCTGATCTTCTTTCCTATTTCTGCCATTGTTATTATTCTCCGGTTGGTTTATGGTTGTAAATGTTAGTTGTTGGATTAGTCTATTTCACAGGTTCGCTGTGTCACTATGTGACATAGTAGCATGGTCAAGATATTTAAAGGTATTTAGTTGTGTGGCACTGCCTAATTTTCCAGTTATTTCAACAAATTAGGAACAAATTTTTACCGCAGAGCACGCAGAGGGCGCAGAGAGTTGGTATTGTGGCACCTCTGCGGTCTCTGCGTGCTCAGCGGTGAACAGATGCAAGCAAGTTTGAATATTTTTATATACATTATCCTGCATTCTATTATTGCACACAGAGGCATATGCATTTTTCCAAAAAGGCGGGACTTATTATGAGAGAACTAACGATACTGGTCATAAATAACTACGGACAATTCTGTCATTTGATCCACCGGACTGTACGCGATCTTGATATGGATACAAGGATCGTGTCGAATACGTCTACTGTGGAAGATATCATGGCAGAGGAACCGGACGGACTCATATTAAGCGGCGGCCCTACAATGGAGCGCGCAGGTATCGGTTCTGAATACATAGAAAAGATCGATGTGCCTATTTTAGGAATATGCCTCGGGCATCAACTTATTGCAAAAACATTCGGCGGAGAGGTTGGTTCAGGCGAACATGGTGGATACGCCGATGTTGAGATCGAAGTGATTGACGAGGACGACATCCTGAGGGGCATTGGTCCTAAAACATCGGTCTGGGCATCACACGCTGATGAGGTCACGGTCATGCCGGAAGGATTTATCCAACTCGCACGCTCCGATATCTGCGAGATCGAAGCAATGCGCCATTCGACAAAGCCGATCTATGGTGTGCAGTGGCACCCTGAGGTTGCGCATACGGAAAAAGGCGAAGAGCTGTTCATGAACTTTTTTGAGGTTTGTGAGGGGTATTGAGGGGCGCAGTTTTTAAAACATATTTTTTAGATGTTTTTCACGCCGAGTCAATCGCCGAATAAGAAAGAGCGATTACTCACTCTTTCTTATTCGGCGTTGTATTGATTTTAGTTTCAGATCGAACAATCTCATTTGCGCAGCTATCTTAACACAGCTACAAATACGTTTAATTTAACAGTCACATCACTGCCCTGTTCAATCCCCATCCGATAATTACCAGCAAAAATATATTCGGCACCCCGCCAGCTATTGAGCCTTTTGTGAGTTTGCCGGCTACCATTCCCATGAATACGCCAAGGAGCATTGTGCTTCTGAACATAAGCATTCCGTAAAAATCCTCATCAACAGGGAAGCCGCTTTTTCCCATCATGGGAAGAATGTTGCTAAGTAAAAAATAGTTCATGGCTATAAATATAAGATAAATTATAAAAAATGTAAGCTGATATATAAAAAGTTTACTATTGATCTCGGATTTCATCTCCCTGTCATTGAGAAGATATGCAGAAAGTATTGTAAACACCTCTTCTATTTTTCCCCCGGTTTTTACAGCACCCGAGATCACAGAAATGGTGCGTTTGATCTTCCTGGATTTTGTATTATGTGCCATAACCTCAAGCGCCTCGCCCATAGGCACCCCAAGCTTAAGATTTGATGCCAGCAGTTTCACATCATCGCCCAGTGCTCCGTAGTCGTTGTCCTCAAGCATGACGATTGCCTTTACAGGCTCCATGCCGGTTTTTATATTAAGTGTCAGGTCACGCACAAAGATCGGGTAATTCTTCTCCTTGCTGGAAAGCCGGCGGTAATCCAGAAACCCCTTCAAAGAAAGCGGCAGCAGAAGCAGGAGGAATATGAAAAATACATAATCATCCCCTGACACCTTTCCTGATACCAAAAGATACAGGAGGCAAAAAGCACTGCACAGACAAACTGCAGTAACCGGGATCATTTTATTCATACTTTCATATCCTCCGGTATAATGGCATCTAACAGAATTATGGATATAACAGAGACAGTAGGTATTATTAAATAGATCACAGCTTCCACCGTGGCTTTGTTTACAAACTGTATGGGTTCTGTTCCGAATGCTCCTGCAAAGAAATTGGTTATAACTTCGACCACAGGAAAAGCTATCATAAAAAGAATAGGGACAAAAACTGCCAGGATTATGTATATCTCAGCAAACAGGCTCAGGTTATCAACAACACGGTCAAGTTTACGGTAATGCTGGCGGATGTGCATCTCAGCGGTACTTCGCAGAACCGTACTCAGATCACTTCCGGCTGCAAGCATGGCTATGACATTATTAAAAGTGTTGGCAAGATTCCTGGAAGGGGTTCTCGCCGCTGCCCGCAGCAGGGCAGTGCTGAAGTCGGCTCCGAAAAATTCGATGTCCCTGTATATATCATTAAATTCCTTTCGTATTTCTCCAAAAGACGATTCCATGGAAAGAGATTGAAAAACTTTTGGTGCACTAACACCCACAGCAACCATTGTGGATATGTAATTCAGGGCATGAGGGAGCTCCTTTTCAATTTCAGAAGCACGGTTTGAAACTTTCCAGAACGGATATGCAAAAAATAACAGGATATATAACGGTATTATAAGAAACAGCAACGCCTTGCTGAATACAAAATAGAGCACAAGGGTTACTGATACAACAGGTATACCTATCAGTACCCCCATGGATACATACTGCCCCACAGTCACCCCCATTCTTGCCTGCTCAAGAGGCTGTTCCAGAAAATTCTTTTTCCGGTCAATGGGCTTACCGATCAATCTGTAAATAATATGACTCATAAGCCACGGTTTCTATAGTAGTTTGAAATCATTTCAGCCACATCATGGATATTGTTTTCCGCCATCTGTTCAAGCATCTCCGTTTTTTGTTTCATTTCCTCCTCAATTACTCGTTTATCCACTCCTGCTTTCATGGCAATGCGCCCAAGCTGCTCGCTTTCCCATCCCAGCTTATCGCGTCCCCTGGATTTGAACCCTGTTTGCGGATTCCATCTGAAAACAGGCTTAAGTTCTATCTCACTGCCATTCTTTATTATCTCGGTTATGCCCATGGTGCGGCGCTGGACCGAGCCGTCCTTATACTTTACAGTGATCTGATGGCAGAGGCATCCAATACTGGTAATAAGGGAAATAGGAATGTTCATGGGAGGGGAGGTAAGCCTGTCTATCACGCCTTCGGCACTTGAGGCATGCATGGTTGAAAGACCCAGCTGCCCTGTGGAGATCGCCTGGAACAACGCCTTTGCCTCGTCACCCCGTATCTCTCCCACAATGATATAATCCGGTCTCTGTCTTAAGGATGCCTTGAGCAGTTCAAACATGGTTATCTCAGCCCCTTCGCCGCTGAAAGAGGAGCGTGTTATTGACTGGATCCAGTTTTCATGAGGCAAGCGTACCTCAGGGGTATCTTCTATGCTCACGATCTTCATTTCAGGAGGTATAAAAAGAGAAAAAGCATTCAATAACGTTGTTTTACCAGAGCCGGTCTCACCAAAGACCATTATCGAGGACTTGTGTTCGATCAGTGTCCACAGATATGCCAGCATCTGGGGGGATATGGTTCCATGCTGGATAAGATCCACAGGGCTTATCACACTTTCTTTAAATTTTCTTATTGTAAATGTGGAGCCTTTCGGGGTCACTTCCTTGCCGTAGGTTATGTTCACGCGATTACCATCCGGCATCCCCGCATCCAGTATTGGTTTAGCCACTGATACGGATTTGCCGCAGCGCAAAGCAAGCTTTGCAACAAAGTTATCCAGTGTGCCCTCATCCTCAAAACCCATGTTGGTTTTTATCGAACCGAGATGCCTGTGCACCACATAGATAGGAGCTCCAACTCCATTACAGCTTATATCCTCGACATTTGCATCCCTGGTGAGGGGGTCAATGGGTCCATAGCCTGTAAAATCACGGAGCAGGTAATAGATTATGCGGTTCTTTGAGGCTGCCGGAACATCGATTGCAAATTTTTCCATCAATTCGAATATCTCACCTTCCAGATCGCCATTGCTTGAAGCAAGAACAGTTCCGAGCATCCGGTTTTTCAGGTTCCGGATAATCTCCTGCTCATCGTCTGTCAGTTCGGGCTCCACAACACAGTACACGGCATCAGGGTGCCTGCTGACACTGGCATAACAGTACCGGTCAAGCTTGTATTCAATCCCTTCATTTCCATCAAAGCTCTCTTCGGTGCATGCCGGAAGATGGGAGATATTTTCCAGCCAGGGATCTTCCGGCGAATCTCCGTTTTGCTTCTGCTTCCGGAACAGTTTTTTAAGGGACTGGATTATCCTTAAACCATTCATCCCTGGTAGATCTCTTATCCTCTCCATTCTTCATCCCATATACTGATCTTTTTAATTTCGAAATCCACCCTGCTGATATTGGAATAGTACCGCGAGCGGTTATACTGGTGATAATTAAGGTGCACTGTAAAGTTCCCTGTATGGTTGCTGTTCTCCTGATAGCTGCTGAACCTGATTCTGTGATACCCCGGCTGCGGGACAAGATCACAATCTATCTCCGATATACCAAGGCGCAGGACGCTCCCGTTTTGCAGCGACGTTTCGGTGGTGTAGCTAACGGAAGGACAGGGATATTCCTCAGCCTGCTTATAACAAAGAGTACATCCATTGAGATTGATGGTCCTGTAGATTGAATTATTGGAGTAGTTGATCTGCACGTCAATCCCCTGTTTTTCCCCGATCAGGTATCCATGATATAATCTGTACTCCAGTGTCCCCTGAGCATCTGTTCTCATGGTTTCATCCAGTGAAGACAGCACATCCTTTGCTTTTTGCATATCCGCAACTGCCACTGCCTTGCCAAGCATGGGAACAGCGAAGGAGATGGCAGATAAAACCAGTCCTGTGAAGATGATCATGAGCAGCATTGTGGAAATAAGATTGCTGGTGGCTTCTTCATTGGATTCTAAACTGGATGGTTCGATATGCATCAACCCCATGGTCATTAGTGATGTAGAGCTTTAAAGCGGTATCTACAGGCAGTGCTGAGCGATTTATTAACAGGTACACATATCCGGTACCAAGTTCGCCTTCGGGGATATCGCCTATCTCATAGGTGGGATTGTGAAGTGGCATCAGATCCGTGAGATTTGTGGTGCTTATGGTGGTGTTACCTTCTGAATAATTAGTTGCAAAATAAGAATATCCTTCGTCAGTGATGAATCTCATTGAGACATTGGTCATGTTCTGTGAGGTGAGATAAATAGATTCATTAATAGATACATTGTTAAAATGATAAGGTGTCCCCTCTCTATCCAGAAGTTCTCTACTATTGCGATTAAAATGAAGAGCTGCCCAATCAAGGCTTCCATTTCCAAAGGAAACCGCCTTTACCTTTACATTTGGCAGATCAAATAAGGCTTTATTTATCACAAGCACCCGTATTTCCTGAATAAAGCGTTCGTCCAGAGTGGCGTTTGCAGTTATTTCGCCGTCCGAATTGGAGTCGGTATTATAGTGTTCATATTCCGGATAACACACCACCTCGATTTCTGACATAAAGGTATTCAGTCTTGATTCTGTAACCTCGGTGCTCGTGGTCTGCACATCTTCCTGCAGGTCCGCAATCCATGTATAATAGGCTGCAGATGCTGACACTGCCACCAGCACCAGCATCAACAGAGCCATTACTTCGGAGATTGCGTGGTCATTGCTAACATTTTTCATATTATTACTCGATCTATTGTTACTTAATCATACGATTATTCAGAAAAGTAACCTTAATTGTTATAAAACTTGTGATTCAGGATTGTCGTGAATATTTTTTGATATTAATGATGTGTGAGGTATCTTATTTATATCTGACATTCCGCACGTATATGTAAATTATGTACTATTATTACTGATAGCGGTTTTATGTATTCAATCGATATTATTTTTATATTGTGTATATATTATGGCATACATTAAACACATAATCTGACCACCTTCGGCAGAATACACTCATACATTATTCTGCATCATTTGTACACAAACATCAAAAAACACAATCATCTGCCATTATTCAACATTTATGAAAAAAGATTTGTTTTCAAAATATACCTGCGAAATATAAGTTATACTCAAAGACATGAATTATTAACATGTGAAGTTACTTCTTCAAAAGTTGCACGAGGTGCTGGAACATAATTGCCAGTTTTTCACGGATTGAATTGTTATTAGAAGACTGCGGTGTTGCTACATTTTGAGTGATACCTGATGCCGCAGTTGGTAGAGGTGTAGGTGACGGCGATGTTTGAACAGCAAGAGTAACATTTTCTGATCTCACGTCATGAATGCGCTCTTTATTATCTTTATATGTGGCTGCAACAGGCGGGAGATTATCATTGCTCGTTTTGATAATATAATCATTGGAATAGGTTTTATCCGGCTGCGCCACGACCTCGAATTTCAGGTCACCATAAACCAGTTCCGCATTCTCGGGAATTTCATCGATAACCCGTACCAGGGTTGCACGGTCTCCAATGTTCCGGACTGAAACGGTGACAGCTATATTTTTATTTTCCAGCATTTTACCGGTCTTTGTTAAATTGATATCCGGACCGTGAACAACGATTTTGGAAGTATCAGTTGTTGTGATATAAGTGGCTCCATGATATTCAACTACCACGCTGGCACCTGGCATGGTGAAGGTACCTGGCTTTGCTGCTCTCATCGAATACTGGCACGTATCCGTACTTTCTTTCCCTGAGAGGTCGAGATTCCATATCAGCTTTTTATCCGGATCCGGGACCACTTCAAATCCTGATGGAATAGAATCATTGATCATGATATCTAAATCAATATCCTTTAAATTCTTCACCCTGATTTCCACGTTTATCCAGTCTCCAATATATATGTCTTTAAGCACAAGTTTAGAAAATTCAAGTGTACTGTCAATCCATTGTTCAGGTGAAATTGAAAGTATAGTTTCTTCTTTAAGAACATATACCTGAATTACGACATGTGGAGACGGTACATCATACCCTGTCTTAATATCTTTAACAACTATTTTTACCTTATCTTTGCAAAGAATAGCCGTATCGTTTATATGGGAATTATTAAACGAAAGTTTAGCAGCGTCCAGATTGATCCCATCTTTATAGATTCCCAGCAGTACCCAGTCATGATCCACATCGAAATATCGGCTGGGGGTGAAATCCACCGCCTTGATCATATATCCACTGATGTTGGTCGCCTCACCCCAGTAAAGCGTTTTTTTCCCATGGTCAATCCATTCTGTTTCTCCGGCAGACGGCTGGACCAGTAAAACTAAAATAAATACGCTCATAGTAAGAACTTTTTTAAGATTCATCTTACTTAGTATTACTTGATCTATAATATGTACATTTCGTTTTGATCCGTTATCTCAACAGGCTGTCCGGCAATTAGAAAATTGACATTGGCAACGATGATTTTTCGACATTAAAATTAATATCCATGCAATTTCGTTGTTTAGTTTGGGATGAAAATGTTTCACAATTTTCATTCTCGTGTGCGTTTCGAAATCCAGAGGCAGTGGATTTTCTTCCAGTCCCATTTTGGTGATGAAGTCATACATCATTTCAAAATCTTTAATCTGCTCGTCCGTCAAAGAATCAGATGTTTCTCGATTTTCATCCACACATACTTTGATGACAAGAAGCAAATTTGTCATCTTCTCTGACCATTCCGGTTCATGATTTCCAGAGATGAATGTTAATTTCTTTAGGAGATGGGCATCACAAAGTCCATGATCACAGAAATATCTGTAGTACGCTTTCCAGAAATCATGGGTTCACTCTAATATTGAGTGGGTAAATCTAATGTATTTGTTTAGCGATTTTTGACGCCGAGTCAATCCTCCGCAGGCGGCGCATCCCTCCGTCACCGATAAATTTTCATCTTTTCGTATTCAATGAACAAAGTGAATTGTCTTATAGATATTAAGTGCCATTTTCGTGGAATATATAATTTCCAAATTATATATTACGGTTAATTCAACTGATATGAAAGACTTTCTAGTGCTAGTGGTGTGAGAATGCGCCGCATGCGGCAGTTGTATTGGTTTAGTTTAAGGTGGAATAATCTTATTTACGCAGCTATACAAATACAAAATAATAATGCGATGATTAATACTACCCACTCAATGTTGGGAAGAACCAAAAAATATGAATGCGATACCTGCAACATCGTTACTTCCATTGATGGCAGGCATCACATAATTGACCTAAGTCTCACTCTGCACTCGGGAGTGTCATCAACACGCCCATGTCCTCAAGTGCATCAGCGATCTCCTTAAACGCAAGGAACAGCACTTTTCGCTGGCTGTCAACTGATTCGACCCTTGGCTCGGAAGCGAACCAGATCTCCTTTTCGGTGCTTCCTCGTGTGATCGAGACACATGAAAGCATATCTGCCTGTGTCAACCTGTAGATTGAATCGTTACCGGCCGGTGTGACCCATGCAGGGTGCATTGATCTTAAATTGCCAATGAACTTTGTCCAGTTGACCGTTGCAGATGCCTCAAGGTTTAAGTGCAGATGTGCACGCTCACCTGTTATTTTTTCATCAAGGTTTTCGAGGAATTTTGCATATTCCTTGCTCGACTCATCGACCTCCTGTTTATCCTTTTGTGCGAGTTTCTCTGCAACATCACTGAAGAATGGTGCAAGGTTAATATCGCTTGAAGGTTTGGTTGCAAAGGACACTCCAAAGAATGCGATTCCACTTAACAACATTCCCACAATGACCCCGTGATTCATGAGGATGGGGTGTATAGTTTCAAGATAATAAGGCTCCATTGGCGCAGTCTTTATAAGATCCACAGCAATGAACCCGATCTGGACAACTGCTCCGACAACAAGTCCTGCAAGTGCACCTTCCTTTGTTGCACGCTTCCAATAAATCCCACCCATGATCGGGAAGAAATATGATGCGCTTGCGATAAAGGTCGCTATGTGAATTGCTTCAAGGATACCGTCAATTAAGAAAGAACCGATAGTTGCACCGGCAACAACGATCAGTACACTGACCCTGTTAATCATAAGCATCTCTTTCATTGTAGCATCAGGTTTTATGTATCTCTGGTAGATGTCACGGGAAAGACATGATCCGCCGGATGTTGCGAAGGTATCGGCACATGACATCGCTGCTGCTGCAAGACCAATAGCACTGAGTGCGACAATTATCGGTGGGAAATTTTCGACTATGAATCTCAAAAGGGCAGGTTCTGCAAACTTCATTCCCATCGGGAAGCCGGCTGCTGCAATATCAGGATAAATAGCGTTGAGTCCAATCGCGATCACGGCACATGCGGCGAATACGATTGCAACCAACAGTGAACCAAGAATCATTCCAAATCGTGCGGACTTTGCATCTTTTGCAGCCCAGACTCTCTGCCATGGGTCCTGTTCTGTCATCCACCCGGGAACAATTGCAAATATGAATATGAGTACCATAGGAAGTCCGATTATGAACGGATTCCACCATGTACCCGGCACATCGCTGAACAGTTGGGACACGGAAATTTCTGCCATGTCAACTCCACCCGATGTTGCAGCACTCACTGCAAGGGCTGCCATTACAAGTGCAAAGACTGACAGGAATGCGAATTGGATGACATCAGTCCATACAACGGCAGACAATCCTCCAAGGGTCACATATACCGATACGGCAATTGCGACTATAAGTGCTGCATGAATTGGATCTACCCCATAGAATACTGACAGGACAAATGCAAATCCCTTGATATCAGCCACTGCAAAGAGTATCATCACAATGGTGATGATAAATGCAACAGGAGCACGTATTGCGCTGCTGTATCTCATTTCAAGAAGTTCCGGCTGAGTAACGGAAGGCAGGTTCTTTATCCTGCCAACAAGGGGTGCAATTATCAGCAGGGCGGCGATGTTAGGGAATACAAATCCCCATATCGAGCCCATTCCAAGCAGCATGTAAAAACCAATGACTGCGAGGAGCGCTCCTGCCGTGAGCCAGGATGCTGCGGCTGAAAAGCCAATGCCAATAGCACCAACTTCCCTGCCTGCGAGCCAGAAATCAGTAACAGATTTCTGTCTTTTCGAAAAATACCATCCAATTGTTATGAGTCCTAATAAATAGACTGCAAGCAATATCAAAAATGTTTGATAACCATCCATAAGTATTACCTCTTATAGTTTTTATATTATTATAAATATTCAATAACTGTATAGTTTTATAAAACTTAAAGTAGCCATTATAGTATACTTAGATGGCTACGACAGTTATTGGGATGGATATATATTATCTTTATGTAAACAAAATCGATAATTGGCTTTCTAGGGTTAATACGTAACTCTCTTTTGTCGTCTGCAACATCCAGCAAAAAATAACAGAATTTATTTAAAAACTGCATGTTATATATTTAATGAAGTTGTTTATTTGTCAATAACATCACCGCTTGAAGATGATATTTGATGGAAGAAATCAACAAAAAAGAGCTCAGTGAACGAGATATTTGTACTAAATATATCACTCCTGCCATTAGTCAGGCCGGATGGGATTTACATACCCAGATACGTGAGGAAGTTACTTTTACTAAAGGTCGGGTCATTGTTAAAGGTCAATCGGTAAGTAGAGGGAAACCTAAGCGGGCGGATTACATCCTTTACTACAAGCAGAATATTCCGATTGCTGTTATTGAAGCTAAAAAGAACACGTATGGTGTTGGCGAGGGTATGCAACAGGCGCTCGGATATGCTGAGACACTGGATATTCCTTTTGTTTATAGTTCAAATGGTGATGCTTTTCTTGAACATGATCGAAGCGGTACTTCGGGTCAGGTTGAACGTGAAATTGCATTACATGAGTTTCCCTCACCTGAGCAACTTTGGAAGAACTATTGTGTATGGAAGGGTATTGACAGCATTGAAGAGGAATCCATCATTCAAGAATATTATACCGATAGTAGTGGGAAAGCTCCGCGATATTATCAGCAAATCGCCATTAACCGCACGGTTGAAGCAATTTCTAAAGGGCAGGATCGATTGTTGTTGGTTATGGCTACCGGCACGGGAAAAACATTTACTGCTTTCCAGATCATCTGGAGATTGTGGAAATCACGTACTAAGAAGCGTATTTTGTTCCTTGCCGACCGTAATATTTTGGTAGATCAAACACGGACAAATGATTTTAAGCCTTTTGGCAATGCCATGACTAAGATCAAAAAGCGGCAGGCAGACAAGTCTTATGAGATTTACCTTTCTCTTTATCAGGCAGTTACAGGGACGGAGGAAGAGAAGAACATTTACAAGCAGTTCTCACCTGATTTCTTTGATCTTATTGTGGTGGATGAATGCCACCGTGGCAGTGTTGATGAGGATTCGGCATGGCATGATATTCTTAAGTATTTTTCATCGGCAACTCATGTTGGGATGACTGCAACGCCAAAGGAGACAAAGTATGTTTCAAACATTCATTATTTTGGAGAGGCGGTTTACACTTACTCACTCAAACAGGGAATTGAAGATGGTTTTCTGGCACCGTATAAGGTGATACGGATCGATCTGGATAAAGACCTGACAGGGTGGCGACCTGAGAGATATAAGATTGATAAGTATGGTCATTCTATTGAAGATCGAATCTATAACCAGAAGGATTTCGATAGGGGTCTTGTGCTTGAACAGCGTACACAGGTTGTGGCTAATAAGATTTCAGAGTATTTGAAAGCTACAAATCGTTTTGATAAGACGATTGTTTTTTGTGAGAATATAGATCATGCTGAAAGGATGCGTCAGGCGCTTGTTAATGAAAATCCTGATCTTGCAGTAGAAAACCGTAAATATGTCATGCGTATCACGGGTGATAATCCGGAGGGTAAAGCGGAACTTGATAATTTTATCCTGCCGGAGACTCGTTATCCCGTTATAGCGACTACATCAAGACTCCTGTCAACCGGAGTTGATGTGCAAACCTGTAAACTCATAGTTCTTGACCAGCGTATCCAGTCCATGACCCAGTTTAAACAGATCATTGGCAGGGGGACACGTATCAATGAGGAGTTTGATAAGCATTTTTTCACAATTATGGATTTTAAGAAGGCGACTGAACTTTTTGCTGATCCTGATTTTGATGGAGAACCGGTGGAGATATATGAACCCGGGCTTACCAAACCCGTTTTATTGAGGGAACATTCCAACGCAGGGCGCGATAAATATGTGGTGGATGATGTGAAGGTGCGCGTTATTAATGAGCGTGTGCAGTATATGGATAAGGCAGGGAAATTAATTACTGAGTCACTTAAGGATTATACCAGCAAAGCTGTGCTTAAGGATTTTAAGTCACTGGATTCTTTCCTTAATTATTGGAGCACTGCCAGCCAAAAGATGGCGGTTGTTAAGGAACTTGAAGAAGAGGGCGTGATGTTTGAGGAATTGGCGGAACAGGTTGGCAAGGATTTCGATCCGTTTGACCTGATCTGTCATGTTGTGTTCGACCAGCCGCCACTTAGCAGGAAGGATAGGGCAAAGCAGGTTCGTAAGAGTGATTATTTTACCAGGTACGGTGAGCAAGCGCGTGTTGTTCTTGATGCTTTACTGGATAAGTATGCAGATGAGGGTATTGAGAATATTGAGAGCATGGATGTACTGAAAGTACAACCTATTAACCAGTTTGGCACTCCAATTGAGATCATTGACATCTTTGGAGGAAAGGATAATTACCTTGTAGCCGTGAAAGGATTGGAAAAGCAACTCTATATGGCAGAGGCTTAATTTTTTTTGACCTGATTGTTAATGAGAAAATCTTCTGTATGAATAAATACAATTGTTTTTATCATTTTAGACGGGATTAACAGGATGGACAGGATTTTTATGGAAATTGTATCCTGTAAATCCCGTAAATCCTGTCAAAAAAGTGTATTATATTGTAAAAAGGGAATAAAACGATGTCAATCAGCACTACTATCAAAACGATTCAGGACATTATGAGGAAGGATGCCGGTGTGGATGGCGACGCTCAGCGTATCAGTCAGCTTGTGTGGATGTTTTTCCTCAAGATATATGATGACCGCGAAAAAGAGTATGAGTTGATTGAAGATGATTATGTTTCACCAATTCCCGATCGTCTGCGCTGGTGCAACTGGGCGACTGACCCTGAGGGTATTACGGGTGATGAGTTACTGGATTTTGTGAATAATGACCTTTTTAAGACCCTGAAGGATCTGTCTCTTGATGTAGAGGGCGACCGGCGCGGTTTTGTGGTTCGCGGTGTGTTTGAGGATGCATATAACTACATGAAATCGGGTACTCTTATGCGTCAGGTCGTTAACAAGATCAATGAGATCAATTTCAATAAGACTGATGATCTGTTTTTGTTCGGGGATATTTATGAGCAGATATTGAAAGACCTTCAAAGCGCAGGTAATGCCGGTGAGTTTTACACACCACGGGCTGTCACCAAGTTTATGGTGGACAGGGTTGACCCGAAGCTGGGCGAGAATATGCTTGATCCTGCCTGTGGTACCGGCGGTTTCCTTACTGCTACTATTGAGCATGTGCGCGGAAAGTATGTTAAGAGTGTTGAGGATGAAGCAACACTTCAAAACTCAATTTCCGGCGTGGAGAAAAAGCCTCTTCCGCATCTTCTTTGTGTTACGAATATGTTGCTGCACAATGTCAAAGACCCTTCACAGATCCGTCATGACAATACTCTTGCACGACCTTTGCGTGACTACGGGCAAAAGGACAAGTTGGATGTAATTGTCACCAATCCGCCTTTTGGCGGTATGGAGGAAGACGGTATTGAATCCAATTTTCCGGCATCCTTCCGTACAAGGGAAACCGCAGACCTGTTCCTTGTGCTTATCGTGCATCTGCTAAAGGATCAAGGGCGCGGTGCTATTGTCCTGCCTGACGGTACGCTGTTTGGCGAGGGTGTAAAGACACGGATCAAGGAGGAATTGCTTGAGAAGTGCAACCTGCATACCATTGTGCGCCTGCCGAATGGTGTGTTTAATCCATACACAGGCATTAAGACCAACCTGCTTTTTTTCACCAAAGGCGAGCCTACAAAGGAAGTCTGGTTTTATGAGCACACTTATCCTGAAGGGTACAAATCTTATTCCAAGACAAAACCCCTGCGCATAGAAGAGTTTGAACCTGAGAAGGCATGGTGGGACAATCGCGAGGAGACTGATTTTGCATGGAGGGTGTCGATTGATGAGATTAAGAGCAATAGCTACAATCTGGACATTAAGAACCCGAATGTAGAGGATACAAAACACGGCGACCCTGATGAATTACTGCAAGATTACCACCAGTTGCTACATGAAATTGCAGACACCCGTAACAAGCTCAGGGATGAACTTGTGGATGCACTCGGTGAGACTAAAGCATGAACCCTGAGACGTTTTTTGATAAATTCGGACTGCTTGCTGATACGCCAAATGGTGTTCAGAAACTGCGCGAGCTTATTTTGCAACTGGCAGTGCAGGGGAAGCTTGTGCCACAAGACCCGAATGATGAGCCTGCGGCGGTGTTGTTGGAGAAGATTAAGGCTGAGAGAGAGGAATTGGTTAAGGAAAAGAAAATCAAAACTGAAAAAGGTTTCAATTCCATCAATGAAAATGAGATTCCTTATGAAGCTCCAGGTGGATGGAAATGGGTTAGGTTGGGATCTATTTTTTCTCTCAAAACTGGAGCAACACCAAGCACAAGAAAATCAGATTATTGGGATGGAAGTATAAGATGGTTAAAATCTGGAGATGTTAATAAAGGAGAAATTTTCGAATGCGATGGGAGAATTACTGAAAAAGGTTTAAATGATTCTAATTGCAAAATATTACCTGTTGATTCTGTTTTAATAGCATTAAATGGGCAAGGGAAAACCAGAGGGACAGTCGCAATGTTGAGAATCGATGCCGCATGCAATCAATCTCTGGTTGCGATGATTTCAAAAAATGACGAATATTTTGTTCCGGAATATTTATTTTTATATTTAAAATCGAATTATATGAATATTAGAAACATAACTGGTCATAAACAGAGAAGGGGATTGAATATGAAAATAATAGGAAATCTATTAGTGGCACTCCCCCCTCCTAATGAACAACGTCGTATCGTCACCAGACTTAAACAACTCATGCCACTCTGCGACGAGCTTGAAGCCCGACAGCAGAAAAAGCAGGAAACCCGCCTGCGCCTCAACAGCGCCGCGCTTGACAAACTGCTGACCGCCCACGAGCCTGCCGAATTCGCTAACCACTGGCAGCGTGTTTGTGATAATTTCGACCTGCTCTATGACAATCCCGAAACCGTGGGCGAGTTGAGGAAAGCGATATTGCAACTGGCGGTGCAGGGGAAACTTGTGCGGCAGGATCCGAATGATGAGCCTGCGGCGGTGTTGTTGGAGAGGATTAAGGTTGAGAAAGGGAAGAATGCTAAGAAATTGAAGCCATTGCCCCCAGTTATTGAAGATGAAATCTATTTTGAATTGCCAGTTGGATGGCATTGGGCTAGGTTTGATGATATTTGCTCTTATATCCAAAGGGGAAAAGGTCCAAAATACGTTGAAAAAAGTGATATTCCAGTAATATCTCAAAAGTGTATTCAATGGGATGGTTTCAAGTTAGATAGAGCCAGATTTATTTCTCCTTCTGCACTAGAAAAGTATAATGAAGAGCGCTTCCTGCGTACTGGTGATCTCCTTTGGAATTCAACAGGTACAGGAACGATTGGACGAGTTAATGCTTATGTTCATGAAGATAATTCACATGATAAAGTTGTTGCTGATTCTCATGTAACAATTGTTCGGCCTATTTTGCTTAATAGCCGTTTTATCTACTGCTGGATTGCTAGCCCAATTATTCAAAATGAAATAGAAGAGATGGCTTCAGGAACAACAAATCAGATCGAGTTAAATTTGTCTACAATTAAAAATCATTTGGTTCCATTGGCTCCACTCGAAGAACAGCGCCGCATCGTCTCCAAAGTTGACCAGCTCATGGCACTCTGCGACGAACTCGAAGCAAAACTCAATCAATCACAGACCGACGGCGTGAGATTGATGGTGGCGGTAGTAGCTGGGCTGGTTGGTGCGTAATCACAAGTCCGTCGCGTAGCGCATTTGCGTTTATTCGCGTTCATCTGCGGTTATTTTTTTTAATTGAAGCGCAAATGAACGCAGATTTGTAGTTAGGAGGTTAAAACTCAATCAATCGCAGACCGACGGCGCGAAATTGATGGAGGCAGTGGTGGCTGGGTTGGTTGGTGCGTAATCACAAGTCTGTAGCGTAGCGTATCTGCGTTCATCTGCGATTAATATTTTGATTGAACCGCAGATACACACAAATGAATGCAGATTTATTGTAAGTTTTTGCAAGACAATTTCCTGCTACTCAATAAGCAAAAGATACCATTAAATACCAATAAATACACATTAGTATTTATTATGACTCATGCAAATCCGCAGATAAATCTTCGTTTGCCTTCCAAATTACAATTAGCTACTGAACAGTATGTAGATAATTATGGTTATAGAAACATCCAAGAATTTATTCTTGAGGCGATAAGAGACAAGATATTCAGGGATAACAAATATGATGAATCATTCTCCGGCAAAGAGGTTGACCTGATTGAAAAATTATTGTCAGTTTCAATTGAGAAAGGCAAGATAAAAGACCAAAATGATATCATCAAAGCTTTACAATGAAGTTTGAACTTGTTGCTACAGAATTTTTTATTGAGCAGATAGAAGACCTTGATAAAAAATCCAAGGATCAGATAAAAGAAAAGATCGATTTGATCTCATCAAATCCATTCAGGTTTAAAAGGATTCACACTAAAACTGTACCTAATGTATTCAGGGTCAGGTTGAACCTTCAAAATAAAGAAATTAGACTTATTTATGCAGTACTGTCTCCCAATATTGTTCTTGTGTGCTTACTGGATCGGAAAAACAACTATACTGATCTGGAAAAGTATTTGGGGAAAATTTTGTAAAACTAAAATCAAAGGTATATTGAAGCAATCATACACCGACGGTGCGAAATTGATGAAGGCGGTGGTGCACAATCTCGTGGCGGCATAGACTAATCCGATAATAAAATGCATAGGAGTGATAAAATATGTGTCCATATCTTAAAGAAGATGATGATGAGGAAGAATTTTACAAAATTTCGGATATTGCTGCGCGGCTGTTTTCGAAAAGAAAAAACACTCGCCAACTTGCCGAAAAAGAATTGATTCAATATGGTGTAAAAACGGTTAGGCCAATTATGTGTACAATTGAATATGCAATCGGTGATGATAGTCTTTCAGATTCAGACATAGATGACCGTATAGATATTGCTTCAGAAGTCATTGTTAAGATTGGAAAAGATTCACTGCCTGATCTGGATGATTTAGTTTTTGATGGAAATTGCAATATATGTATAAATGAATGTGCGCAGGATATGATATTTCAGGTCATGGGTCTCGAAGGAGCAGAAAGACAAAAAGTCTGTCATCATAATGAGCGCATTCTTGTGGAACAAGATAATAAAGAAGTATGGGTGTGCTGTTCGTGCGATGCTAAATTAGATGAGTAGATGTGCGAAATTGATGGGGCGGTGGTGGCTGGGTTGGTTGTTGCGTAATCACAAGTCCGTCGCGTGGCGTATCTGCGGTTATTTTTTATCGAACCGCAGATAAACGCAAATGAACGCAGATTTGTAGCGTGGGGTTAAAACTCAATCAATCACAGACCAACGGCGCGAGATTGATGGAGGCGGTGGTGGCTGGGTTGGTTGATGTGTAAACACTTTCACACCGCTTGGCTTTGATATATATACAAAAAAATCAATTATGTTTATAATCAAAAAATTCACTTATACTTTTTGAGGGTTGGCATGAAGAACAATTTAGCAATATTTGAAGATTACAAAATTCGTCGTTTGTATGATGAAGATACCGAAACTTGGTTTTTTTCGGTAGTGGATATCATACAGGTTTTGACACAGCAACCTGATTTCCAAGTTGCCAGAAACTACTGGAAAGTTTTGAAAAACCGATTAAACAAGGAAGGTAGTGAAACGGTTACAAAATGTAACCGGTTGAAAATGGTTGCGCAAGATGGAAAATTGCGCTTGACAGATGTTGCTAATGCCGAAACACTCTTACGGCTAATCCAATCCGTGCCAAGCCCCAAAGCTGAGCCGATTAAACTATGGCTTGCAAAAGTGGGCTATGAGCGGATGCAAGAAATTGCCGATCCGGCACGTTCACTTGATAGAGCCAGGGAAAACTGGCAAAAACATGGACGTAGCGATAAATGGATTCAGCAACGAATGATGGGGCAGGAGACTCGTAACAAACTCACAGATTACTGGAGTGAACATGAGATTAAAAAGGGTGAAGAGTTTGCCATACTCACCAATATCATTCATCAGGAATGGTCTGATGTAACGGTAAAAGAGCACAAAGATATCAAAAACTTGCATACGCAAAATTTGCGCGATCACATGAGTGAAGCTGAATTGATCTTTACCGCATTGGCGGAGTTATCTACCCGACAGATTGCCGAAAGCACAGAAGCCATTGGAATGTCTGAAAATGAATTGGCCGGTAAATCAGGTGGCAATATTGCGAAAAAAGCGAGGGTGGAATTGGAAGAGAAAACGGGGAAAAAGGTTGTCACCGAGAAAAATTATTTGCCACCGAAAAAGAACAAAACACTAAGTGGAAAATAGTATGAAACATAATTGGGAAATGAAGACATTTGAGTATGACAAATTCATGGGGCGTCAGTACAAACGTTTGGATGAAAAAGATAATTTCATCATTCTTGAGAAGAGCGAACTTACGGAAAAGGATGCTGATGAAATAGCATCACTTGTAAAAAAGTCCATTCGTAAACACCATGATGAAAAATCACAGATGGGGGAAGATTATGATTGATAACACTGCGGTAAGGGATAAATTGGTCCGAAGATTCCTTACTGAAAAAATTGATGTTATTGTATCAAAGTTCAATCCTGAAAAGTTAATCTTGTTTGGTTCGCGTGCATGGGGGAAACCCACAGATGACAGTGATATTGATCTTATAATCGTTTCTGATTATTTTAAAGGGCAGAAATTCACAGGCAGGATGGCACAGTTCCTTAAAGAAGTCCGATTTCCAGAACACATTGATGCTATCTGTTATACACCAGAGGAATTTTCACGAAAAAAGATTGATAATTTGATTTTCAATAAGGCTGTAGAGAACGGGATCAGCATCATTTAATAATGTATGCATTTTTCATGAAAACACGTTCGGGAGCATCGTCGCCAGAGTTGATCAACTCATGGCACTCTGCGATGAACTCGAAGCAAAACTTAATAAATCACAAACCGACGGCGCGAAATTGATGGAGGCGGTGGTGGCTGAGTTGGTTGGTGCGTAATCACAAGTCCGTCGCGTAGCGTATCTGCGTTTACCATTTCATACTGGAATGCAGATACACGCAAATAGACATCGATTGGAGAAATATCAGACAGGATTTACGGGATGGACAGGATTTCCGCTCGAACATTCAACGGCATCCTGTCGATCCTGTTCATCCGGTCCAAAATCGCAAACCTGCCGCCCGATAATCTCCAACTAAATGAATTCAAAAGCTGAATACGGGCAAGTTATTTGATGTTGTAGATAAAATAAGCATTCATAATTTTGCGGGACACCCATGAAAATGAAAATGCTATTTTAGGAGCAAAGGTAATAACATGAAATTGATTGAAGAAATCCAAGATTTTTTGCCAATCCCAGTGTACCCTTCAAAGAAACTACAGAAAACACTGCGCAAGCAAGGAGTAATCCTAAAGAATGTAGAATTGAATATATTAGAAGTGTATGATTCTGGAGATGCAGGAGGCATAGCTTGTAAGATAATGGATGAGAATAAAGAAGTCCTCATTGTCTCCTTGACTCACATAAGGATAATGCCGGATCATCCTTTAAGCGATAAGATACTGGCTTATCAAAAGCAAAGGATCAAAAGTATATCAAAGTAAAGATCGATCTGCCTGCCCATTCTTTAATATTGCAAGTACAACCTCGATGCCAATTACGCTTCTGTATGCATGCCCGCTGGGGTGTGTGCACTCTGTGACGAACTCGAAGCAAAACTCAATCAATCACAAACCGACGGCGCGAAATTGATGGATGCGGTGGTGGCTGAGTTGGTTGATGTGTGATTATAAGTCCGTAGCGTAGCGTATCTGCGTTACCCGCCACCCATCGCACTTTCCGCACGTCTTTCATCAAACATAGTATTTTCCGCATTCTTTACCCATCAGACTCAAAATATCCCACAATTCATCAGTCATATTTGCTACACTTTTCTCAACAGTTCCATCAAGTGAAATTGCCAATTCCGTAATCCTCCTAAACAAGAAAACCCATTTGACGGATCAAAAAACAAATGTATTGAACACCCGAGTTGCGCCTCGGGAGGGCGCAATGAAGCATCTCCGCTATGCTACGATACTTCCCTATGACGTAGAAAAAATATGTGAAAAATATGTGAAAAATATGTGAAAATGAAAAACACGTCCCGACCGTGAATCGAACACGGGTCTAAGGCTCCGCAAGCCCCAAGGATATCCTCTACCCTACCGGGACAACATGTTTTCATCCCTTTAACATCGTTTCATATTATAAAGGTTGTTGTAGGGGGGTGCAACCATCCATTTGCACCCTCCCGCAATACTAATATCGATTGACCAAAAACATCATCGTTTGTGTTGTCTTGGTCTTCTTTGTGAGCCTTTTTGGCTCTTTTGATCGCCTTGACCTTTTCCACCATTCTGGCTTTGAGGACCTTGGTTGCCAAAGGATCTTTTTGGACCGCCTTGGCTCTTTCCACCATCACGGCTTTGTGGCCCTTGATTTCCGAAAGTTCTTTTTGGACCACCTTGGCTCTTTCCACCATCACGGCTTTGTTGACTTTTATTTCCAAAGGATCGTTTTTGACCACTTTTACCTTTCCCATCACTGTGGCTTTTGTGACCGCCTTGTACATAGGACCGGTTTTGATTTCTATCTTGTCTTCTACCTGATCTTTTATTGTCCTTTGGTTTTTCCATCCATTTGATCTCAACTTGTTGAATATAAGGAGTCTCCTCTTCAATGATGGACACATCGTTATCTTGCAGCACCGCATCAAAGAAACCCCGGTCACGATCTGTTAGAATGCTTATCGCCTTGCCCTCTTTACCGGCTCTTGCGGTTCGCCCGATACGGTGAACATAATGCTTGCTCTCATTTGGAATATCGTAATTGTACACATGTGATACCTCAGGTACATCAATTCCACGTGCCGCCACATCGGTGCATACGAGGACAGTGGCTTTTGCAGAGTGGAACTGGTTCATAATGCTTGTTCGTTTACTCTGGTTCAAACCGCCATGAAGAGCAACAGCATCAACATCGTATTTTTTGAGGTTCTTTGCAATAAAATCCGTATTTCTCTGGGTATTGCAAAAGACCATGATAAGTCCTGACCGCTCATTTTTGATCAAATGGAGAAGCAGCGAGAATTTCATACTATTGGACACCTTGTAGTATATTTGCTCAAGTTTCGAAGCATCCACATAAGCCTCCACAGACACATTTACAGGGTCTACCATGTATTTTTGGGCAAGACGGTTTACTTCTCTCGATATTGTGGCCGAGAACAAAAGCACCTGCTTTTCAAGTGGGCATGCCCGGAGTATCTTTTTAACATCGTCTATGAATCCCATATCAAGCATCGTATCGGCTTCATCGATCACAAATTGTTCCACATTGCTCAGATCCATCGTGCCCCTGTTTATGTGGTCAAGAACACGTCCCGGAGTTCCGACAACGATCTCAGTTCTTTTAAGTCTCTTGATCTGTGGTTCAATCCCCACACCGCCATAAATTGCAGTGATCTTTGAATGCTGGTATTTTCCAAATATCCGCAGTGAACTTGCAACCTGTTCCGCAAGTTCTCGTGTAGGGGTTAATGCAACAGCCTGTATTCCCTCTCCCTTCTCGATATCATGTAATATACCCGATCCAAACGCAAGCGTCTTGCCGGATCCGGTCGCCGACTCTGCGACAACATCTCTTCCATCAAGGATGTAAGGGATTGACTTTTCCTGAATTTCAGTAGGTTCAATAAATCTCTCATCCTCAATTGCTCTTAATATGGGCTCACAAATGCCCAGTTTCTTAAATTGTTCCATGATCTTATCTCGTAATAATATTTTTTTTCAGGGAATCTTAATGGAGGTCCTCGTTAGCATATTTAATCCAACGGGTACTTGCCCCAAATTCCACACGTTTCTACTCATTATGTATAAAATGTATTGATATCGGTATCGAATATATGAAATATTTTTGTTTGTTTGCGTTATAATGTAATTGTATTCTGTTAAATTCAAGTTCGAGTTTAAGATTAAACTCAGGCAGAAAACGCTATACATTATTATGGAGCAATATCTTCAAACACTCAAAATAGCACGCATTCGCCATTAGCGATATTTACAAAAATAGACATTCTTGCGAAAATACCTGCCGCATATAAGATTTACACCTATTTTACACCTTTGGTCGCTGCTTTGATAACCTCAGCAAAGACCATTGCTGCAAATGCTACGGACAGAGGGATTAACCAATCCGTTACAGACAAGGGAGTGAGTTCAAATATACTCTGGAAAAATGGGATATACATTACACCCAGTGTCAACAGGAATGTCCCAAATACACCACCAACCAAAAGTTTGTTTGTGAAAAGACCGACCTTGATAATTGAATCATCCAGCGACCTGAATGCGAACGGGATGAATAATATCATACTCACGATCGTAGCAAAGGTCAATGTTCTTGCTTTTTCAATCTCATTGACCGGATCGTCCAGCACAAACACCATAAATGCTGCCATCCCCATAATAAAAGCCATGCTCATAATCATGATCAAGTTCCGCTTTTTTAGGATCTTTTCATAAGGATCCCTTGGTCTTTTCAGCATAATTCCCTCTCTTGCAGGGTCCAGACCAAGCCCGATCGCAGGCATTACCTCATCAAACATATTTATGAACAATATCTGCAATGCCAAAAGCGGCAGGAAATCAAAACCAAGCAGGATGATGCCCATCATTATCAATATGACCTCTGTGAAATTCCTTGAAACCAAATAACAGGTGAATTTCTCAATGTTAGCATATATCGCCCTGCCCTGCTTCACTGCATCAACGATCGTTGCGAAATTATCATCTTGTAACACCATGGTACTCGATTCCTTTGCCACATCGGTTCCCTTGATTCCCATCGCTATACCGATATCTGCTTTCTTGAGTGCAGGAGCATCATTTACACCATCACCTGTCATGGCAACGATATGACCTTTCTTCTGCAATGCCTTAACGATCCTCACTTTCTGTTGCGGCATCATCCTTGCATAGATACTAATGCCCTCAACAACACCCTCAAACTCATCCTCGTCCAATGATTCCAGTTCGCTGCCTGTTATCACACCATCCGCAACGATGCCTTTTAATTTTTCATCCGTCAGATCTCCAAAATCCCCTACTTCATCGAATAGACCAATATTCTCTGCTATTGCTTTTGCAGTCGCATCATTATCGCCTGTTATCATTACGACCTTGATGCCAGCCTTTTTACAGGTCACGATCGCTTCTTTTGCTTCTTCCCGGGCAGGATCTATCATGGCAACCAATCCCAGAAATACCATATCCTTCTCAATGTTTTCAGGAGTCAGTGGCTCGGTCATCTCCTTATGGGCAATACCAAGCACACGATAAGCAGAACTTGCAAGATCATGGTTTGTTTCAAGTATTCTCGCAACCTCGTCTTTGGTGAGTTCCTCAACCCCGTCCCTTTTCCTGATGAAACTGCATTTCTTTAACAAAAATTCGGGTGCACCTTTGCTGAATACCGTTTTACACTTCTCTCCACTTTTTTCGTGTACGGTTGACATTAATTTCCTTTCTGATGTGAAGAGAATCTCTTCGATCATCCGGTAATCATTTTTCAGATCGTCCTGCCACATGTCCCCTTTTGCTGCTGCAACAACAAGCGAGATCTCTGTCGGGTCTCCGATAAGTTTCCATTTTTCCTGCTTTTCCACATTTCCCAAATTCCCTAAACTTTCCTCAAAGCCCGCATTGTTACAAAGAGTAGCAGCCTTTAACAACATGCTCAGATTTTCATGTTTTGCCACATCGATCTTTGCACCATCAACCGAAAAATCTCCTTTCGGTTCATAGCCGACACCTGTTATGTCAAAGAATGTGTCGTCAACATAGACCTTTTCGACAGTCATCTCGTTCTTTGTCAACGTGCCTGTCTTATCCGTACAGATTACCGTTGTAGACCCTAACGTCTCAACACCAAGCATTTTCCTGATAAGCGCATTTTGTTTTGCCATCTTATGCATTCCATACGCAAGAGTGAGTGTGAGCGTAAACGGCAGTCCCACGGGAACGGATGCAACGGCCAGTGCAAGAGCAATTATCAGCATACTACCCAGAGGTGCTCCTTTTATCATCCCGAGGATGAATACAAGAGTAGATGCGCTAAGGGCTAGTATTGCAAGGCTTTTTGCAAGGTCTGATATCTTTATCTGCAGGGGAGTTTTTTCTTCAACTTCCTGTATCATCCCTGCAATTTGTCCCAATTTCGTTTGCATGCCTGTTGCCGTTACCACAGCCTTGCACTTTCCATGAACTATCTGTGTTCCTGCAAAGACCATATCGCCTTCTTTTTTCTCAACCGACCCGCTCTCACCCGTTAGAGCCGCTTCATCGACCTTCAAGCCGGTTATGTCAAATATCTTTGCATCGGCAGGGATACTGCTACCGGTCTCAAGCAGCAAAATATCACCTGGTACGACTTCATTTGTCAGAATCTCTTTTCGCCGTCCATTCCTAAGCACTTTGGTGGTTGGTTCAACAATTTTTTTCAGTGCTTCCATTGCTTTTTCTGCTTTGTATTCCTGTATAAAACCCAAAATCACGACAAATGCGATGATCGATGAGATTACCCAAAAGTTGATGGTTTCCCCTATCATCAACGAGATTATGGCTGCCGCAAATAAGATCCATACTATGAAATCTGCAAACTGGTTCAGCAACACTTTCAGGGGCGTAACTTTTTGTTTTTCCTCAAGCTCGTTAATACCGTATTTTTCAAGCCTGATCTTTGCATCTTCGAATGACAAACCCTCTTTAGATGTTTCTAAAGCCGCGAATACGTCATTGATGTCTGATTTGTCATAGTCCATTTGCAAACTCCAATATATCCCGCTATGTTTTGACAAATTCTTGTCTACTAATATATTAGTAAAGCCTTGTTATAAGCATTTTCTCATATCCCAAATATTTTCAGGTCACAAAAACAACCGAAGGATACTGAAATATGGAGCACTCAATAAATTATTTATACAATGAAATATTTATTTTATATACTGACTATATAATAGTGGGGACAAGAAACATGATGAACATAAAACGGCTTTCCATTTTGATATTACTAACATTTGTAGTAACTAGTTGTTTTGCTTTACCGGCATCAGCAGTAACAGAAGATGAAGTTGAAATGTATTTGCTATCTGAATACAATGCTTTTATTAGTGCAAATCCGGATGTGCCATTTGTCGCATCAATATTTGGTGATCAGGTTATCCATATCACCATCACAAAAACAGGTGAAGATATTGAACTTGCAGCAGTTACAGATTCAGATGCATATATCACTGAAATCACAAGTGGAGAACCAGAAAAACCAACACTTCTGGTTACGTCAAACGAGGAAACCATAGACAAGATCTTAAGCTCTGAAGACCCCGCATCTGAAACTATGAGTGCTCTCAATAATGGGGATATCACTTACAAGGGTGTTGGAGTTACAAATATGATAGTTGTCGGAGTTGCAAAAGTAGGGCAGTTTTTAGCCAATCTTCTCGGATTGATTTAATAAATGGAATGCTAAAGTATTCCATCTTTTTTTTTGTTTATGAATTGTTTATTGGCGATTAGTTGAGGCTTTTTATAAAATCACAATACCGCAAAAATAACCAGATGAACCGCAACAAAAGCCGGCACCAAATACTTGAATCGATCTTTTCTAATCTTGTGCCTGAATATCTGCATTCCTGCCATAGCACCAAAAGGTGCCATCAATGCCATCAACAACAGATTATTTTCAGGAACCCGTCGCCATTTTCGTTTCGCTTGAGCCTTAGCCTTGTCCAATCCATAAAACAAAAACGAGATAACATTAAACGCAAAATAAATAGATGCAGGGGTAACAGATAATAGATTCGTATTCATAGTGCAGTCTCCAATGCAATTCTAATCCAGTAGTAGAATCAGTACTTCCGAATAGCCCTACTTCCGATTGATTATCAATTTTTCATTTTAACTTAAGCCAACAAATTGAAAAAGTTTGTACCATGTGAATCATTCCCCTCAGTATCAAATCCTGGAGGGGATGATTCAATGGATTTTACAAAAATAAAGTCAGCTAGCATACTGACTTTAGCAATTGAACTACTTAGTGAAACAAGTATAATAAAGTTGCCAAAAAGTGCAAAGTACAGCC
>JAUWQD010000066.1 GCA_030611265.1 Methanosarcinaceae archaeon | reverse complement strand
GGCACTCAACTGCGGTAGCAGGTGAATGTATTTGCGTTCATCTGCGGTTAATATTTTGCAATGAATCGCAGGCGCTGATTTGAGAGTGGATTGAATCATGTGATCGCATGCAGGCGACGTGTTTGCGTCCGGCATTTTGCTCTTAAAATGCTCGCGGATTAGTGAAGATGAGGGGCGTGGTTCTTATTTTTCCAGACACGGATTCACACCGATTTACACGGATTTGGACTTGCGAGGGGGGTGAAGTATGAGTTCGCACGCAGTCGGCGCATTCCAAAACCGGCGCGCTTCAGGCGATTTGTACTTGGAGCGGGCGCGAATGAGTGAAGATATGACGAAGGGGTAGGAAAGTAAATCACAAAACGCGCGCGAGGTTATCATTTTTTTTCAGACACGGATTCACACAGATTTACGCAGATTTTAATTTGTGAGGGAATTGGTTCAAGGATTTGCCTGCCAACTTGCGTGCCCAGAATCGACATCAGGCGCAGGCATAACGGACGGGATGAACAGGATTGACAGGATGTCACAAACCGACATTCAAATCCTGTAAATCCTGTCTGAAATTGTAAACGTATTCGCGCGCAGTCGGCGTGTATCTTCATTCCGATTTGATAAGTAATTGAAGACGAAATATCTATTTCAATAATGTTTCAAACTCTTCAACAGTTAGTCCGGCAGCTTTGATCAAATGCCTCAATAAACCCGGTTTTAATTCCTTGTGTTTCGGAACAGACAATGTTACCTTAAGTCCCTCTTTTCTTAAAACAACATGACTTCCTACCTGTCGATTGGGAATCCATCCATCTTTGGAAAATGCTTTGATAGCATCCATTCCTGAAATTATTTTAAGTTTGGATATTAAGCAACCACATCAATTACTCTGGATGTTGGGGCAGTCAAATATGACTTCATTTCATCTTCAGCCAGAGACTCAAGGCATGCCTGTATGGCTTCTTTGATGTTTTCCAGCGCCTCATCAGTTGTGTCCCCTTGTGAAAAACAGCCTGGGAGAGCAGGGCAACAAACGACGTAACCTCCCGCTTCCTCATCCTCTTCTATTACAACTTTAAGATGCATATTATTCTTTATCAAGGTTGATGCTTAAAATCTTTATGCTTGTTGTTGGTCGAACTCTTTTATCGTGCCATGAGTCAGCAGTGTGGTGTACCATGTTTAGTTCATTCATATGCATTTGGCATTATGCACAATCGGCGCGCGTCCGGCATTTTGCGCTTTTAGGCGGGCGCGGCGGCAGTTTTGTTGTGTGAGTTAATGGTTCAGGGTGAAGGTGGCGTATTTCAAAAATCTGTGGTTGGATTTGATTTGATAAAAGATAACATCTTTTTCACATATGCTCATAGAAATGTATTTAATGTTTACAAGGGAACTAATATTAATCAGGTGAAATGTCATGTCCGAAGTAGAAATGTTGAATTCGATAATAACCGATCTTAATTTCCTGAAGGAAAAAATAGTCCAGATCGAACTTACAGTTAATGAGATTGACAGTGACGTACACAGAAGAGTTAACCCTGAATATCTAAAGGAACTCGATCAAATTGAAAAACGGGATAAGAGGGTGCGCTTAAAGAATATGGATGATTTTGATCAGCGTTTTGGACTTTGAGCATGTCATCTACTTCATATGAATTCGATATTACAGAAACGCTTGATCGTAAATTGAAAAAACTGCAAAAGGAAAATAAATCGCTTTTATTGACGTGCCGCAAAAAGATTAGCGAGATAATACAGAATCCATATCATTATAAGCATTGAGATACGAGGATCGTTTCAGAGTGCACGTTGGTGGCTCGTTCGTTTTAACATACAGAGTTTTTGAAGATGAGAAACTTGTTCTTTTTTTAGATATTATTCATCACGATAAAGCATATTTGTAATTTGCAACCGGCGCGCGGCCGGCACTTTGCTCTTAAAATGCTCGCGGATTAGTGAAGATGGGGGGCGTGGTTCTTATTTTTCCAGACACGGATTCACACCGATTTACACGGATTTGGACTTGCGAGGGAGGTGAAGTATGAGTTCGCGCGCAGTCGGCGCATTCCAAAACCGGCGCGCGGTCTGTGGGGTTGAGCAGGAAGGGCGGCCGGGTAAGTGGGAGGCAGCGTAGGTAGGTAAAGATGGTGGGCGGCGGGTATTGTCAACCCCAAAATTCCTCTAAGCGTTTGCCGAAAAATAACTTATCCAGGATTATTCATACTATCTGACAACAAATCTGCGTTCATTCGCGTTTATCAGCGTTTTGTTCTTTAAAATTTATCACCTTATTTTTCCTTAAACCCTAAGTAGTATGCCAATTCTCTATCTTTTCATCATAATTTTTATTCCATTTATGCTTCATCCTGATCTTTTCTCTTGACAAGATAGTAATACAACATCGCGCCTATAAGATCTTGGTCGCTATAACTCTGGTATCGCTGTTCAGGATCGTCTCATTTAGGTAGTTGGGTAGCTCATTCGTTGCGAACGCGGTTATCAGCTTTCATCATTTTCACCTCTCAAGAACATCAGGAGATACTTCAATCACATTGCTCTCGTTTTCTAAAAGATGCAATATCTCTTCGATCTCGCTTAAACGCACGTTATCTTCAAATTGTACATATATCTGGTTAACTTCTTTTGCTTCCAGTGAGTATTTATTTAGGGGTTCCTGAAGTTCTGTTATATTGTACTCCCGTTCGCGTTTGCCAAAACAACTATGGAAAAAAGCATATGTAGCTCCATTTTCCTGCTTTGCTGCTGTAATCATTATACTTTCGTTATCCCATAAAATTTCATTTAAACCGTTAAACTCAGACGATGGAATGACTGTGTAATATGTGGAACCTATCCAGTCTACTTTCTCTGTAGTAAATGAAGTAGGCAGGTTCTCTCTCAGAATTACTTCGACTTCGGATAGATTCTCATCACTCATCGCTAACATAAATCCTCCAGCAGAGGGTTTGACACAATAAGGGTATAACAGTCCCCCACCGTATACAGCTACAATTGCCAACACTACTATGATGATCAAATATTTTTTATTCATAGTTCTAAATCCTCTTTACCATTAATTAATTGATTGGTTTAAAAAATAAAGGAAGTGAGAGTCAACCCCTCACTTCACATAGATATAGTTTGTGTGGAGGATATCGTCCCAGTCTTCCCAGTATATATCTCCTATGAGCATTGGCCATGGATCATTGATATAGAGGTAGTTACCTCCAGTGTCTTTCCAGCCTCTGCAGCATCTCGCATGTCCTTCATTGCTTTTTTTCATCTCTTGCTTTTCTTTTTTGGACACATAAGAGTTGTCAATGTATTCAAACAAAGTTTTTTGCTGTTCCTTATCTGCCAGAAGCAAGTACCAATATGGATTTTGCTCTGCTACCGATGTAGTATCAACTGCTATGTCTGGAAGCGGTTCAGGGACTAGTTCTGGTTGATCTGTTGTCATTATTTCTGTAACTGTATCCTCAATGAGTACTTCTGCACTCACAACCGATACAAACGCCATGCTCAGAAGCAACATTGCCGCAAGCAGTGCACCGATTCCAAATTTTATATTGGTTTTCATTCCATTTACCTCTTTTACATTTCCTCCGAAGGCAAGAGCAGGCAAGCCTTAAGTAATTTCAAAACTAACCTACCTTTGCCTTCGGGCAATGCATGGGGTTCAGCCAGCCTGAACAATCGTATCACTTGGATTTCCAGATTTTGAGATTATTGTTAAATCTTTGTTCACATTCACGTTTTCTGTATACGTTCCGAGGTAAACAATTACTGTATCACCAGTATTTGCATTGCCCACAGCTGCCTGTATCGAAATATAATCTGAGCCGCCGTCATAGTCTACGGTGATTATAGCTGCTGAGGTCACAGGAACTCTGCTAGTGGCTACAAGATACAAAGATACCGCTAAAAGTATCATATTGCACTGTTTAGTTTTCACTCAAAACTCCTGCTCCAAAGTGGCTATGACTTTTATTTTACCTACTTCGTTAGTGCTTGTTCCCAGATGTTTTGTTCCAATATAAGTCCGATAAGATCCACGATATTCTTTTGACCATTCAGTATGGTCATTATGACACCTAAGAGTAACTTCAAACCGCATTGACTCATTTCTAAGATTATCACTTAAACATATATAAGTTTCATAAGTTGGATTTGAGCCATATTTCATTTGGTTGCCATAAGGTAGTATAGATATGCTTGATAGATTTTTTAGTGGAGAGAATATAAGACTGTTATTGTTTATTGGGTCAAAAATGTCAATATTATCGACTACTATGGTTTTGCCGAAAGATATGTCTTCAAGTGTGGATACATCTGTTTTAAATCCCAGCATATATCCATCATCTGTTTCTGCAATGAAAGTGTTCCATATTCCGATAGATTTGTTATCAAGTAGTTCAACTGTGTTTTGAAAGCTCGGACCTTTTCTTTTACTTTCAGGAGTGTGACTGATATATTCATGCACCAGCATTTGCATAAAAGTGGGTTCTTTTTGCGACGGAGGTGTGAGAAATTGACCATCTTTTGTTGCAGGAATTGGAACCATTATTGTAGTTGTTCCTGTAACCTCTTTGCCTGAAAGTCCATGAACGTCAATACTGTAAAAACAACAATTTCGTTCATCAACACTGCGCCAGTCTATCGCATTCTGATGTATGGCGTTCATGAACAATCCAATTATTAATATGACCAATAAAAAAACTGCGACAGATATGTTTTTGTTCAGATATTTTTTATTCATTTCAACCACATATGCATAAAAAAGGAGAGAAGTTTTAACTTCTCACATATTTCACGAGTCCCAAGTTGTATTTTGCTGTTGTACGCAGAACATCTTCTGTGATTACTTTAACATCGGGATCTTCCTCCCATGTTTCTGGATGTGCTGAATATCAATACGGCGACTGACAATATAATTTTTAATATTTTAACTTTCATAAAAATCACTTTGATATGAAAATACCATATTTTCATGCTTGTGGGTGTCCCGATGGGTCATATAGCCTTATTCAGTAAAGCCCCAAATGACCACTCAAAATCAACACAATGATATTTTAGTAGCTTTCCCTCCTAAACGGTTCCACCTCCATTCCCCATAGGATGGGTGGGGGACATCAAAATATTCTTTCCGTTGGACTTCCACCATCACACTGTAGTTTCCGCTCATAAAATCAAAGCTGCAGTTAAAAGGATAGACTTGCTGATAATGCAATGTCACATTTTCTGAGAAAACCACATCACCTGGCCATGAACTGCCCTGTGAAGACAAAAGCACCTGAATTTTAACCGGTAAGTCATCGGGAAGCGGTCTATCTTTCCTCACGTACATCCATGACTCTTTATAAAGATAGGTCATATTCATTGAAACAGATGTTCGGCAGGTAGATTCATCAATGTGTGTAATGTTTGTCCATTGAAGATCCTCGATATAAACAGTCCTATCTGGAAGATCTGCTTCGAAAGGAAAGTAGTACAAAAATAACAATACGAATACAACAGCCATCGATATCACACTGGCAATGGCTAGCTTAAATAACCATTTCTTTATTATCAAAAGATAATCCCGATAATTTGTGTTTTTTCTTATGAATAAAAACGCTATTCCAAGTATTGCCACAGTTAACACGGTGCCAATGAATATTGTTTTCCATGTATATCTATCACTGATTTTATTATTGTAAATCTGGTTTTCGTAATTATCCGTTACCTTGATGCCCTTATAATTACCTGATAGGAAATTGTTGTGCAGGGTATTGCCAGCGGAATCTATAAGATCGATGCCGTATTTCTGGTTCGAATTTGCAATGTTGCTGCTCAGATCATTGTTGTTGGAATCCCATGACAACCTAATGCCATCGTTGTTGTCTGAGGCCGTGTTACCAGTCAGCCTGTTGTTATTGCTGAACCCAAAAAGATGGATACCATACAGCTCATTTGAATTTGCAGTGTTATTGTTCAGTAGATTGTCACTGGATGTCCAAAGAAAGATTCCATGGAAGCTGTTTGAATTTGCTGTGTTATTCCACAGTTCATTGTTGCCGGATAAGCAAAGATAGATACCGTACTTTTTGTTCGATGCAGTATTATTGATTAACCTGTTGTCATCGGATTGAAACAGAGAAATCCCATAATTGTTGTTTGAGTTTACAGTGTTATTACTCAGTTCGTTATTGTTGGAAGAAATGAGAGAGATGCCGAAACCGTTGTACAAGACTTCGTTACTGATTAAGCTGTTGTTACTGGACGACTGAAGACGGATGCCGTACAATTCGTTTGAGTTTGCAGTATTATCAACCAGAACGTTGTTCGAGGATGATTCAACAAAGATGCCCACAAGGTTATCAGCCAAAATATTGTTGCTGATGGTGCCATTCTGAACACTTTGGAGATGTATTCCGGCTTTTGCGTCTTCTCTGGTACCACCTGCACTTTTCAAGCTAAATCCTTTGATGGTTACGTTATTTGCAGTGACATCAAATATGTGGTCTTTTGGGTTAGCAGCCTGAACAACGGTATCATCCGGATTTCCGGATTTTGAGATTATCGTTAATCCTTTATCTACATCCACATTTTCTGTATACGTTCCGGGGTAGACAATGATCGTGTCGCTGTGGCTTGCATTGTCCACAGCTGCCTGTATTGAGAGATAATCTGAACCGCTGTCATCGTCCACCGTTATTATATCTGCTGATGCAGTGGCTGCCATCATTAGCAAAAAAGCGAATGGCATTGCAAAATAGATCAGCTTGATAGCTTTAAATTTCAATGTGTTTCACCTTATATTTATATAATCTTCTAAAGAAGAATACAAACCGATAAATAAAAATCTGACAACCATCACCACTATTACGCTAGCAATGGCTGCCTTTTCTAACAATTTTCTTTCTATATATGACCTTTTAAATCATCTTTTTTGTGTTACTCAACAAACCTGCAATGTGATGTACAAAATTTTAGATAGATATTCACATACCGAACAATATAAGCACTGCTCTCCCTCACTTTATTTCTCTTTTAAACCACCGACCGTCCCAGATTCATTAAGGTAATATGACGCTGCTATCAACTTTTTCAATAATGGTCTTTGCTTTGAAAGGTCAACAGATCCCATTGCTCCATAATAAACTATGAAATAATCATCTCTGCCCTCGAGAAATGGTTTTTTATAAACCAAAAAAAATCCCGATGTTATTTCACTTTCATATTTAGTGGCATCGAAACTTTTTGGGCCAAATGTTGGTCCCCATGCCGATCTATTCTCACGTCTTTTGATTTCTTCACTTATTTCTTCACTTATATCTAATTCTACAGTGGAAACCCGTCCATGCTTTTCTAAATATTGATATAAATCCCTCTCTGATTGCAGGAACTTTTTCTCATCATCAAAGTACCATGCTGCTATAAGATACTGGTCATCAGACCCCGTTCGTCTGCAATTCGCATAACCGCAGTACTGCGAGACCGCTGGAAAGCAAGACGGACTTTCACCTATTATTCTATCATCAATCAACTCAAAAATTTCTGCCACACTCCGAACTTCGATCAGGGTTCCGTTCTCCATCCTGGTACCACAACCCGGGACATACCACTCTGGCATGCCTGCTGGAGGGGGTAATCCGGGACCGATTGCAAAAAAAGGAAGTACAATAAACCATATGCACAATCCGCCAACCATAAGCAATACCAATGACGCAACGATCTGACTCTTTTTACTATTGAACATTTTTGTCCCCGAATTTGATAAAAAATAAAAAATGGGTGGTTTTGTTTATGGCCTCACCCATGTTGCCATTGCTGCCCACCAGTTACCAAACAGAGCATTGCAAGTACTCACTAAAAGATTCGAAATTTCGTAATTTCTTTATTCAACAAAGACGCTCATACTTGGACGTGATGCTGTAAGAAACAACGATATTAAGAGGATCATTAAGAGAATCGTTATCCCGCCGGCAATAGCAACAACGGCAATAGTGCGCGTGGTAACGTCTGTGTTATGTCGGTAGATGAATGTACCACCTACTATCAACACTATTGCGAGTACTGGTGCAACGAGAGGGAACACGAAGCTCAAGAATAAGCTTAAAAAAATAATTAATAAACCGAGAATAAATTCCCGGCTATTAACTCTGATGCCTTTCATTTAGGTACCCGTGCTTGAACTATAACTCCCATCTCCATATACGGTCATATCGATCCACGGGTATTTATACTGGATACACCCAATATCTCCACCCAGACAAAGTTTGAACTTGCCTTGAGTCCATGCTTCGTAAGACCATTGGTTTATGCCACCTGACTCGGAGTTCCCTATATGCCCATCGAACGACCAGAGTGGAGCGTAGACTTCCCCCCACCTAAGGCGTGTCGGGTTATTTGTAATTATTGAGCCATCGTAGCACCAATCGATCTTCTGGAAGTAACTAAATAAAGTCTGACCGAGTGCGTTTTTCCAATTTACCTGAACCTGATAGCTTTTACATCCTCTATCGTCCCCTGTAGTACTCACGTTGGTCGTGACTTGTGTAACTTTGAGATATTCAAGTACGGCCGCTTGTGCGTCAGGTGGTAAACTTGCATATAACGCGTCAGTGTTATCACCTGCTTTGGATAGCTGTTCGATGAGGGCTTTAACAGAAACCGGATCAGACCAATTCGAAGTTCCTGTATCATTCAAAGCTTTCTGTTGCTCTATCTTGTCGAAAGGTTCTTGCTGTTCGCACGGGCACGCCATCGCTGGTACTGCTGACATCGCCAAAAGTACCATCATGGCGATAGCCACGCCAATTATTATTCTTACTTTCATTTCTTTCATGTTGTTTTACCTCTTATTTTACATTGTCCCGAAGAGGCAAAACCAGCAAGCTTTAAATAAATTCAAAGCCAATCTTAATCTTGCCTCTGGGCATATGGGGTTCAACTGCTCTTTTGCAGGTTAGTTGAACCCTACGATTCAAAGAATAAACTGGTCATTTAAATAATTTCTGTGACAACTGCTTACCTATCAATCTTTTTTTATACAATTGAACTTAATTAAAAAATAAACATGTAAGCTGTTGTCACATAAGATTTAAGTAAACGATGTCATCTTTTTAGATGGTGAAATAATTATGAAAGTAATAAAAATGTGGACCATTTTGATGGTCATGCTATTGTTTGCGCTGCCTGTCAGCGCGCAGGAAGAGTCTACATCTATAGTAAAGCCAGCTTCAGGCATAAGCCCCACTAATATCGGGATTGATGCTGTCGGTTCGATCACGCAGGAAGAAACCGGTTGGTACCAGCAAGATATTCCAAGTGTACCTGAAATAGTAGTCGATCTTAACTGGTATAACCCAAGCAATTCCTTAACGCTGACCATCTATCAGCCTGACGGGGTGGTGCTGGGACCGTATCATGACGCAGATGACGGAATCACTAACGGCAGAATATACCTCTCCCTGACCGACAGCAATGGGGAAAATCTACCCGGAGGAACGTGGATGTTCAAAGTATACGGCGAGAAAGTGCAGGGAACACAGAACTACGAATTCAATGTATATTACTGAACCGCAACAAATATATTACAAAGATGTTTAGAAGATCGTGATGAAACCTGTCCACATCGTCGCTGTCCTCCTCTTACTTTTTTTACTAATTATTCCAGCTGTTGCAGAAACTACTGTCAAACCAGCATATGATCTGCCAGTGAAAGGAGAAAAACACGACCCAACACCTATTAGCTATTGGCAATTACCTCTCTGGATCATACTTCTGGAATTCGTTCGGGCACCCATGGAAATCTTCACCACATTTAGAGGGTTACCCTATCTCGGCTATAGAGCTATTATAGATAATAGTGTGTTGAGTAATGGCACCCGTTTAAAGATATATGATTATATCAAAAAAAATCCGGGTGTGAGTTTTAGTGTTATTTCAAAAGAAACGGGTGTAAATAGAGGTACTTTAAGCTATCACCTGAAAATTTTGGGATTGAACAATAAGATAAATGTGTATAAAAACAGGGGTTATTCAAAGTATTTTGAGAATCATATGAAATTCAATGATGATGACCGGAGAATTCTCCAATACCTAACAAAAAATACGTCCAGAAAGATAATAGAAAATCTAATCGAGTATCCGGGACTATCGAGGAAAGATTTATCAAATGCTACTGGAATCTCAGGCCCGGCTGTCACACAGCACATGAAATACCTACAAGCAGATGGCGTTATTGAAATGGAGAAAGAGGGGCAATTTAATAAGTATTATGTTAGCGCCAGAGCGGTACAGATAATGCAGAATGTGTTGCGAAACGAGCCTTAAGGGATTAGTTTAGAAGTTCGCGCGCAGTCGGCGCATTCCATAATCGGCGCGCGTCCGGCGTTTTGCGCTTGGTGCGGGCGCGAATGAGTGAAGATGCGGCGCAGGGGTAGGAAAGTGAGTGACAGGACGCGCGCGGGGTTATCATTTTTTCAGACACGGATTCACACGGATTTACGCAGATTTGAACTTGAGAGGGGGAGGGAATCATCATGCAGGCGGCACATTCCACAACCGACGTGCGGTGGGGTGGTTTAATAACTGCAAAGGACACTCACCTCCTGCGGAGTTGAGTACCTGCTACGCTTGTGGGACGTGCAGGTTACGCTGATGTAGTTGTATTTTGTTAGTAGCGTCAATATTTTTTGACAGACCTCATCATCCGATAGATTAATATTTCTTGATTGTCTAAATTATATTGTATGACTACCGCTGCTTTACACAGACACCACGATACGATCACAAACAAAAATGAGTCGTTACATGTAGTTCTTAATGATGAACCTCTTAGTGACTATGCTATAAATGAGATTAAAGAGGCACGCAAGGAAATAAAGCGTGGTGAGTTCTATACCGAAAAAGAGATTATGACTAAATTTGGATTATAATGATCTATAATATCATTTATAGCCCAAGAGCAGCCAAACACCTTGAAAAACTCCCGTCAGAGATTGTACGGAAAGTTATCAAGTCTATTTCTGAATTGAAATATGACCCATATCATCATGCTCATAAAATGAAGGGGCATTCTGAATATAGATACCGAATTGGTCAATACCGTGCTATTATTGATATAAACGATAAAGAAGGTATTATAGAAGTACTAATGGTGGGTCACCGGAGTAAAGTTTATCGTAATTATTGAACTTGTCCAGTCATATCATGCTCCCCGCGGATTTTTGTAACAATTAAACCTGTTGATGAGAGTAAGGAATATGATTCGATGGATGAATGATTATTTCAGACACTGATTTTGGAGTTTATGCAGGGATAAAAGTTGATTGCACTTTGTGCGGATGCGGATGGGTGAAGATACGGCGAAGGGGCAGGAAAGTGAGTGACAGGATGCGCGCGAGTTCATCATTTTTTCAGACACGGATTCACACAGATTTACGCAGATTTGAACTTGAGAGGGGGAGGGAATCATCAGTTGGCGCGCAGTCGGCGTACCTCGACACTTTCATCAAATATGTCTGGCCCCCACAGCATCCATGAAATCAAACAGTCCGACGCGTAGCGTATCTGCGTTTATTTGCGTTCATCTGCGGTTCATTTTCATTTTTTTAACCGCAGATAGACGCAGATGCACGCAGATGTTGTTACGTGAGGGATTTGAAGCATGTGTTCGCGCGCAGTCGGCGCATTCCACACTCGGCGCGCGTCCGGCATTTTGCGCTTGGTGCGGGCGCGAATGAGTGAAGATACGGCGCAGGGGTAGGAAAGTGAGTGACAGGACGCGCGCGGGTTTATCATTTTTTTTCAGACACAGATTTACACGGATTTACGCAGATTTAAATTTGTGAGGGAATTGGTTCAAGGATTTGCCTGCCAACTTGCGTGCCCAGAATCGACATCAGGCGCAGGCATAACGGACGGGATGAACAGGATTGACAGGATGTCACAAACCGACATT
>JAUWQD010000013.1 GCA_030611265.1 Methanosarcinaceae archaeon | reverse complement strand
ATTTATTAAAGCACTAATTCAGCATATCCCTGATCGAAATTTTAAAATGATTCGGTATTATGGTGCATATAGTCGTAGAATCAAAAAGAGATATTCAAGGTGCTTACAGAGAAGTATAAAACAGGCAACATTCGGAGATTTCACAAAGGAATTAAATAAGTGGGTGCCACAATGTCCACTTTGTGGTGGAAAAATGAAATTTGTTTGGTATGAGAAAGGGCCTCCAAGTGAAACAGTGGAAGTTAATGACAAAATAACGGATTGGGTTGTAGTAATTGATTAGATGTGGCTACAATAAATTTGCACCCGAAGGGTGCTTTCTTGTCGAATGCATTATCATTGATAACCGTTATATATATGTCAGCATGTTTATATAAGATTAAATGATACAAAAATATGGGAGTAACATTAGATCAAGCAATCCAGAGACATAACTCTACATCATTTTCATATGGGGGCACGAAATGACAAAACCGAAACAGGCTATAAAATTAAATAATGATATGAGTAAACTTGCCAGTGTCCACAGGCATCAGATCGCCATTCAGATCGCTATTGGTAAACTCGAAAAGAAACTTGAGCAGAACGAGCATTACATTGAAACGCTAATGGAAGCTAATCAAGATCCAAACGAATCAATGGTCAATGCATATGCTAAGATAAATAAAAATGAGATATACGCCAATATTTTTCATGAAAATTTGAAATTGTAATGAAATACGAATCACGATTCGAATGATTGAAGATTGTAATTGCCATTAGCAGGGTTATATCGAATCAGAACTCAATCACATGTAGTGCAGGGTGACAACATACACCTCATTCTATTTGATCCAGTATATATATTATAAATATATAGTTCGAGTCAATCCAAGCGGTAGCGAGAATTTTCTCGAATCAATGCAGTCGAACATTTGCTCATCTCCAGATGTTTTGATGAATCGTTCACCAATGTCCAACAGATTATTGAAATTTGCTACTTTTTTGCCATTGGACAACAAGATTCAAAATAGCAGAATCAACGAATCATCCAGCAACTTTTAAGTATTTATAGCACTGATTTATGCTATCCGATTATGAGACTAGCTACCCTTACATATCACAACCATCAATCCTCAGGAGACTTTTCTTGACCTGTAAGATCACAAAATATTCAGTGGTGAACGCCACCATCGATATCTTGAAAAGAGCGGAAACACAGCTCCCATCTGACGTGATAAACGCGCTCGAACAAGCGCAGATGCGTGAAACAAGCCAGATAGCAAAAGCACAATTATCCGCTATCCTTCAAAACATCGAGATAGCCAAAGAGCATAGCATACCGATGTGCCAAGACACCGGCATCCTTGTCTTCTTTGTAGAACTTGGACGGAACGTTCATCTTGATTTTAACCTTGAGGATGCCATTATTAAAGGAGTCCGTCGCGCGACCGAATCAATCCCACTGCGCCCGAATGCTGTTGATCCCCTCACTCGCAAAAACAGCGGAAACAACACAGGCATCGGTCTGCCGGATATCAAATACGAACTCGTTGACGGAGACAAAATAACCATCACAGTCGCGCCAAAAGGCGCCGGGTCAGAGAACATGAGCGCAATAACAATGCTCAATCCTACCGAAGTAGACAGTATCCGCAACTTCATCCTCACAACCGTCCTGAACGCAGGCGGGATGCCATGTCCGCCTATTGTAGTCGGGGTCGGGATCGGAGGTTCGTTCGACAAAGCGGCACGCCTTGCTAAATCCGCATTACTATCAGACTTGGAAAACGACCCCGAAAACATGACCGAACTCGAACGCGACATCCTCAATGATATCAACTCACTCGGAATAGGTCCAATGGGACTTGGAGGCGACACCACCGCGCTTGCCGTCCATATCAAGACCGCACACTGCCACACTGCATCACTTCCGGTCGCAGTAAACATACAATGCTGGGCAAACCGTCATGCATCAGTCACTCTTGGAGGTGATGAATAAATGGAATATCACCTGACAATACCGCTTTGTAAAAGCGACGTAACACAGCTCAATGCCGGTGATATCATCTATCTTACAGGCACCGTGTTCACAGCACGCGATGAAGCCCATGCCCGAATACTTGAAATGGAAGAAAAAGGCGAGCCACTGCCATTTGACTTTGACGGTGCAGTCATATACCACTGCGGACCGCTCATGCAACAGATAGACAACAAATGGCGCGTCGTTGCAGCAGGACCAACAACAAGCGGTCGGATGTCAAAAATGACACCGTCCCTTCTTGAAAGATTCGATGTCCGCGCACTGATTGGAAAAGGCGGCATGCAGAATGTCTCCGAATCACTCAAAGACCGGTGCGTTTACCTGGCCTACACAGGCGGGTGCGCGGCACTTGCAGCAGAATCTATCAAGAATGTATCAAATGTCCACTGGCTTGATCTGGGAATGCCGGAAGCGGTATGGGAACTTGATGTCGTAGAATTTGGTCCACTTGTCGTTGGAATTGATTCAAAAGGCTGTGACCTGTTATCAGACGTACGGGAAAATGCAAAACATGCATTTTCCAGAATATGATCTGATTTGATCTGGATCTGCTCTTTATCTATTCTTCTTCATACGAAGAATGTAAATGCTACCCATGCAACAAATGTCAGAAGTACAGAATGTTTAAGTCCGGCAGCAAACTCTCCTTCACCAAGTTGTCCTGCTACCAGTCCGCTTACAAATCCCTGTATCACAGATGCATGGAATAGAATACGCGTGAATTTATCTGGATCGAATGCACCCAAAAATTGCGCTCCTGCACCTGCTGCTGATGCAGCTTGACCCGCCTGTGCCATTGTCGGGACAAATGTAGATGTCAACATCAGAATAACAAAAATGAACACAAAGAATGCCATGTAAATAATCACCAGATATACAATCATATTTCCGCTTCGCTCTCTTTGAAGCTGTTTGATCTCACTTGCATCACGGGCTGCAGCTTCAAGAACAGAGGACACCCTACCACCAGCGCGATTCGCTTGCGTGATAAGTGCTACAGATCGTGAAATAAGAGGAGTGTTTATCCGTGCGGAGAAATTTTCAAGTGTATTTTCAAAAGACACACCCCAGGACATCGATGCATTCATCAACTTGACCTCTTTTGACAAGTCGCCATATTCTCCTTTTGCAACTGTAGCGATCGCTTTTGGCAAAGTAAGTCCGGCACGGCTCATTTCCGCAATATCACGTAAGAAATTTGGCATATACTCTTCAATCTTCTTGATTACCTTGCGTTTTTTGTAATGCATCATCGCAGGCGGTGTGACGGCTATAAGCACCGTGAATATAATAATATCGTCAATAAAAAACGTACCCCATGTAAATTTCATTCCAATAATGAAAAATATAAGTGCAAGTGGAACACTGAAAAATGTAATGTATGAAGGATAACGGTAAAGAGTCTCATAAGGATCCTTAAAAAACTCTTTGATCCTAACATTCTTTTTTGATCTTTCAAGACTCAATGTAATTGCATTTTCTTCTAATTCCCGAAGCTGACTTTCGCTCAAATTTACATGACCTGAAGATTGTGTTTCCGTTTCATCTTTTTCCACCATATTCAAGCCTCCGGCGTCATACTACTTACTAAAACAATAAACATCATACTTCCAATCGGTATGACTGCATAGATAAGTAAACACAAAAACGTCATGCTGGAACCACCCATAATTGCCATGACTGAGATCATGATGATCAAAAACAACGGTCCTGCAACAAATGCCGTCACATAGGTCTCACCCAAAAGTCCAAGAGTTTCCAAAAACTCTTTCTGTCGCTGCCTGTTTTCTACAACATACTGTTCTGTTTTTATATTGAAATACTGTTCAAGCTCTCCACCTGAGGTAACAACAGTTATTGCACCCTGCAAAAAATCCTGCAGTAAAATTGAAGGTGTCGTCATGGTAAGATTTTTCATTCCGGTAACAAGATTATGTCCCAAAATCTCAATATCTCGCACAAGATATCTCATTTCAACCGCTACCTCGCCATATATATCATTCTGGGCAAGTGAACGGAACAGATCAACAGGAAGCACACCTGCACCAGACATTGCAGACATATAATTTATCGCATACGGCAACAACTGATCAATATTACGCTTTCTGTCACTTGCCATGATTGCAGGATACGACATGAATATCCTATAAACAACTGCAAAAACTGAACCTGTCACAAGAATACTGCCTATGAAAGCTATAGCAATTGATTTGTAAGCAGAATATTCGGTAGTCCATGCAGGGAAATTCAACCTGCTGCCAGGAATATCAGGAACTCCGGCATATGAAAATATAACATTTAATCCAAAAAGTGCTAACAAAGCGCACATTATCGATGCTAAAAGTGCACCGGACAGGTACATGTCATACCCGATATCCATCCTGTTTCTCAAAATGGCCCGGCGCAGATCGTAATATTTCTTGCTCCTTTTGTTGTAAAATTCACCAAAAAGATTGTACGCAAATCTAAAATAAGCACTAGCCATACAAATCTTGCCTCACTATTTTCATCATCATTTGAGGTTCACGGTTATATGCAACAATGATCTTGGAGATGTCTTCATAATTGTCAATCTCTTTTATGCGTGTCCACTCAAGGACTTCCTGTCGCCTCTTTAATTCGTCCTTTACCTTCATCTCATCCCACCCACGCATTTCCATGACGCTCTCAACAACATAAGAACGACCGGAATACTGATATGTATCCTTTGCCGCATTCCACACAAAAACCTCGTTTGTGAGCAACTCGCCCGTACGTGGATCCACACCAACGATCTCTGTAAGTGACTTGCAACGCCTAACGCGTTCATCACCGACCTTGACCTGAGCTTGAACTGCTACGACATCAAGAGCCTGCATCATAATGCGTGGCACATTGATTGGCGGGTTCTCAAGCCTGTGAACAATAGACTGGACCGAATCTGCATGCATTGTGGAGAATGTGGTATGACCTGTAGACATCGCCTGGAACAAGACATATGCTTCAGCACCCCGTACTTCACCTACCAATATGTATTCCGGACGCTGCCGCAATGATGCACGCAAAAGTTCATACATCTCAATGGAACCTTTCGATTCCCCTGCAAATGATTCACGCGTGACTCCAGGTATCCAGTTAGGATGTGGCAAATTAAGTTCTCTTGTATCTTCAATTGAAACGATCTTCATCTCAGGCTGAATGAACAGCGAAATCGCATTCATAGCAGTCGTTTTACCGGATGCAGTACCACCTGCAAATACAATACTCTTATTCGACTCTACTGCAAGCCACATGTAAGCCATCATTGCAGTTGAGAACGTGTGTAGGTTCACCAGATCGGAAGGGGTCATTGGGTTCTCATTGAACCTTCTGATCGTAAAAGTGCTTCCACGTGTGGTTACTTCACGACCAAGTGTCAACTGGATACGTGAACCTTCCGGCATTGTTGCATCCAAAAGCGGATTTGATATAGAGATATGTCTTCCACATACCTGTGCTATCCTGATAACGAACGAATCCAATTCATCATCACCATGGAACTCAATCGTTGCAGGAATTGATTCATGTTTCTTATGATAAACATAAATGGGAGTGTCCGGCCCATCACACGATATATCCTCAAGCATCGCATCCCGCATCATCGCATCGATCTTGCCATACCCGATGAAATCACGTGTTATATAATACAAAATTTTTTCACGGTTTGCCGGTGATAATTTTATCCGGTAATCATTTAGAAGTGCATATACTCGCTTTTTGAGGTATTCCCTGGCATTATCCGATGTGATATTCTTTAAATTCACATCCAGAGTCTCAACAAGACGCATCTTTATTGTTTTGAACAATTCAGCCTCTTTATCAGTAAGTATTGGCTCAATTACTTGATATTTGTATTCATGAAGATCGGGGTCATGGATTATCCGTATATACGCATATGGTGCATTGACCTCATAAAGGTCAATCTCTTTGTAATTCGCCCCACCAGGCATAGTAAAGTCCACGATAGGACCATGTTCAACAAAATTGTATTCTTCGATCACAAATTTTTTTCGGGTGAATTTATTGACCAGTTTATCATACAGGGACTCTTCAATCTTGACTTCTTCAACTTCTTCCACATCTTCAGTTTTGACTATTTCCTTTATGACCTTCTCCCATATACTATCGATTTCTTTTGGAATTTCAGTATTCTTTATGAGATCCAGATGTGAACTATCATGCTTGAATTTCATCTCTTCAATCTTAATATCAGAACCTTCAGGCAAGATCAGATCAGATAATGATTCATCATCAATATCAACAATTGCATCAGATATGGATTCATCACCATTCTGTTCATCCATAGAACCTGACATCGACAACAGGTCATCATGCTCCTCAATATCTTCGATCAAAGGATTAACATCGAGATTTCCGGCATGAGAAAAGTCCTCTTGTGATTCAGCCACAGACTCATCTAATTGTTCATCGATTTCACTTTCGATATACTCTTCTTCCTCCGCCTTCCCTTCTTCTACTGGTGCATCAGCTACACTTTCAGTCGGATTGTCAGCAGGTGATCTTCCATTGCCAGCGTCAATAGTTTTGTCGGCATCGGTTTTATCAAGTGTATCAGCAGCAACGCCAGTTGCAGCTTCACCTGTAGAGATCACATCCCTGACATCTGACATTAAACCGGCACTCTGGAGTTTTTTCAGTTTATCTTCAATAGTGAGACCTTTTTTTTCATTATTGGCTTTCCGGGAATCTGCACTTTCATTCATGCTAACACTCTCTTTTTGCTTAAACTATAATTTTTTTGCAACCTTCGATGTCATCACATAATCTGGCAAGTTCATCGTCTGTAATATCAATTTTTGTATTAAGGCGCTTCAATTCATTAGTTAACTGTCGTATTCGAACAAGCATGAGATATGACATCGTTAAAATTGATATTACAAGGGCTACCAATGAAACCAATATAGTCCACTCAAATGCTGTCAAAGACAATCAGATACCTCCAAACAATGCACGTGCAAGCCTGTCCACAAATCCTTCCTTCTTTTCAACTTCTTCAGTTTCAACTGGCATCTCTACACCAGCCAAAGATGCTGCCAGCCTCTTGAACGAGATCGATGCCGGAGATTCGGGATATTTCACCACTACTGGCATCCTGAATGCGGATGCATTCCTGACATTTGTATCATCTGGCACTGTTTCAAGAATCCTGGCATCAAGCAGGCTTTCAACTTTTTGTTTACTCAGTTCGGTTGTCGTCGTTCCTACCCTGTTTAGCACCACACCCATAACAGTACTATCGATCATTTCAACAAGTACTTTTATTTTAAGCGCATCTGCAAGAGATGATATTTCTGGATTTACCACTAAAATAACATCATCTGCGATTGCAAGTGGAACCACACCGTCCTTGCTTATGCCTGCCGGTGCGTCAATTAGCATGTAATCATACTTTTCGACTAACTTCCCCATAACATCGATCATCTTCTCAGGATCGGCATTCTGGAATCCCTGCAAAGAGATTCCACTTGGCAATACCTTTAGACCATTGGGTCCATCGTATATGGCATCTTCAACATCTGCTGTGCCTGCCAGTACTTCATGAAGTGTCACCTCCGACTTTTCAAGTCCGAGCACAAGCCCCAGATTAGCCATTCCTATATCAGCATCTAAAATAAGTGTTTTTTTCCCCAGCTCCGCCAAAGAAGTACCAAGATTCACGGTAGTAGTTGTCTTTCCGGCCCCACCTTTTCCGGATGCAATTGTATATACTTTTGCTGTCATTATGAATACCTACATGCCCCACAAATAATCATGATATTGCCATAAAATCGAATGGTTTACAATCCATCATTTTTCAATATCTGCACCGATAATCCTACTGTATCTATTATTAGTTGTTTGTCATATATCAAGTTTCACACACCATACCCAAAAACTGATAATGAGACTATTGTCAATCTATTATATTTGCTTACTAAATATGTTTTATCAAATATAACATAAATATGTATCTATTCTATTAAATCATATGCGTAAAACATATAACAGGTACATACCACAAGCTGAACAGAAATGAATCATAAAAATATCCAGAACGTAAAACTTTACATATATCATGCCAGACAGTGTGACCCAAAAAAGTGCACCGGAAAGAAACTTGCACGTTTTGGGCTTGCCAACCTTTTTGAAAATATACAGAAAATCCCGCGCGGTTCGATCTTGCTTGACCCGATGGCAGAAAAAGCACTATCTCCCACAGATGATGTCGCACGCGGCATCACCGTTTTGGATTGTTCATGGGAAGAAGTGGAACGCGTATTCCCGCAACTGGAAAAGAAAAATCTCCAGCATCGCGCTCTTCCATATCTTGTCGCTGCAAATCCAGTGAATTTCGGAAAACCCTTCAAGTTAAATTCAGTCGAGGCATTTGCAGCGTCACTTTACATACTAGGACGTAAGGAACAGGCATCAGCAATTCTTTCCAAGTTCAACTGGGGACATACATTCCTTGAGTTGAATCATGAACCTCTTGAGGATTATTCCAAAGCAAAGGACAGCCGCGAGATATTACAAATACAGGACGAGTACATGTAATTCAAATTGGGGTCGGTGGTTAATCATGGTCAATAAACAGATAGGAGTTATCGGTGCAGGAAACTGCAACGAAAGTACCGCAATGATAGCAGAGGACGTTGGCAGGGAGATCGCAAAACGCGGCGCAGTTCTCATCTGCGGCGGGCTTGGCGGTGTAATGCAAGCTGCCGCACGTGGTGCAAAACAAGAAGGTGGCACGACAATTGGCATCTTGCCGGGAAGCAGGTACGAAGATGCAAATCCCTACATCGACATTGTGATATTGAGTGCGATGGGACATGCAAGGAATGCCATTATTGCGCAGTCATGCGATGCGCTTATCGCAATAGATGGGGAATACGGAACACTTTCGGAAATTGCACTTTCACTGAAGATGGGGAAAACTGTGGTTGTACTTGAATCAGAGTGGGAGATCAAGGGAACACGCGTGGCGAAAGATGCGCAAGAGGCTGTGAATATGGCTTTTGGGGAAAAACAATAGTTCAAAATACTATTAAGAGATAAATTATTCCAAAGGACGACATCAAACATGCTCAACCAACTTAAGACCACCATAAGAGCAGCAACCACCCCAATAGCAAAAGCCGTCCCCCTATCTCCGAATGCATTAACGCTCATTGGTCTCATAATAAGTGTCGTGTCGGCGGCTGCGCTCGCGCGCGGGGAACTTATCATGGGAGGTGCGTTAATCCTAATAAGCGGAGTGTTCGACATACTCGATGGTGCAGTTGCCAGAGCGAATGGGCGCATGACATCCTTTGGTGGTTTTCTGGATTCGGTCTGCGACAGGTATGCGGACGCTGTAGTTTTCATTGGAATTATGTACGGCGCGCTGGCTGGCAACATACCGACAACCGCACTGTTTGGTATGTCCCTGTGGCTGTGGTGTGCAATGGCACTTGTCGGCTCGTTGCTTGTAAGTTACACGCGCGCGCGGGCAGAGGGTGCGGGTGTTGAAAATATGGACATCGGGATCGCCGAGCGTCCTGAGAGGATGATATTGCTTGCGGTTGGTGCATTCAGTGGACTAATTGCATGGGCGATTGTGGCAATCGTGATATTAACTCATATAACTATTATACAAAGGATCTTGTATGCGAAAAAACATCTTGGATGACAAGTGACAGATAATAAACTTGCTTAAAATCACCTATACTGCCATGACCAAAGCGATATTATTTAATTGTTTGATACCCATTATACAAGCCTGACAATATTCTAATTCACATTATCGAATGTTAATCATAAAATCATAGAGGACACAAAAATGCAGTACCATGCAGAAGTAACCATTGAACTTAAATCTGGAATGCTTGACCCTGAAGGCACAACAATAAAACGGGCTCTGGGACACCTCGGATACCAGACAGAAAGTGTCGCTACAGCAAAAAAATACATGATCGAACTTGATGCCGAATCTGCAGGCAGTGCAAAGCAGATGGTCGATGAGATGTGTCAAAAGCTCATCGCAAACCCGATCATCCACAATTATACCATTGAACTTGGGGAATCGAAATGAAAATTGCCATAATCCAGTTTGGCGGCAGTAACTGCGATCTGGATGTGCTTCATGTACTACAGGATGTTGTAGGCGTTGATGCCGAACTTGTATGGTACAAAGAGGAAGACCTGAACCAATATGATGGTGCGGTCATCCCTGGCGGGTTTTCATATGGTGACTACCTGCGTGCCGGTGCTATCGCTGCGCGCACACCTATTATGGATGCAATAAAGAAAATGGCATCCGAAGGAAAACCGATTATGGGAATATGTAATGGTTTTCAGGTGCTCACAGAATCCGGGCTGCTTGATGGTGCACTTATGACAAATAAATATCCAAAATTCCGCTGTGAAACAACATACCTAAAAGTTGAGAACACAGACACTCCTTTTACATCTAAATTCAAGAAAGGAGAAATTGTCAAAATCCCTATTGCACACATGGAAGGTAACTTTTATGCTGATAAAGATACACTTGCCAGATTGAATGATAACGGGCAGATCGTGTTTAAGTATTCGGACAAAAACGGTAATGTGACAGATAATGTGAATCCAAACGGTTCACAGGAAAACATAGCAGGAATCATTGATCCAAACAGAAATGTGATAGGACTTATGCCGCATCCTGAACGGGCATCCGAAGCAATACTGGGTTCAGAAGACGGGATAAGAATGTTCCAGTCAATGGTTGATTATATCGCAAAAAAGTAATGATATACGGAGATTTTTAACAAGAAAATCCTCGCTATGCTCGGATTAACTTGCACTATAGAATTCTATAAATTATGCACTAAACCAAAAAATAATGGAAAAAAATCTTCAATTTGATTTTTTGCATTCGGCGGTAACGATCATTACCGGACATGGTGAAATTTGAATAAGGTCTTCTGCAACGCTATCGCGCAAAAACTTGTATATCTTATCATATTTGCAGTGACCCATAACGATTATATCAAAATCAGAAGCAATACCCATAACCTTTTTAACAATGTCATCATCCGATTTGATGGCGAGTATTTCATATGTTATGTTTGGAAGTCCGTGTCTTTTGCAGGACTTGACTGCATCGTCCATTCGTTTGACTGAAAGTTCATCGACTTCATCACTGCCTTCAATCAGAATTGTGATCATATGTACAGATGCATCTAACTGCTTTGCTAATATGCACGCAGTTTCAATTACTTTTTTGGATCCATGGCTGGCTTTTACCAGCACTAGTACTTTTTTGTACATGTTCACTCAAAAAATGAACTTATTTGTACATATAGTTTTTGATATATTTTGTTTGTTTGTAATTCTGGATTCTTCAGGAAGATGTACGTAAGACCCATTCGAGTACTTCTTGAAAAGAAAATCCACAAACATTGAAACTCCCTTTTTTTCAGATAATTCAGCCTTAAACCTGATAAGAACCTGATATTGCCATGTTTTTCGTATTGTCTTAAATGATTTTTAAACGATGGGATTACACATTATGTGTTTTTGTAATTTCATGGCAAGAGAAACCGCCGCCTGCGGCGGTCATCTCATCAATTTTACGTTTAAATCAACAAAACACCTAATCTGATCCGTAAATCCGCTTCATGTCCGGCTTCTCAGTAGTATAATAATGAACCCAGATGTAAAGGTGCTGGAACATCGCTGCCAGCAATGCAGCCCTTGATGCAAAAACAAGACCCGGCACCCAGATGATCGCTACACCAAAAATGTACATCCCATTATTTACGAATCTATACATCCCTTTCGTCACAAGAGGACTGTTGCGATAGGATCCATCAAAATGGTCAGCGCCCAATGCACGTTCGATCCCGAAATATCTCTTTACCGAATAGAACAGATACAGGGCAGGTAATGTTATAATAACTGCCGAGGCGTACAATAACGAAGTGTCCGCACCGAAGGTACCCATGTTCGAGATTGCCAGGAAGGTTACAAAGATAAATCTTAGGAAAAACAGAATAAAGAACCCGATGCCATAATAGGTAAAACCGACCTGACCAAACACCCGTGTTATCAGCGAAAAATGAAACTGTGTACGCCAGCAGAACCAGACGTACACCTGATGCAGGATCGAAGTCGCGATTGAAAGATAGAACCATGTCGCTGTACTGATCCCCAGATATTGACCCTCAAAGAAGTCCCATATTCGAGTTATACCGAATAGGGTTACAATGAGAATCGTCAAAACGGAAAGATGCAGGAATTGCCCCTCGAATATCGTTTTCGTGTACTTCATTTCAAGGATTCTCCATCCCCTCTTCCACACTCTTCCTGATAATATACCCACCTTCATGCAGGATCGTATCCCCAAGCAAAGGATCACGCTCCATACTTCCGGTACATGGATACGAATGATGGGCACCCGATATTATTTCCTTGTAATCTTTCACATCAGACCACTTGAGTTTCTTGGCAACGAACCATGTCGAACCACAGGGCGCATCGCGCAGTACCTTGACATGAGTGAAGATCTCACCCTCAAGATTCAGTTCGACCCGCAGCACAGGTCTGCCAAAGCCCATATCCACGAACTCATCGATAATCGGCTTTCCCGTATTTTCAAGAGCACAGAAAGGTTTTGGGAACTCACATTCGACCCCATCCTCTTCCAGTTTCTCCCTGACCTGCTCAACAACTCCTGCAGGTGCAAGTTTGTGGTCTTCGATCGGTACAATAACAGCACCCGCACCTGTGGTCTTTGCAATATACGGCAAGGTTGTCAAAAGGTCAGGATGCAGTCCTATCGCAAGAATGAGATCGCACTCGCCCATACTTTTTGGAACATACTCCATCGGCTCTTCAATGAACTGGGGGAGATTATCAGGCATTTCATGAATATCGACGATCAAGTCCCCATACGATCTTCGTTTCTCTCGACAGTGGTCACATAGGTCTGCACAGGATACGCAGAACGTGCTTGAATTCACAAGATTCTCAATAACCTTCCTTCCAAAATCCCCGGTATAGAAAACGCTGATACGCATCTAAAACCTCAAACCTCAGTCTTCACGATCTCGATGTAATCCGGGTCTATGATCCAGTTTGCCCAAACCTTATCCTTCACAACAACATTGTCCTTGTATGGAATATTGATCCATAGTGCCTCCCTTTCGTCAAAAAGCAGATGTATTGAAATAAACCGCGAACCGTGGACGCTCTTCAGGAACTCTTCCTTCGCATTGGCGCTTGGTTGTTCCATTGGGAACATTCTGCACTTTCCCTCAAAATAGGGACGATGGATATGAATCCTTTTCTCAAGTTTGGGGTCGAGGTTAATGATCGGCGGTCCCATGATATGGACTGTCAGCGAAAGTGCAGGTGGAATGTTGGTAAATACCTCGTTAAAAGTATCATCATCTATCGGGCCCGTAATCTTTCCGAACACCTCATGCTTAGTTCGAGCTCCCATTTCCTTGATCTTCTGGATAACACTTTCCTGCCCGCGCACAGTCCATATCTCCTGCCGCAGCATCTCCTGACTCTCATCATATTGCGGCGAAAGTGTCTGGTCAATGAGTTCGATGGACTCCTCGATCACAGCGATCTGGCGTTTACCTACATTCTCGGCTGCTGTCCTTGGCTGCTTTGCCCGATACTTCTTGGGACGGTCAGTGGTAGAATCGATCCAACCTTTGTTATTGAGTCCCTGAAGTGTCCGGTACACGATCGGGTGCTGGACTCCGATCAATTTACTGATATCCTCTGCAGTCATCACACCTTTTGTGACAAGAGTGTGATATGCCTGCGCTTCCTTGTGAGTAAGACCGAGTGCAAGAATTGCATTAAGTAGTTGTTTTTCCATGATTGTATTATCATCGGTACGATGATAAATAGGTTATGCCTGATGCGCGCGCGGACACTGCGCGGTCCCCCATAAGTAAAAACAGGGGCTCGGTCTTATTTTTCACCACGCCGCACTGATATGATACCAGCCAGATGCGCAGGGATCGAACCAATGGCAGTGCACGTCTCAAGCGAGATGCCCGCTGATGTGATGTCAAGGTGATACTTCGCCAGAGGGAACAGGTGCTTTGGCAACCCTTTCCTGCCAAGTCCAATGAGAATAAGATGCGACCTGCCGTGCAGCATCTCATCCGCGAGCACTTCCGGCGTTATCGCTGATTTTGGTTCAGGTTTTGATGTTGTCACAACAACCGACCCGAACTGTGCCTGAAATCCTTTCTTTGGCAGGTCAAATACGAAAAATCGCCTTTCTTCATGCAAGAGTCTGAGATACTTGCCCGATTCGCCGATCGTGGTTTTATCCATTATAAAATCCACAAGTTCATCAGGTGTCATTTTGAACGGAAAATCAAATAGTGCGAGATTGAACCCGAACGCATAACATATTGGTGCGGCTCTTGCGATCGCACGGTAGTGTGCATCGATGATCTTGATCTTGTCATACGTATTCACGATTCCAATTGTTTGCATATTCTTTTCTTCCCCGTCATTCCTTAAGGCACAATCGCATTGCACTCTGCCTGCACCTCTCAAACTTGTCACACTTGGCACAGTCATCCCAGAGTTTTATTTTTTCACGATCCTGCAATTTCAAAAACCCCACATGTTCGAAAAAGCCGGGAGCCGTTGTCCGAACATACAGGTACCCCCACCCATCCGGCGCATTTGAGACAATATGCTCCACAAGCAATGAGCCAATCCCACGATTTCGGTGGTTCGGATGTACTGCAATGGAGTGAAGTTCCAGGCACTTATGATCGACCACAGCAGCACATCCAAGTACCCTGCCGCTCGATTCTGCGACTGTGAAATGCTCAATGTCAACTCCGTCCATGTCAAGAAAATACGTGGACAGCAGTGTTTGGACTGACTCAATGTCACTGTCCTCTGCTTTTCGAATAATGATCTCTTTAGTGTTCACAAAACTTCATCCATGCTTCCGCTTCTGAATCCCTCAATGTCGAGTGTAATGTAATCAAAGCCCAGTTTCTTAAGATTGGATATGATCCGTCCACGTTCCTGTAAAAACTTATCAAACTCGGGCGGCATGATCTCAATACGCGCGATGCTGCTGTGGTCGCGCACCCGAAGTTGTGTGAATCCCAGTGAGAATAGGTAATCCTCTGCTGCCCCGACGCGCGTAAGCCCGTCTCTTGTTATCAACTGCCCGTATGGGAATCTTGAGGACAGGCACGCCATGGATGGCTTGTCAGCAACCGATAGACCAATCTTACGAGCAATCCCTCGTACTTCATCTTTTGTAACCCCGAATTCCGTAAATGGTGTGAATACCCGCTCGCCTATTTCAACAATAGCCCGCCGTCCCGGGCGGTGCCTCTGGATCTCGGATGCATTGGTGCCTTCGAGCACCACGTTGAATCCTTCCTTGTCAGCGATGCCAATAAGGGTTCGCAGCAATCCTTTTTTGCAATGATAACAACGATCCCGCGTATTCTCGGCAAACCCCGGCTCTTCAAGTTCATCAAAATGCACGATTTGGTGAGGTATCCCTATCTCGCGTGCGGTGCTTACTGCAGCTTTTAGTTCACGTTCAGAGAATGTAACCGACTCGGCTGTGACTGCAAGGGCACGCTCTCCAAGTGCTTCGTATGCGAGTGCGGCAATGGTTGCACTGTCCACGCCGCCTGAAAATGCTATTATTGCGCTGTCTTTTTTTGCGATTGCTTCTTTGATCTGTTTTATTTTTGCTTGCATTTTGGGTCTGGGGGTAGTATGGTGTGAGGGGTGTTATATTTTACTCGACCTTGAGATCACAGTTATGACTTTGCTTAAAAGAGTTGTTGATATATTAATGTAAAATGTTAAAGAGAACTAATTTATATTGTAAAGAGGGCATATTGTTGCACATGGCAAAAATAAGAAACAGTGAAATTGCAACCCATCCCATAGTTTCAGATCCAATTGAAGAGGGGTTTGGATTATTTGGAAAAGAAACACTGGATGCCGACGAGTTGAAAAGATACATGGAATATTCAAGAATCAAATTGGAATAGCGTTCCAATTATTTGATTTTTCGTGCTTGCGTGCGGCATTGCAATATCACGCCGCAAAACCTAAAATACAGCAGCAACATTAGTAATGAATTAAAGAGAACATATCTTAAAATCGGTGATTCAAAATGGCATTTTTCGGAACAAACGGGGTAAGGGGCATTGCTAATGATTACATCACGCCACAGCTTGCAGTCGATGTGGCAAAGAGTCTTGGCACATACATGGGCTCAAAGGGAACGATCGCAATAGGGCGCGACACAAGGATGTCAGGCGAGATGCTAAAATCAGCTGCGATCGCAGGTGCACTGTCCGCAGGACTTACGGTCATTGATCTAGGTACTGCGCCGGTGCCGGCTGTGCAGTATTATGTTCGAGACCATGCGGATGCAGGAATCATGATAACAGCATCCCATAATCCGCGAGAGTATAATGGTATTAAATTGATTGCAGGGGATGGTAGCGAGTTTTCACGTGAGGGTGAGAGCGAGGTAGAGAAGATATACTATTCCAAACAGTTCGCATCCGCAAATTGGGACAGGACAGGAGACCTGCGAACAGCCAATGACGCAAATGAGTATTACATCCAGGGAGTTATCGATCATGTGGATGCAGAGAACATTCGGGGAAAACGGTTGAAAGTTGTAGCAGATACCGGATGCGGTGCAGGTTCCGTTACTCTGCCGTTCATGCTTCAAAGACTGGGGTGCGAGGTCATAACCATAAATGCACAACTTGATGGTACATTCCCATGGCGTAATCCCGAACCTACGCCCGATGTGTTGACAGAACTTGCAGAAATCGTTAGGATAACAGGTGCCGATATGGGCGTCGCACAAGATGGTGATGCTGATCGTGCCGTGTTTGTTGACGAGAATGGTGATTTCATTGATGAAGAGGTACTACTTGCCATGATGGCGAAGTATATCTTAAGCCTCGAAAAAGGTGTAATTGTAACACCTGTAAGTTCATCCCAGCGCATGGCTGATATTGCCAAAGAGGCAGGTGTTGAACTCATCTGGACTGCGGTCGGTTCTATCAATGTGGCACGGAAAATGATGGAGACCGATGCCGTGTTTGGCGGAGAGGGCAATGGCGGGCTGATCTTCCCGAAGCATCAGTACTGTCGTGACGGCGGTATGGCATGTGCAAAACTTCTTGAAATAATAGCAGCAGGAACAACCCTGTCAGAGTTTGCCAAAAGCGTGCCTCTATACTTCAATTCCAAGACAAAGACGGTTTGTGAGGATCTCAAGGATACCATGGAACGTGTAACTGCAACCGTTTTAGAGGGTACCGAAAAAGTTGACACAACAGACGGGGTCAAGATATGGTACGACGACGGCTGGGTACTCATCCGCCCATCCGGCACTGAGCCGATCGTCAGGATATTTGCCGAATCAAAAACAAAAGCAAGTGCTGAAGAGTTGATGCTTGAGGGGTTGGAATTGGTTGAGAAATGCAAATGATTGGGTATTAGTTTGGCAAATGTAACTGCTCTAGTTAAAACTAAAACGAGTGCAACAACCGCCGTAGGCGGCGCATTTCCACTATCAGCGAGAAAATCATAAATAATGCTTTTAAGCGGTTTAGTTGTGGAGTTGCCTGTCATGCACGAGCATGCAATTTATTGGTGATGGCGGGATGCACCGCCTGCGGCGGTTTGAATCGGCATCAAAACTATCCATACATAATACAATACTTCTGAACCATCAACACACAAACTAAGCCTTCCCCCGCGACTCCCCACAAACAACTCCTGTCGCGATCAAATGCGCAACCCGTATGGGTTCTGGAACATTACTCCGGGTGGATGACAATTGCACGATCCTGCGCGCACCATCCCTGTCAATTCCGGCGCACTGCATGTATATCGGGTTTGAGGCATCCTTTGTGACAACTCGCGAGATATTTCCGGCGCGCCGAATTATCTCAAATCTCTCCTTTGCTTGTGTGAGATTTTCAAGTGCAGCCTCGATCTTTTCAAAGTCAGGACATGCACGCATGATGACGATCACAGGCAATCCGGTTTCCTCATAGATGCGCACAATGTCGATCGGGTTAAAACCTCCATACGTCACCCCATTGAGCATGATGACACGGATCTGGTTGTAGTGTTTGGTTGAGGTAACCATTTCAATGATCACATCCGTCCCATCCATTCCATCGCGCGTGATCTCGGATCGAAGCACGCCGTCAAGCCACTCTCCCCCGCGAAAGACAGCGCCGACTATCGTAATACTGTCGCTGATAAGTGCAGAATCATCTATTCCAAGTATTCTTATCTCTGGTTTTATGTGGAATCTGGAGTTCACACTAACATTATTAGTTACGTATTCTAAAAATAGTTAACTTGAAATACGTCTATCGTAAACGTGGTATTCTGGACGATATTCCATATCGTAAGCTCATACGTGGGGCATTCATTATTCAAAATAAGGATAAGAAGCAAATTACAGATTTCTTAGACCGGTTTTATGCAGAGTATTATGTTCGTGTGGTTAAGCTTACTGAAGAAGACTGCGAAATTATGGGATTGCAGATTGAGTGATTTTGTCCCAAGGCCGTCTCCAAGGAAGGTTACATATAGGAGAAGATTTGCGATTGAGTCATCATACAGGATGAGGAATCAGGTTAAACCAAAAACTTCATCTAAAAACGCTACTATCAGATATTTTTATGCATTGATTTCTTTTCTGTTTGAAAATATATGGCTATGTCTTCAAAGAAAGTATTTTACGATTGTTAAAACATAATCACCTACTATAGAAGAAGATTCATGTTCTTGTTCTATTTGAAACTAATAATAAGACTGAAAGGGAGTTTAACATGAAAGTAAAACAAACTATTATCCTGCTTATCTGCTGTATCCTTGCGGTTAGTTTCATTGCTTCAATAATATTAGCTTATGAATTCAAATCAAGTTCTTATCCATATTGGTCGCCGGATGGAGAACGAATTTCATTTGTATCCGCAGGCAAATACAACCCATTAAGTACAGAAGTCTGGGTGATGGATAGTGGTGGAAACAACGAAGTACAACTGACATCTTTTGGTTCAGCAGACCTATATACATTCGATCCATGGTCTCCAGACGGCACTAAACTGCTATATACCTCAGATTCCACCGGAAGTTGCGAATTATGGGTTATGAATGCGGACGGTTCAAATAAGAAACAGTTAACAGAGGGTGCATATCTTGAGAATTATTTAGGCTTGAGAGGATGGGATGCTTCATGGAATCCTGATGGCACACAAATTGTTTATGTGTCGGCATCCTCTGAAAACAGGAATGTTTGGGAAACCGTGGAGATAGATGGTAGAGAAGAACCAATGTTCAACATCTCGAACGTTTGTAAGGATTCTGACATCTGGATAATAGACAGTGACGGTACCAATAACATAAAACTTACAGACAACGGAAAACAGAATCTAAGACCAAAATACCAGCCTAAAGGGGAAAAGATCGCCTTTCTCTCAAACACATCCGGCAATGGTGGAATCTGGATTATGAATAAAGACGGTTCTGATAAAACTCAGCTTGAAGATGGTCTTCTATATGATATTGAGTGGTCGCCGGATGGCACAAAAATAGTCTATGTAAAAGAAGAGGCCAAAAATTTCACTTCAAACATCTGGACCATGAGTGCCGATGGCACCAACAGAATACCCCTTACAAATACCTCTGGATATTTCATCTGGCAGCACTTTCCTGAATGGTCTCCTAACGGAACAAAAATTGTATTCAATTCCGGGACTACCGGAGAATATGGGATGTGGGTCATGAACAGTGACGGAACCGGGCAGGTTAAAATTGGGGATGGTATGGCACCCCAGTGGTCACCAAAGGGGGATAGAATAGCGTTCACGGAATTAAAAGATAACAGATTTACAATATCGGTGATTATCCTTGATGAAGAACTCGCATCTGCACCAGCAACAACTGTGGCATATGTGCCGGATACTGCACAAAAAAATACAGAAAAAACCCCTGGATTTGGTGCATCTATCTTACAGTGCTCACATTATTCTTGCTTTGTAAATACGTGAAGAAAAGGGATTAAGAGCGTCGTAAAGGAAAAGTTATGAAAGTAAAACAAACTATTATCCTGCTTATCTGCTGTATCCTTGGCAGTTAGTTTCATTGCTTCACCTTAACTCTGCACAGGATCACACAAACATAGCTTCAGGTTGTGTTCCTGTTGATGGTTGCACGGATTTTGATACTTTTTCAATCGCATCAAGAAAATCATACATATCCACTGATTCCTTGTCGGCACGTACAGCAAGCATACCTGCTTCTGTTGCAATGGCTTTTAGGTCTGCACCGCTTGAACCTTCAGTGAGTTTTGCCAATTTGCCATAATCAATGTCATCCGAGAGTGCCATTTTTTCTACATGTATCTTGATTATATGTTCTCTTGCTTCAATATCCGGCATCGGGACTTTTACAACACGATCAAACCTGCCCGGGCGCAGTATTGCAGGGTCAAGAGCATCAGGTCGGTTTGTTGCTGCAATGATCCGTACATCGCCACGACTGTCGAAACCGTCCATCTCGGATAATAGTTGCATGAGGGTACGTTGTACTTCACGGTCTGCTCCGCTTGTGTCGTTCAATCGTATGGTTGCAATCGCGTCCAGTTCATCAATGAATATTATACTTGGAGCCTTTTTCCTTGCCATCTCAAAAATATCGCGCACGAGTTTTGCACCGTCACCGATGTATTTCTGGACAAGTTCCGAACCTACTACCCTGATAAAAGTTGCATCCGTCCTGTTGGCAACAGCCTGCGCAAGCAGTGTTTTTCCTGTGCCAGGTGGACCATGCAGAAGTACTCCTTTTGGCGGTGTAATGCCTATGCGTTCAAAGGTCTCTGGTTTTATAAGGGGCAGTTCAACAGATTCCACAAGTTCCTGAATCTGTTCATCAAGTCCGCCGATCTGGCCATAATCCATCTCCGGTGACTCCACGATCTCCATCGCACCCACCATCGGTTCATCAGTAGGCGGAATTATATCCACGATAGCCAATGTGTGCTGGTTCAATGCCACCTTTGCACCGACTACAAGCGCATTATCCTCGATGTACTGGGACACATTGACCATGAACTGTGGACCTGTGGTGCTTCTTATCAACACCTTGTCATTATCGACCACATCAAGAATTGTACCTATGATGAGGGGTGCCGTTTTCAGTCGCTCGATCTCAGACTGCATCTTGCGGATCTCGCGCTCGTACTTGAGTTTCTGATTCTCAACAAAACGTTTTTCTGATTTGATCTGGTCACATTGCTCTCTTAAGAAATTGTTTCGTGCTTCCAGCTGTTTCATGCGATCCAGCATATATTTAGAGAATTCTTCGTCACTGTCAACTCCAACATGGTCATAATCTGTACCCACGTTGGTCATGTCGTAGCTGTTACTCTTTTCTTTACGATATGTAGTTTCACTCATGGAAGCTCCGAATGTTATTTAAGCACAAACGGTATATAGCCCTTTCGACGTGATTTCTATATAAACAGATGTCAGTCTGACTTAGTCGGACTCCTTTAAAAAAGTCCAAAGTCTCCAAGTAAATACGACATCAAGGGTGGATTTACTTGCAATGAACATTAAGAGTTGATGCGATATGGAATGTGAAATATGCGGTTCAGAGATACACGGTGAATCTTTCAAAGTTACTATTGATGGTGGTGAACTGGATGTGTGCGGGAAATGCTCACAACATGGTACTGTCGCTAACAAACGTGCACCGGTATCAAAAAAGGTAGCGCCTGTTGCACGCAGTATGCCTACAAGACGTCCCACAAGAAGAACATTTGAGACCATGAGTGACGAACTTGTTGATGGTTACGAAACCATTATCAGGAATGCACGCCGAGATCATGGCTGGACACAAGAGCAACTGGCTGAAAAACTCAAGGAAAAAGCACCCCTTCTCAAGAAGATCGAGCGCGGTGACATTACACCGGAAGATTCAATTATCAAAAAACTTGAACGCACACTTGATGTCAAACTTACGGAACGTACCGGAGAATCTGACTGGGCCGGCGGAAGTTTGAACAAAGGTACAACTCTTGGGGATATTGTGAAGATTAAACGAAAGTGAACTGTTTTATAAATCACAATTAAAATTATAATTAACAGAAGCGATAATTATGGATCAGGAAAGAGACCGGGGACAATTATCCATTTCCCAAACGCTGGCATTGACCGTGGTGCCTGAACGTTGTTCCGGATGTCGTACATGCGAGATCGTGTGTGCGATCCACAACAATAAAGTGAACAATCCTAAAAAAGCACGCATAAGGGTACTTTCGCTGTACCCGCAGCCCGTTATCAAAATGCCGATAGTGTGTAAGCAGTGTAAGGACCCAAAGTGTATGGATAGCTGCCCGACGGATGCCATATATATCGAAAATGGAATTGTGAAAATTAACAATAATGAATGTATGGGCTGCCATGCATGTGTTGTCTCCTGTCCTTTTGGTGCGATCTATGTACATGCTGACATGGACGAGCCTATCAAATGCGAACTGTGTGGCGGCGACCCGCAGTGTGTAAAGGCATGTCCAAAGAATGCTATAATATATGTGCCAGAACATACGCTCGGACAGGCGAACCGCCTGATCGACACGCTGAAATATGCACACCTTAATGAGATGGAATACTTCGAGCATGGTGTGAAAAAGAAACTGTCGTATGCCCAGATTGAGACTGGTGGACTACGCAAAGACAAAACGAAGGCGGAGCAGAAAGAAGGTGATGCTGCTGAGCAGTGAAGGCACAGAGGGCGGTGCAAGGATAAAAGGCGGATATCTTGGAAATATCCTGCATATCGACCTTACGGCAGGCAACTCCTATGTGGAAGAATACGATGAGGATTTTGCACTCAAATACATTGGAGGCAGAGGATTTGGTGCAAAGATCGTTATGGACAATCTCAAAGAGGGTGTGAAGCCTCTTGATCCTGAAAATATTATAGTTATTGCCCCCGGTGTTTTGAGCGGGCTTTATTTGCCTTCTTCAGGCAAGACATCATTTGTATCAATATCGCCTTTGACAGGCATATATGCAGACAGTAATATGGGCGGCATGTTCGGTGTTGAGATCCGGCAGGCCGGATACGATGCGCTGGTAATACACGGGCGTGCGAAAGAGTTCTCGTATATCTGGATAGACGATGACACAATCGAAATTCGGGACGCTTCAAAGTACAAAGGCATGAAAAGCACCGAAACCGAACGCGAACTCAAGGAAGACTTGCGGGATGAAGCGGTCAAGGTCGCAACGATCGGGGTTGCAGGAGAGAATCTTGTCAAGTTCGCATGTGTGAATTCCGAGTGGAGTCGAAATGCCGGAAGAACAGGTATGGGTGCCATTTTTGGTTCAAAGAACGTAAAAGCCATTGCAGTCAGGGGTACGAAAGACCTTCCTGTGTATGATATGGATAAACTTGTCGAGCTCAGTGACAAGGCATACAAGTCACTTCACGAACATCCGATGATGAAATTCTGGCAGGAAGAGGGGCTGATGTCTGTGATCGATTATGCCAACACATTGGGTATCATCCCTACCCACAACTTTAGCGATGCTCATTTTGAGGATGCCGACAAGATTAACGGTGAAGTTATGACTACGCGGCATAAGATCGGGGACAGTGCATGTTATTCCTGTCCGATGGCTTGCGGTAATATATGTCTTGTCAAAAGCGGAAAGTATGCCGGAACCGTTACGGAAGGGCCGGAATACGAAAGTGCGGCAATGCTTGGTTCAAATGTCGGTATAAATGATTTTTCTGCGGTTTTGCGCGGGAACTACCTTTGTGATGAACTTGGGATCGATACGATCACATCAGGCAGCATGGTCGCTACGATTATTGAAGGGTATGAGCGAGGATTGCTAAGTCTTGAGGATGTGGACGGAATTGCGCTTAGCTGGGGTGATGATTCTTCTATAATGTTAATGCTGGAAAAGATCGCGAACAGGGACGGGATTGGCGATGTACTTGCGGAGGGTCCGTATGGTGTGATCGAGAAGTTCCCGCAATTGGAACCTATTATTTCTCATGTAAAGGGAATGGACCAGTCCGCATATGACGGACGGGTTGGAGTTACAATGGCTCTTGCATACGCAACAAGTGATATCGGAGCACACCATGCCCGTGCATGGACGATCGCAAAGGAACTGGAAGTGGGTGCGGATTGGACATTGGAAGAGAAGATCGACCTTGTCATTTATCACCAGACTGTCAGGCCTTTGTTCGATATGCTTGGTGTATGCCGATTGCCATGGATCGAACTTGGTTTTGATGAGAATACGTATGCGGATTTCTATGCTGCAGCGACGGGTGTCAAGGTTACGCTTGATGACTTGCTTGAGAAGTCAAGATCATTGTATAACCTGACGCGTGCAATTAACATGCGCATGGGCGTTACACGAGCGGATGATCACCCACCTGAGAGAACATTCAATGATCCGATAAAAACAGGGCCTCATGCAGGCGAACACATGGATCGGGAATTTTTTGAGCGTATGCTTGACATTTACTATGAACGCAGGGGCTGGGATACGGGCGGTCGTCCTTCTGATGAGCAATTGCGTGAATGTGGTGCGCTCGAACTCTTAAACAATCGTTAGATTTTATTAATATGTTGAACAAGGTATGATCATGACTCTGACAAACAAAAGGATCGGTTTTATCGGTGCCGGAAAGATGGGCGAGGCACTGATTCGCGGTGTTATCAATACAAAGGCTGTGAACAGCAGCAACATCTATGCAAGCGATGTCTACAAGGCTGGACTTGAGAGATTGCGTGATGAACTTGGTATCAACGTGTCCATTGACAATAATGTCACGGTTTCAAATTCTGACATACTGATCCTGGCTGTAAAACCTCAGATATTGGCAACAATACTTTCAGGTATTAAAAAATCCGTCACAGCAGATAAACTGGTGATATCAATCGCTGCCGGTGTGCCACTTGCAGATATTGAGGTTGGGTTAAATCCTGGCACCCGGGTCATCAGGGTCATGCCAAACATTGCTGCAACAGTGGCAGAGGCTGCATCTGCAATAAGCACGGGTGCGAGCGCTTCTATCGATGATGCCGAATCCGCACTTGCGATATTCAAGGCGGTTGGGAGTGCGATTGTTGTTTCTGAACACCTTATGGATGCTGTTACCGGACTTTCCGGCAGTGGACCTGCGTTCATTTTTCCGGTTATCGAGGCAATGGCGGATGGTGCAGTCTATGAAGGGCTTGATCGCCACAGTGCACTGACACTTGCTGCACAAACAGTACTTGGTGCTGCTAAGATGGTACTTGAGACAAATACGCATCCAGGAGAACTTAAGGATATGGTGACATCTCCGGCAGGTACAACTATACGTGGTATTCACGAACTTGAGGAACACGGCATCCGTGCAGCATTTATGAATGCTGTAATCGCTTCATCAAATCGTTCGAAGGAACTTGGGAAATAGTTTGTCATTGTATGGGAAGAATCACTAAGTTGCTAAAACCGAGCAAAAAGATTCATATAGTGTGAAGTATTACTTTATAGTGTATATATAGGGGGCCATCAATTATCGGTGGTGGAGGAAAAAATGAAATCATTTGCAGTAGTCCGGGCAGACGACGCGGATAAGGTTAAAATCGCTTTACACGATTTAGAACAGTATGGACGCATGCGTTTTTCATGTCAGCCAAAACGAATAGAACCGAATTATGCCGACCATCTTCTGACCAGTGTTATGGGTGTTGCACTCAGGGATACTTGCAAATCGGCAGCATTGGTTGAACTGGAAAATCACGCCGGTGCGGCAATAAGCAGGTTGAAGAAAATTCATCCGCCTGCACATATCATGATCGTCAGTCCAAGACATGATGCATATGGCGAGTTAATGGATAACTCTGAACTGTATCCAGATTTTGATCGAACATTTGATAATTTAGAGAAAGCACGGATCTCTGATACGGCATGACTTGTAGTCAGAACGTATCAATGATGTGTTGATGTTCAATCATCACGAATGAGAACTAATAGAATATCATTAGTCTGGACTGTCCAGTTTATATCATTCCTGTCCAGTGATCTTTTTCAGTTTAACCACATACGTATAGAGACTTTCAACGTCCTTTATCTCTCTTTTAACAAGTGAACTGATACGCCTGCGTATGTCAAGGTCTGGCGTTATTCCAATATTTTGCAGGTATGTTGTGATCTTGTCTGCCAGAATGTCTCCCCTGCGGTCCCAATCAGTAAGTATGATTATTTGCGTTGCATCTTTTGCCAGATTTTCTGCAAAAACAAGTAGCGGTTGATGGGTGGAAGTTTCGATATGCCCCGTTATCCCGAGTTTTTTAAGTGCAATGACGTCCCGTTTGCCTTCTACAATTATGGTCGCACCGGTTTGAGATCGTTCGATAATTTCGTCGATTATCGCTTCGAACAGTTCAAGATGTTTGCGGTATTGTGAAATATCGACCAGAGTAATTTCCCCATTTCTGCTTTTTTAAAAATCAATCGTTCAACTTTGATCGGAGTATCGATATCACATCATTGTAATCAATGCCTCTAACAATCACTGATTTTTTACCGCTTTTAGCACCACTTGTTATATCGATATTAGAATTGCTGATCCCAAACAGGTCTGAAAGGTTATCGATCAATTGTTCATTCGCTTTTCCTTTCTGTGCATTTTGGGTAAGTTTCACTTCAATGCGTTTTCTCCAATCGTTAAAGCCACTCGGGATGCACAATGATCTTGAGCCGGGGTTAACTTCAAAGTCTATGATGACCCCGTCCTTTGATTCTTTCACGGCATCTTCTATAGTCATATCTGTAAATCGATGCAGGTTGTATAAATCAATAACGTAAATGGAATACGGTATCCACTGTTGTAGTTCTTGATAGGTTCAAAATTATGGCTATATGGCAATTATAGTTATAGTGATAATGCTGTAACCTGACGCACTAACTCCGATGTATCATCCTATTGGTAATCACCGCTGTCCACACCAGTTTCCCTCGTGACAGGCTTTATCGCATTATCAAATGTACCGTGTTGAGGTTGTCTATACAATCACAGAAAGGCTCGTGCCACGTCTCGTGCAAGGACCTTACAACACGCTGGACACTTATATAATGGGGTTTGGATATAAATATGTCGCATCACACTGCGCAAAACCCCATCTATACTAAAATTCCATCTGCTCATAATCAGTATCTATATCAACTATTATGACAATTATTTTGTGATGTCATCACCCTGTGAACAAATAATATCCGGAACAATTATTATTGGCACAGAATTCGAGCCTGTTGATGGTTATATCTGTGTAAGGGACGGAATAATTACAGAGATCGGTGAAGAATCGTCAAAAACGGGAACCATTATCGCACCGTGTTTTATAAATTCTCACACACATATAGGGGATTCTGTGTGTAAAGACCCGTCACTTGGAAAATGTGATGGACCCAGACTAATACGTGACCTTGATTCACTTGTCCGTCCGCCGGATGGACTTAAGCACCGAATATTGCGTAGTACGTCCTATCACGCACTTGTGGAAAGCATGAGGGCTACTATCTTGGATATGATCACAACCGGTACGTGCGCGTTTGCGGATTTCAGGGAAGGTGGTGTGCTCGGTGTGCTGGCATTGAAAGAAGCACTTGGCGACCTTGAAATCGAATCATTGATATTTGGCAGACCTGACAAGCCTGACGCATCGACTGAAGATGTACTTGGCGAAGTTGACAGGGTACTGCGAAATGCGAATGGTCTTGGTATTAGCGGGGTCAATGACATAGACTCTGGAATGGTTCGTATGATGGTTGAATGTGCAAGAGAGCAGAAACGTTTGTTCGCTATCCATGCCGGGGAAAAAGATAGAACAGACATTGAAGAAGCACTGTCACTGGAACCGGATATGTTGATCCACATGACAAATGCCAACAAGAGCGATATTTCAAATACTGCTGATGCCGGTGTGCCTGTGGTCATCTGCCCGCGCTCGAATTTTACGACAGGGGTCGGAATGGCACCGATATGTGATATGCTTGAGGCAGGGATCAAAGTTGGAGTTGGGACCGACAATGTTATGCTTAATTCTGTCAATATGTTCACCGAAATGGAAGTATTATCAAAGGTATTTGGGCTTGACGACAGACAGGTATTTATGATGTGTACGCTTAATGGGGGTCAAATATTGGGACTTGATGGTTTTGGTTCAATTGAAAAGGGGAATAAGGCACATCTAATGATACTCAATGGAAATTCAAATAATCTTTCAAATATTCAGAACCCGTTAAGTGGGATTGTGCGGCGGGCAAGACCAGATGACATTTTATCTGTGATACATGCATAAGTTTCAAATCTAAATTTCAAGTTTAAATTTAAACTTAAATTTAAATAAGGTTGATGGAGATGGAGATATGGGCAGTGAATTATACAAGAAAATTTTGATTGCAACCGATGGTTCAGAACCAAACAAAAAAGCAGTTACATATGGTATTGAACTTGCAAGATTGAGCGGTGCGAAAGTCAATGTTGCGTATGTGGTTGATACCGCAGCGTTCGCTTCTGTTCCAATGGATGCAGGATGGGAAATGATGTATGAACTCCTGCAAAAGGAGGGTACTGAGGCAATTCAACAGATAGTGGATGATGCAAAAGCATCAGGCATTGATATCGAGGGGTCATTGCTTGAAGGTCATCCAAGTCATGAGATTATTGAGTTTGCACAGAACAATGAGATTGATGTTATCGTGTTGGGAACGCTTGGTAAGGGTGGACTGGATCGGTTCTTGCTTGGCAGTGTTGCAGAGAAGGTCACACGCAATTCCAAGGTACCTGTACTGGTGGTACGTGGAAACCCAAAAGAAGAATGATTTTGAATTTACGAGGTTAAAAAAACATGCCGAAAAACACAATCATTGAAGAGATCATGGTCAGGGATGTCGCATGCGCAACCCTTCCAGGTTCAAGAGATGAAGTTCTTAAGATATTAAAAAATAAACGCATTTCGGGAGTTCCTGTATTAAAGGACAACAAGGTTGTTGGACTCATAACCCGTACAAATTTACTCCGAAAACCTGAAGAGGAACAACTTGCATTGCTTATGGCACGGGATCCTGCAACAATTGCACCAGATGCGAACATTATTGATGCTGCAAGGTTATTCCTTGAGAACAGGATACGAAGGTTGCCTGTGGTAGAGGATGATAAACTTGTGGGGCTTGTGACGATCGCGGATGTAATAGGGTCAATGGCTGACCTGAATATTGTAGAGCCAATCGGTCAGTTCCTGAACAATGGTGTTGTACCTGTGTGGGATGAAACACCACTTCCTGTTGTGGCAAGGGCTATGGAACTTGCACATGTCAAGGCTTCTCCGGTTTTGGATTCTGATATAGAACTTGTGGGAATTATATCAGACCGTGATATCATAAGTGCAAGTGTCATTGAGGATACGGTGGAGATGTCTGATATGTCCGCGGGTTCGGATGATGATGCATGGACATGGGAATCCATGAGAGATACGATGAGTATTTACTACAGTGTTTCAAGGATCAAAGTTCCAAATGTTCTTGCAAAGGATATAATGGTAAAAGATATGATCACCGCTGCATCAATTTCAGGAGTCAGTGACTGTGCACGCAAGATGAAGCGCAGTAAGATCGACCAGATGCCGGTTGTGAATGCAAACCAGAAATTGATTGGAATCCTTCGGGACCGCGATCTGTTGAAGGCACTCGTTGACTATTAAAAGTTTGATAATTGAAATCGGTTGATAAAGGCGGCTGAGAGGTTGCGTATTTGGTTAGTTGTGACGGCGGCACTTGTTGTGATTTTTGCAATGGTGCCGATATTGTATCTGGCATATCCCTATTCTAGTTATACATGGACGCATTTCCCTGAAACCGATTCAAATTTTTCTTTTTCGATCGAGGGAAACCTGCCTCCGATCAACCAGACATTAGTGTTTACCAGTTACAACACTTCCAGCCTGGTTTCAAATCCCGTTGTGACCATCAATGGCAACACAACCAGTTGTAACGGAATTCTCGACGAGACAACGGCAATTGAGATTGGATATTTGAAAAATGGTATAAATACTGTATCAACTGATTCGTCATCGGGAGCATACAGTCTGGTTATTAATTACACTCCGTATTGGAAACCTGTGATAAAGCGGCTTGACATTCAAAATTTAAAAGCCGGTGAAATGGCTGTGTTTACCATTGTTGTAGAGGACAACGGTCAGGATATCGTTTCATCGAATATTGTCATCGGAGAGGATAAGGAGAATGGTATTGAACTCTATGACCTGGATTTTGATGGACTCGAAACAGCAGTCATTATAGATTATCCCGGCAACTATGTTGCATATTTGAGAGTTTTTGACGGAATTGGATGGTCTGATTATTATAAGACATCATTTACAACAAATATTGTCACAACATCCGAGCAGTTGCGGACTGATCCGATTATTGAGTCCGTTGTGGCAGGATCAAGCTGGGGTTTTCCATCGGTCATCGGTCAGAATGACAATGCAATTGCAGTTTTTGTGAAAAAGGATTTCAATGCTTTTCATATGACTTACTTAAACACAAAGAACCTTTTGAAACATTATATTGATACGATAATAGGTAAAACAGGTGAATAGTATGGAACGACCTTTTACATTCATAAATTCAGCAATGTCTGCAGACGGTAAGATCTCCACAAGGGAGCGCAAGCAGGTCAGGATATCGGGAGACTTGGATTTTGACAGGATGGATGAACTTAGGGCAAGTTCGGATGCTGTTATGGTGGGAATTGGTACTGTTCTTGCAGATGATCCCAGTCTTACCGTTAAGTCTGAATCGCGCAGGGCTGCACGAAAGGCTGATGGACGTGAGGAAAATCCTGTCAGGGTGGTTGTTGACAGTAAGGCAAGAACGCCAATTGATGCTGATATTTTCAAAAAAGGCGAGGGAACACGGGTTATTGCAGTTTCACGGTCGGCTCCGCGCGAGAGGGTTAAGGTTCTGGATGAAATGGCTGTGGTGGTTGTTGCAGGTGAGAATAAGGTTGACCTGCCTGAACTTGTTGTGCGATTGAAGGAGATGGGTATTGATCGTTTGATGATTGAAGGCGGTGCAGGTTTGAATTGGGGAATGCTATCTTGCGGACTTGTGGATGAGATATACAGTTTTGTTGGAAATCTGATAATCGGAGGTTCCTCGTCGCCGACACTTGTTGATGGTCCGGGTTTTGAAGAGAATGAGATTATGGGGCTGGAGTTTGTGTCGTGCGAGAGAATGGATGACGGTGTGGTTTTGAAGTGGAGCGTAAATGCGGCGCAGACTTTTGATTAACGTACCTATTATACCTTTCGATTAGATTAACTTACGAGGGAGGGGCACTCCCTCGTAAATGTCCGAAAAGACATGTCTGAATTGACTCTATTTATCGGTTCATTAGTACGCTACGCGCTGAGCTGAAGCGTTCCGCTCTCGGACACCGACGAGGGTGTTCTTCGCTCCACTGCTAACAAAATAAGAGAATTAGGCATGAATGGCATGTTCCATCACATTATAGAATAGACAGTTATATACGATTATCTTCAACAAATATGTTGAAACACCCTTAATAAGTAACGAGTGCACTTATCCTATATACGAAAATAGCAGAACTTTATTAAAGGTATGCGTCAAAATAGTGTTTCATGGTAAGCATTAAAATGAAACTATTTGCAAATCTTCGGGAGCATGCAGGCAAATCCGAAGTAATGCTTGATGGCGACAATGTACTGGATATACTCAACAGTCTCATACAGCAGTATCCCTCGCTGAAAGATATAATATTTGAAGACGGTACCGAAGAACCGGAACTTCGAGGATATATTAACGTATTCGTAAACGGCAACAGCATCCACCACCTTGACGGTTTTTCAACCAAACTTGCACAGGGTGATGAAATTGCGATATTCCCGCCTGTTTCAGGTGGATGAAAGCCGACCACGGTTTTATATTTTTGAGTAGGTTGAGCACATGGGAACTATCATTAAGGAACTCACAAAAGTTGAGGATGCAAGAATACTTTTTCTAAATTCCATCAGTCCACTATTAGCGACAGAACCGATTCCGCTCATTGATTGTCCCGACAGAGTGCTCGCATCACCCATCACAGCCACAAGAGATGTCCCGCACTACCGCCGCGCCGCAATGGACGGTTACGCAGTGCAATCAGCCGACATCATTGGCGCATCAGTGACAAATCCGGTGATGCTCGGATCATCAGACAACGCAGAACAGGGTACATGTGCCCGTGTCCATACAGGCTCAAACATACCCGACAGCGCAGATGCTGTTGTTATGATAGAGGATACCACACCGATAGGTGACATGGTGGAAATACGCACACAGGTACACCCGAACAAACACGTAGGGTGTATAGGCGAGGATATGACAAAAGGAGAACTCATATTAGAGGCAGGGCATTTGCTTCGCCCATGTGACGTCGCAGTAATAGCATCCCTTGGACTCTCGGAAGTCGAAGTGTACCGGAAACCTGTAGTTTCCGTCATCCCGACAGGTGATGAAGTTGTCCCTCGCACGATCTCAGAAATCCCGCCGCCCGGAAAAGTTCTTGAAACAAACGGTCTAATGGTTGGGCTTTATGTTGAAAAATGGGGCGGAAAAGCACGATACTGTGACATCGTGCCGGATAAGCCAAAACTTATCGAAGATGCTATCCAATCAAACCTTGACGCCGACATGATAATACTATGCGGCGGCACATCGGTTGGAGAACGTGACCATGTACCTGCGGTCGTTAATTCACTGGGAGATATACTTGTCCACGGCATCGGATTGAGTCCGGGAAAACCCACGGCTCTTGGTATAATCAGGAACGTGCCCATTGTTTGCATGCCTGGTTATCCAGTTGCAGGACTTGTCGGATTGTTTGCGTTCGCACGTCCGGCGCTCAGGAAAGTGGGAAACATACCTGACATACCTGACACCACAATTAGGGCGCGCATGAGTGGTAAGATCAACTCAAAGGAAGGATACCTTACATACGCAAGGGTGATACTTGAAGGCAACATTGCTCATCCGCTGATGACATCGGGGTCGGGTGTGTTGAGTTCGGTTGCAAAAGCCAACGGTTTTGTCATAATTCCTGAGAACGTGGAAGGATATGAAGAAGGACAGGACGTGGATGTTGTCCTGATAGAGTAACATGACTCCCATGAGAACAGATATTAGCAACCTGTTGATCATCGGAATAGGCGGTTTTTTCGGGGCAATTTCAAGGTTTTTATTATCGAGCGCAGTTGCTACGCCTTTTGACACGTTTACTGTTAACGTACTTGGAAGTTTCGCGCTCGGGATGCTGATGTTTGACACTGAATTACTGGGATACGTCAGCCCGCGCGTGCGGATGGGACTTGGGATCGGTTTTCTGGGGTCGTTCACCACCTTTTCCACTTTCGCAGTCCAATCCTACCAGATGGCTCCAACACTTGCTGCTTTTAACATCGTAATAAACGTAATTTTCACGCTCATTGCAGTACTTTTGGGACGAGGTGCTATCATACTCCTCTCAAGAAAGAAGGAGAGGGGGGTGGCAAAATAATGGGACTGGATGCGTTCATGCCTGCCATACTTGTAGGACTGGGTGGATTTTTTGGCGCGATATTGCGGTATTTAGTTTCAGGCATGGTTGCGAGGGTCGCAGAACTCCCGACAGGAACGCTCATTGTGAACGTAATTGGAAGCACAACACTCTCCATTTTCACCTTTTCATCAGTTCCAGACTCGACTATTGATTTCGTAAACACAGGGCTGCTTGGCTCGTTCACCACCTTCTCCACATTCGCCTATGAAACCTTCAAACTGCTGGAGGAAGGCGAAAACATGTATTTTATCCTGAACATCTCATTGAATGTTCTGTTGTGTTTAATGGGAGTTGTTGTGGGATACATTGTAGTTAACTTAATCTAAAATCAGAACGAATTATATTTTGGGAGGGAAATCATGAAAGCCGTACTTCTTCGGATATACCTTAGCGAAAATGACACATACAAGGGCAGGTCAGCGCACCATGCCGTTCTTGAATACCTGAAAGATTCCTATGTTGCAGGAGCCACAGTTATTCACGGCATTGAAGGTTATGGGGTTCACAGCAACATACATACTGCAAGCATATTGCGGCTTGGGGTTGACCTGCCGCTGATCGTTGAAGCAGTGGATACAGAAGATAAGATCAGGCCATTAGTACCAAAACTTCGTGAGATGGTACCGAATGAACTCATGACGTTGCAGGACGTTGAGATCATCTCCGGTGAGAATCTTTAGGTTACTGTTCCATAACAGGGAAGGGGGGTTAGGAAAATGAGTGATGATACCGATACTGAACATGATGGCGCTTTTGAGTACGCCAAAAAACATGTGCTAAGGGTGTATATGCGAGAGACCGACATGTATCAGGGAGAACTTGTCCAAAAGAAGATACTTGACCTGTTCGAAAACAGCGAAGTTACTGGCGCGACCATATTCCATGCCACAGCCGGATTTGGCGGAGGAGGAGGCAAGGGAATACGTCTTTATAAGCTCAATACCGAACATCCGATCGTTGTTGAATGTGTGGATTATCTTAAGCGTATTGAACCGCTTATACCTCATATTCAGGAAGTCCTTGGCGATCATGGGATCATCACGGTTACAGAAACAAAGATCGTAGTATGACAAGACAAGAGGTGTGATATATTGAAAGAGATCAAACTCCCTGCGCCTGAACTGTCAGGAGATCTCACTATTGAGGAAAGTCTTGCAAAGAGGCGTTCCATTCGTTCGTATTCGAACAAGACCCTCTCGATCAAGGACGTGTCCCAGCTTCTGTGGGCTGCACAGGGCGTAACATCGAATATTGGATTCAGGACTGCCCCGTCAGCAGGTGCACTGTATCCGCTTGAAGTATATCTTGTTGCAGGAAAAATTGATGGACTGGATGTCGGGGTATACAAGTATCTGCCTGATAATCATTCAATTGTACAGACAATTGAAGGAAACATAAATGATGAACTTTCTATTGCAGCACTTTCACAACCGCAGGTTCGAGATTGTACCGCAAATATCGTTTTTGCAGCAAATTACTCACGCGCAACTGCAAAATATGGAAAACGCGGCATTCGCTATACGAATATTGAGATCGGGCATGCTGCCCAGAATGTATGTTTGCAGGGAGTTGCCCTTGGTATTGGAACGTGCACTGTTGGTGCGTTTGATGATGAGAAGGTTGGGCAGGTACTCAGGCTGCCTGAGAATGCATTGTACATACTAACGATAGGTTATTTGTAATGTCAAAATGGGTGCTGGAAAGAGAGTTGTAACTAGCACCACTTGTTTTTCCAATTAAAGATCGTGGTTTATCCAACTACAGTTCCAATCGTATTTGCAGTAGATGTTATCTCGCGCATAAAAGGCTCAAGTTCAATACCCGATTGAGTATTTACCAGCAAGATTGCGGAATTGCCGCACAAGTGGGCAATGAAAAGTTCATTTCCGATGTTCATTACTGCATGCCTGACACCATGTTTGTCAATTGCAGATGCGGCGGTCTGTATTCCGTCAAAAAGTGAGCCTGCCATTGCACAAAAAGAGTTTCGGTCCATTCCTTCTGGCAAATCAGTTGCCATAACTAATCCGTTTTTGCTGGATACTGCACTGCCAATGACATTACTGTCATCTGTCAGCATGTGCAGACATCTTTGTAAGATATCGACTTTATTCATTAAATCCCCTCAGACTTATGATTAAATTAAATTGCATATATGACAAGCCGCCAAATAGTATATAGCCTTTTCTATCAATACGGCTGTGGTATAGTCCTGAAACCTTTGACTTTATACGCTCATCTTCTCAGCATGGGTAAACGAAATAAAGTCGTAAAATTAACAGATAAGAAGGTTAAATACATAATTCGGGCAAAAACAAAAAATGACAGCACCAAAAACATTGCTCGTGACATGAAATTGAGTAAATCCACAGTCAAAATGAAAATACAAAAAGAGAATGTGGGATAATAAAACCCACACAAATTTTAAAAAACCGATCTCACATCGCATTAAGGCGGCGCATTCTTTCTTCTGTTGGTGGGTGTGTTCTAAAAAGTGATCCAATTACGCCACTTTTTAACGGATTCACGATGAACATATGCGCTGTATTTTGAGATGCTTCAACATCGCCTTTTCTTGGGCGGTAATTTGATGCACCGTTTTCCAGTTTTCCAAGAGCGTTCGCAAGAGCCCATGGTTTTTGGGATATGCGTGCGCCTTCGGCGTCTGCTGCAAACTCACGTGATCTTGAAATTGCAAGTTGGATGATAGTCGCTGCAATTGGTGCCAATACCGCAAGCAAAATAAATCCTACAATATTTGAACTGCCATTATTGTCACGACCGCCGATGCCGCCGAAAATTGCAGCCCAGCGTGCCATCATTGCAACCATGGTGATAACACCCGCAATTGTCGCTGCAACAGCACTGATCAAAGTGTCGCGGTTTTTGACATGCGCAAGTTCGTGTGCGAGCACACCTTCGAGTTCTTCGTTTGTCAGAAGATCAAGAATTCCGGTCGTAGCAGCAACAGCTGCATGTTTAGGATCGCGACCTGTCGCAAAAGCATTTGCCATTGAATTTTCTACTATGTAGACTTTCGGCATAGGAATATTCGCACGCGCTGCAAGATTATAAACAACCCTGTACAAATTGGGTTGTTCGGATTCAGTAACTTCCTTTGCTTTATACATCTTAAGAACGATCTTGTCGCTGTACCAATAGCTTCCAAAATTCATGACAACTGCAAACACAAATGCAATTATCATGCCGCTCGGACCGCCAACTGCACGCCCGACCATAACTAACAGTCCGGTAAGAGATGCTAACAGAATTGTTGTTTTAAACATATTGTTCATGGTTTTCCCCATAATATGAAGTTAAGTTTACATTTAACGTATATCTCTGATTAGATATATAATACTTGCGTGCATGTGCGCAAAATGTACAAGACCGATGGCAAAGCCCTGCAATTAACAAAAAAAGAAAAAGGAAAAAAGGGAAATGGCGAATATTCGCCTAAATCCCCTCAAGAGTTAGGTCCTCTTCCACATCCATGTCAGAGAGCAAAGCTTCGAGTTCTGCCATGTCGGATTCAAGATCCATGATCTCTGTATCAGTGAGACCAACCGCCTCATTGACAAGCGCACTGTCTGCAGCAGACACCTGCTGCGTTGGTGCATCCTGTTGTGTGGTTTCGGCAGGCGTGTCACTAACGCAGCCCGATACAACAAGTCCGGCTAAAAGTACCGACAGTATCACAATAGTTCTAATGCTGGACACTTTACTCATCTCCCATCAGGTCATCGTCTTCGGTCTCGTTCTCATCAGTTTCATTGTCACCCAGTGTGTCATCTGAATCGGATTCGTTACCGTCTTCCTCTTCATCATCGGCATCGCCCGAATCATCTTCGGCACCAGAATCGTTATCCTCGGCTTCATTTCCCTCAGATTCTACTTCTGGTGTTGTCACAACAGCCCACTGTACATTCTCAGAAGATTCGCCAGCCTTTTCTACTTTGTATGTGCCGATTCCCGACAGTATGACACTGCCCTTGCCCTCTGCCGTAATGCTGACATCATCACCATGCACCATAACAGTCAAGCGTGATCCTGTAATCTCAACTGTACCGGTCAGATTGTGATAGACTAGCGCACGATTGCCATCATCTTCATCATCGCAATCGACCTCTGTATACTCACCATCAATAGTAACTACTGCATCTCCTGCAAGATCCTTGATGACAAGTTTTGCATTGGTTGCACTGATATTAAGCGTAAGGTCACCTGAAAGTACCGCCGTACCGCTACCTTCTGCTGTAAGTGTACCTGTGCCATCAAGCACTGCAGAACCGCGTCTGTGTGATTTAAGTTCATCAAACATATCTTTTAGTACACCATTTGCATCCTGTATGTTCTTGGTTGCCTGGCGCATATGTTGATCTGCCTCACTCACTGCATCATCATTTTGACCATTGCGGGTTTGGATAGTTTCCCGTGCACGTTCATGATTCAGCTTAGCTTCTTCGATCAATTCATTGTATTCGGCAAGCATCTCTTCGAGTTCTTCAGTATTTTCCCCTTCAGCTTTTAACCGGTTGATCTCGCCTTCAAGGCGGAGTGAAAGACCTTCGGATTTAGCCAGTACATTGTTAAGTCTTTCGTTGACAGACTGACCTGCAAAGTATTTTGCACTTTTTTGTGCATCATTCCAGATATTGCGGACTTCCTTTGCTGCTTCTGCAAACTCCTGTCTGGTCTGTGCAAATTCCACATTTGCCTGTTGCTGTTGCAATTGTTCTATGTATCCCTCAATCGTTTCGGAAACCTCATCTGTAGAGTCGCCACCTGTGTTTTCAGCATTTTCCTTTACAGTTTCAAGGTGTGTGATCATATATTCCATAGTACGAGTCATGTAAGCACGGGTCGCTTCAGATGCCTCTTCTGAATCTGCAGCTACTTTCTTATTATTGATCTTGATCTTTAGATCCTGAAAATCCTTCTTTGCATCTGCATAGTCGTTTCGTACAGTCACAATTCGCTCTTTTGCAGACCTGTACTGGGATGCAGTATCCTGAGCATTGGCTTTAATCTGACTTGCCGTTATAACTTTATTTCGCACATTCTCTTCAAGCCTTGGCGCATCATTTGTTGCGTTTATTCGAACCCTTATCTGATCGCGGGTCATGTTCTGGTCCGCATCATCACTTGCTACATTCACAACACTTGTTGTTATGCTCCCATCATCATCTTCTGCAGCAAGAGCACCTGCCGGCAGAACACTGAATAACATCAGCACAACAGCAAGATATGCAAGCATTTTCATTGCTTTTGATTTCATAATTCATTTCCTCCATTTTAGTAATGTGTACAATTCCCAATTGGTAAATTTGAATATAAACATACTTTACTTTCTAACAAAATATAAGGATTTTAAATTCGATTTTAAGCATTAATTGCCCATATTTTGCTTTATAAAACTTTACCATCCCTTTAAATTGATGAGCAAAAGATATATGCATATAACACTTTAACATACCATTGTGAGTTCAAAAAATATATTTCGCGCACTTATCTGTGTAGCAGTCATATTATTGCTGATAAGTACAGCACATGCAGCAGGCACTGCAACCATACACGGTGCGGTGTACGAGTGGTACACATTTCAACCTATGGAAAATGCTGTCATTGAAGTGAACTCCACCCCGCCGCAATCCATTGTAGCAAGGTATGGATTGTATTCATTTAATCTGGCACCTGGGAGTTACCTGATCACTGCCAAATATTACCAAAATAACACACTGACGAGTTTTGCCGAAGAATCCATAACAATAACAGATGATGGCGATTATGTACTGGATATATTACTCTTTCCATCGTATGATGAAGAAATTGTAAACGAAACTGAATTGTCAGAGATTACAGAAGATTTTGAAGAGGACAGCAAAACGATCGAAGAAGGCACAGATTCGAGTTTGTTCTATTTTATTGTCCTAATCATGCTATTTGTGATTATTCGTTTTTCGATTTACGCGTATAAAAAACGGTCTTCAGAAAACGAAGAAATCATGCCAAAAATCGATGCCAGCACGCCTGAAGAACTAAACCAAACCATCGAAACAAAAACAACTGCCCCTCTTCCGGCCGACCTTTTGGAAGTCATGGACATAATAAAAGCAAACGATGGTCGGATCACACAAAAAGAACTTCGCAGCAAACTGAAATATTCCGAAGCAAAGGTAAGTCTCATGGTCTCTGACCTTGTGCAGAGAGGGCTTATAGAGAAATTCAAACAAGGCAGGGGCAACATTATTAGAATTGTCGATAATTGAGCCACAAATATGTACAAATGGGGGTAAAATGCCGAGATCATTTTGTAAAAATTATACAGGACCAATTAAATGGGACAATGTTCAAGATGAATTTACTGAAATTCGAGGGATATATATCATAAGTATTAGACGTAAGAAATACTTAATTTCATATCCGCGAAAAAAAAGTAATATAATTTATATTGGGAGATCAGAGAACATTGGAAAAAGGCTTTGGGAACACTATTATTATAAAAAAAATTGGGGACTATATAATTATATTGATTATTATCCGCTTAATGTTCATGTGATGGAATTACAGCATGGTAATTCAAATGTTAAAAAACATGAAAACAAAACTATATTAGATTTTGAAAACGAATATGGTTGTGCACCAATTTGTAATTTACAAACCGCAAATCCCGATTTATAAATAACCACATTTTACAACAAGGAGTGTCATGATTTGAATCTACAAAATCCATATTGTCCAACTTGTAATTATTTACGAACGAATTGTAAATGCAAATCGAATCTAAATGCATCTGAAAAGCAATCTGTTCATAAAAAGTATTATCCAAAAAGGAAACATGGTGGCAACCAATGTTGGCTATTTGTTAGAGATGGATGGTACAATTATTTCTATGAACGTTACAAGTCTTGTAGCACATACTATGAAATTAAAAATAAAAATATTCACAACTTGTACAACGGTGACAAAGTTTTGTTTTATAACAAAGGAGAAATTATTGGTAATGCTACTGTTGATTTTGTGAAAACAGATGTAAAATATAGTGAAATCGATTGTTCAATAGATGAAATTGAAGTTGATGGTTTTTATGATTATGGCAATGCAATTTTTTTAAAAGATATTGAAATGTATCCCCCTGATTCTACTGTCGAAATCAGGCCTTTATTGCACAAGCTTAAATTCATAAAAGGTAAAAAAGAAGGGGAAGAATTAGATGAATTTATTGATAGTGGAAATTGGTCCACCCAAGTTAATACTAATATTAGAAAGATCGATGATGATGACTACAATTTAATAATAAAACATGCGGAAAATTTGCATAAAAGTGAAATAAAACCTCTAGATGGCTTAAAGGACCTACTTATTAGAAAAGGTGGAGAAATACAAATTAACAATATTGACAAAAAAATATGCCGTGCATTTGGAAGTCCAAAATGGTTGCTAAATCCAGATGGTTCCTTTAAAAAAACAGCACATAAAATGATGAAACAAAAATTGGCGAAAGTTGGGATATTGTACGATAAGAAAAATGATTCAATGGAATTGATGAATTTACAAGAAGAGGTGTTCTTAGGCGGTGATGGTGAACAATATTTACATTTTGGATATGGAATATACGAAAACGGAAACATTGTCAAATTGTCAGATATTAAAGAGGACATAATATCTGGAAAAATTGTTCGAGATGATGATTATAATCTCGTGAACATATAATTCGTTCAATATTGTTTTCGAAATGTGCCTCTACCAAAATATATAACTGCCATCAAACAGTAGCAATAAAAGAATTATTGACGAATACATTATACACCAAAAAGTTAAAACGAGGATACAATATGCGAGTTTCAATGGACATAGAATTAAAAGATATTCCGGGGCAGTTACTTTTAGCACTTAACCCGATATCTGAATTAAAAGGTAACCTGATATCTGTAGTTCATCATCATGAAAAGCGCACCCCTCGTGGCACAATTCCGGTTCAGCTTGTATTTGAGATCGATCATGAAAAACTTAATACGATAATTTCACGATTTGAAGACAGTGGTGTTGGAGTCGTAAGAGCAGGAGAAGAACGATTCCTTGAACACGGCGCAATTATCATGATCGGTCACATCATTCACACTGACATACAGGATACAATTGACAAGATTGACAGTACAGGATTTGCAGAGGTCATTGACCTTTCGCTTTCGATGCCCCGTATTGAGAAACCTTCTTCAGCACTCCTGAAGATAGATGCTGTCGGAAAAAAAGAAATGAATGATGCCATGTCGTTGTTAAAGACAGTGGCTAAAGAAAAGGATCTTCTGGTCATCGAGCCGATAGATACTGAATTGATGTGATGTGAAGGTGATTGGAATGAAAACGATACGTGCATCTATTATTGGATTTGGAGCTGTCGGTCAGGGTGTCGCAGAGGTGCTGTTACAAAAAGACGAGAATCTCAAGAACATTGGTCTTGACATCAAGGTCGTTGCAGTCGCAGATTCAAAGGGGGCTGCCATAGATCCCAATGGTGTTGACCTGTCAAAAGTCCTGATCAAAAAACGTACCGAAGGTACAGTAGGGTCTGAAAAACTCACAGGACTCGAAGTTATCACAAATATCGACCATGAACTTGTGATCGAGACCACACCCACTGACATCGATACAGGTGGAGTCGGGCTTCCAAATATGCTCGCGGCTTTTGAACATGGTCGTGACGTAGTAACCTCGAACAAGGGACCGCTTGCACTAAAATACAGGGAACTGGCAGAGATCGCAAAAGAGAACGGCTCTAACTTCAAATTCGAAGCAACAGTCGGCGGCGCAATGCCGATCATCAATCTCATAAGGGATGTTCTTGCAGGTAACGATATTATCAGTATCGAAGGGATATTGAACGGGACATGCAACTACATACTTACACGTATGATGGAGGAACAGGCATCCTATGAGCAGATGCTTGCCGAATCACAGGAACTCGGAATTGCTGAGACCGACCCTACATATGATGTTGAGGGAATCGATGCAGCATGTAAACTGGTCATTCTCGCAAATTCCATCTTCGATATGGATGCCACCTACAAAAATGTTGATGTTACAGGGATCACAAAGATCACCCCTGAATCCCTCATGCTGGCACAGGATGATGGATTTGTTGTCAAATTGATAGGAGAGGTCAAGAAAGACCTTATCCGTGTCGGACCAAGATTGGTTCCGGTCGGACATCCACTGGCAGTCGGTGGGACATTGAACGTTGCATCTGTGCAGACAGACCTTGCAGGAACTGTGACAATTACAGGCAGGGGCGCAGGTTCTATCGAGACCGCAAGTGCAATAATAAGCGACGTAATATCGATCTATCGATAGAAGATTTCGTCGAAATACTCGATAATAGATCGAATTGACCCGCGTGGTCCAATGGTGTGAGTAAGATATTATCAGTTAGTTTATCAATTAATAGTATTAACTTTAGAGTGACATGACAGGTTTCAAAGAATTTGCACAAGCGTGCAGGACGATCGAGAACATCCCCGGATCACTTGATATGACAGAGCAGGTTGCACAACTCCTGCAGGATGTCAACTGTGATGAACTTCCGGTTGTTACGCATTTTATCATGGGTGAGGTGTTTCCGGCATGGAGTGCCGAAGAGTTGGGAATAGGAACGAGCCTGCTATATGCTGCACTTTCAAAAGCGGCAGGCATATCTATCAAAGAGATCGAATCGCTTGTTCGCGATACCGGTGACATAGGTCAAACTGCAACCAAGGCACTTAAATCAAAGGGTCATGACACTTTATCATCATTCATTGGAGAAACGCCACAACTTACGATACTTGAAGTGTTTGAGAGATTCAAGAAGATCTCAAAAGTATCAGGAAAAAGATCCCAGACTAATAAAATAAGAAACCTTCGGTATCTTTTCGACTCATCCTCCCCCGAAGAAGCGGGATATATTGCAAGGCTTGCAATTGAAGACCTGCGCATAGGTGTTGGAGAAGGAATTGTGAGAGATGCGATCTCAAAGGCATTTGAGGTTCCTGTTTCTGATGTTGAGCGCGCGTTCATGCTGACAAATGACATGGGACTTGTTGCAGTAACTGCAAGACGTGGTGGCGCTGATGAAGTTACAAAATTGAACATTGAGTTGAAACGCCCCATTAAAATGATGCTCGCACAGGTCACACCAACCATTGAAAGTGCGATAAGTGAAATGGAAACTGCCGCGATCGAGTGGAAATTCGATGGCGCACGTGTCCAGATACACAAGGACGGCGACAATATTACGTTATTCTCAAGACGGCTTGAAGACGTCACCCGTTCGCTACCGGACATTGTTTCTGCGGTCAAGGAACACGTAAAGGCTGATTCGGCGATACTTGATGGCGAAGCATTCGCAGTTGATGAAGAAGGCAGACCACGCGCATTCCAGGAGATATTGAAACGTTTCCGCCGGAAATATGATGTGGAAACTACCGCACGTGAGATCCCACTAACTTTGCGGCTGTTCGATCTGGTGTACCTCAATGGTGAGAATCTTCTCGATAAGCCGCTTACCGAGCGCAGAGCCGCACTTTTGGGCTGTGTTGAAAATACAGGTTCTATCAAAGTAGACGAGCAGATATTGACAAGTGATACTGAAGAAGTGAACAGGATATACAACGAAGCTCTGGAGGCAGGTCATGAAGGTATCATGATCAAAAACCCACAGTCTCCGTATTCACCCGGAAAACGCGGCAAGAACTGGCTCAAGAAAAAACCTTTGATGGAAACTCTTGACCTTGTTGTGATTGGTGCAGAATGGGGATATGGCAGGCGTACTAATTTCATGGGCTCGTTCAATCTTGCATGCCATGACCCTGATACAGGACGATTTTTACCTATAGGAAAAGTCGGGACTGGCATTAATGATGAGCAACTTGCAGAACTTACTGAGACATTCTCAAACCTGATAGTCATTGAATCCGGCATGGAGATCGAACTTAAACCTGAAGTGGTGTTTGAGATCGCATTCGAGGAGATCCAGAAAAGCACGAATTATGATTCCGGTTTTGCACTTCGTTTCCCCAGGCTTGTAAATGTGAGGGATGACAAGTCACCGGATGAGGCAGACACACTCCAACGTATCGAAAGTATCTACTCCGCACAGCGCAAATAATCCAGTAACACATATATTAGCAAACATATATACATAAATTGTATAAAAGCAATATGTATATTCGTGGTGACATTTACTTAAGGATGGAAAAGTGAAAGTTATGATATGTCCAAACTGTGGAGCTCAAGTCCCAAACAATTCAAGATTCTGCATGTCCTGTGGAGGTAAAATGGATCCAATGCACATCGAATCAGGTGACGGTGTCGAGTCATCGTGGTTCTCAAAAGGCAATGCTTGGGCAAAATTAAATAAGCACGAAGAGGCGATTTACTCCTATGACAAGGAACTCATGCACAATCCAAACAATATAGATGCATGGAACAATAAAGGCAATTCTCTTTCAAAACTCGGCATGTTTGAAGACGCTATCTTTTGTTATGACAAAGTTCTTGAAACAAATCCAAAACACATTCAGGCAATGTATAACAAAGCGTACGCGCTTGCACATATTGACAAGCATACTGAGGCTATTTTTTTCTATGACAAAGTGCTTAAAAGCAACCCCACGGATACAGAAACCATGTACAATAAAGGATTTTCACTATCAGCCCTCGGAAAATATGAGGATGCTTTTGACTGCTATAACAAGATCGTGGAGATCAACCCAAGTCATATTAATGCATGGTATAACATGGGCTACACTTTGATGAAACTTGAAAAGGATTCAGAAGCAATCAAATGTATAGAGAAAGCACTTTCATTGAGTCCCCTTGATAGTGGAATATGGTTCTTGAAAGCCAGGGTACTTGAAAATCTGGAACAATTTGATGAAGTACTTGAGTGCCTTGATCGCGTACTTGAGATCGATCCGGGATATCAAAATGCACTTGAGATGCAAGTGCGGATATTGAAGAAAAATAAATAATGACTCAGAAAGAGAGTCAGTACTTTTTTTACTCATAGAAGCACATCTTCCAACCCTGAATCCTGTACGATCCGGGTTGCACGCTCACGTTCTTTTAGAGTGAGATACCTATTGATCTGTGGAAACTCTGCTGCCCGGTAGTATGGCGTATATTGGAACATCAGGTTGAACCGAACTTTTGGAATATGCGTTGCTGTCCACTCAACGATAGGACGCGTGCAGCATTCAACATGCCCGGGTATCACAAGTTGTCGCAGGATTATCTCAGCCTGCCGGTAAGCGGTCTCAAAGTTCCGCTCAACCACGCGCATGTAATCTTTCGCGTTCGAGTACCGCTTTGCACATTCATCATTACCATACCGGAAATCTGCCAGATACACATCGATCACGCCTTCAAGGAGTTTGCCGATTTCCAATGAATGGTACATATTAGAGTTCCAGACCACAGGCGTGTTCGCTGAAATCTCATTTATGACTTTTAATATCGTATGCGGGTGCGGCGTAGGTGTTACAAAATTCACATTCCGTGGCCCCATACTTCGCCGCATGTCAATAAGTCTCCCTACTTTTTGCGGATCGATCACAACACCGCTTTCCGGACGTGTGGAAATATCCCAGTTCTGGCAGTAGACGCAGGAGAACACGCATCCGGTCAGGAATATCGTATGTGACGGCACCAGTTCCGGCTCCTCCCCCATATGCAGGAATTCGGATGCGTATCTGGATGTTTTACCAAGTCGGCAGTACCCGACTTCGCCTTCTTTCCGGTTCGCCCCGCATCGTCGCTCACAGAAATGACAATGTTGCAGGATCCTATCTGCAATTGCGATCTTGAGGTCAAGCAGTGAAGATTCGGCTTCTGGAAGCTCTTGACCACGCACACCAGAGTTTACTTCCTTGAACGCCAGCCGATAGTTTTCCATCTCCATGTCATGGACATTCCAGAGTTCCTCAAGAGATGCATTTTGGTCGAACTCGACCGAAATGTGTTTTGTAACCTTAAAGCAGGCTGGCAGTTCGTTATTTTCTACTGCATTGTAACGGTTCAGGAATTTTGGAGATCCCATGATCGGATATTTTGTGGCATGGGTTGATAGGTGTTGTGGTTGTTATAAATTTGATTGTTGAAATGAAAATTAGTCCCAATATATTTCTAAACATTACACATCTAATTATAGTCTTTGAAATTTGCATATATTAGCCCCATGAACAAAAGCGATAATATAATAAAAAGATAAAAAAGCAAATTTATGAACGATTGGGCTAATATTAGTGTCAAAATACCCATAAAATACATACCAAAAATTGACGAACGCAATGATTTATACCTCCTCATAGGAAGTATGAGCTCATAAAAACGATCGGAATTAAGTTCAGAACGAAGATTCGATAATGCTTGCTGATAACCTTTAATTTTATCAGAATTTGTTTTTGCTATATCATGAAAGTCGAAACCTATATTGCATTCATTGATCACAAACCAAATTTCAAATTTGATGGCATCTTCTAAAAGCATTTTTCTGACTTTTCTTTTTTGCTTCAAATATTCATTTGTTACTGAAAAAATGATTGTCCCACCAATTGCAAATGTGAAAAATAAACCAGATAGAGAAAGCTGGTTATTACTAATTGATTCCAATCCATGATTTATGTAAGGCGTAAACATATCAATAAATGAAGTAATGGATTTTGGTTCCATAAATTGAATCAATATCATTAAAAGTAATAAAATACAAAAAACTATACTAGCTAATACAACTGCAGTCCTCAAAAATATAAGTGGAAACACATTTACTATATTTCGAATAGATGCTCTATCAAACCTCATCCAAATAAAAACGATTAGAAAAAGGTAACCAATACAAATCAAAAAAATAATTGAGACTCCAATATAAGGTGAAAGTTCAAATTTAATCATTGCTAAAATATAGATAATTATGATGATAATAAATATTAGACTGTACCAATGATTCGACTTGAAACGATTAAATCTAAAATTGAATATTAGAATCTGTTCATCTGAATATTCTTGAATATACTCATATAGATTCTTTATGATTAGAATCCTTTTTTCATCCGTTTGATTAGACTTTAAAAGTTTATCGTGAATTTGATAAAATGATTTTTTATATATAAAATTCGACAAAACTACAAATGTAATTAAACCTGACATGATGAATAAAACAATTACAAAAATATCAGAGCCACTTAATACCATGTTATCAAATATTTGGCAAAGATATATAAGTTTCTTGATTCTTTAATGATGTTGAACTTGCACGTAAATTCTGGTTCATAGAGATCATTGAGGGATTATTGGATGAAATTGGACAAAATAAAAAGTGATCTCGATTTCTTAAAAGATTACGACACCATAATCTTTGGTTCATTTGCAACCGGAGAGTTCCGAGAAGGATCTGACATAGACATAGCAGTGGTAACCGGCATCAAAGACAATGATGCGAATATCAAAACTCTGAAAAGCCTTCTCGGAAAAGCTTCGGAAATATATGATATTCGTATATTTGAATTATTGTCCCTCAAAGTGAGAGCATCGGTGATGGACAATTATTTAGTCCTGTACGGAGACGGTCCCGAAATTTCGGAATATTTTTATTTTCACCATAGAAAAGAATGGGATGATTGCAAACACAGGATCGAAGAAGGTTATTACACAAGCTATAAAGAACAGATCAGCGCCATAAAAAGGTTTAAAGAAATAAAGAAACGTGCGCCGCATTTGTTCAATGCATAATGTATCGGAGTTATCCGATCACACTCATATTAGATACCCTGATCGATGGCGTAACAGTTCCCCCAACTTTCCTGACATCTGTTCCTGCACCTGTAATGTTTGCAAGCATCTCAAAGATATTGCCCGAAATCATCAGCGATTTGATAGGCTTGTCGACCTGACCATCCTCGATGGTATAGGCATTGCGTGCCTCGACTGAAAAGTCGCCTGATATTGCATTTGCGGTATGTGCACCAATTACCGTGTTTACGAACACACCGCTATCTGTTTCAGAAATGACATCACTTTGCGGATACTCGATGATAAAGTTCCGCAATCCCACGGAGGGTGTGGAGACATAAGACTGCCTTGCGGCATTACCTGTGCTCTTTACCCCTTCCTTTCCTGCGGTGTAACTATCATACAGGTACGACTTGAAAACTCCATTCTCAATAACAGACGTTTGTTGTGAAGGCACACCTTCATCATCCGAGATACCTGTCTCGATACCACCGGGCATCAGACCATCATCAATAATGGTAAGTTCAGATGCTGCGATTTCCTCGCCAATCCGTCCGATCAGACTTGACCGCCCCTTCTGCATATTATCCGCATCTATTGACGGTGCGAATGCACTCTCGATAATGTCTGAAAAAGCAAATGGATGCAGGATAACATCAGTCTTATGTGGCTCGATAGAGATACCATTCTGTGACCCCTGTGCCAGTTTAGCGGCATTTACACCGATCTGGTTAAAATCAATATCATGATTTCTGGATACGGCAAAATCATACGCTGTTGCGGTGTCGCCTTTGGTTGTGATGACATCTATGAACCCTGATGTCGATGTTCCTTCTTCTTCGACCTCAACGCCGTTCGAGTTTAATATCAAATGTTTACTGTATGAGCGTGAAAAACTCCCTGATGTTGCCAGAATTTCGGATGATCTCGCGCCTTCGATCATCTGCAACGCAAGTTCAATGCATTCATCGAGTTCCATCTGAACGATCTTTTTGTCAAATGTCCCTGTAACGTCAGGATATTTCGCATTAGAGGGAAGTCCAGTCCAATCCGGGTCGCTTTCCCGCACCCGTGCAGAATCGACCGCGATCTTGACGGCATCCTCCAACCTATTCGGAATGTTGGTACTCGCAAAGCCGACTGCACCATCTATAATCGCACGTATCCCGATACCCTCCGAAAACTGCTCTTTTGCACCTTCAACCATATTTTTGCGGATATTGGCACTCGTTGAGCGGCTGTTCGCATAGTAAACCTCTGCCTCATCAGCACCGTTCTTCATGGCAAGTGCCAGTGTCTTTTGTGCCATTTCGTACATGTTCAGGCACCTCCGACAAGGGCTTTTGTGATCGATATATGAGGTGAACCGTCAGTTACAGGTGCAAGTTGTCCATTCTTACCACACCTGCCGGAATGCATTGTAAGGTCGTTTCCGACCATGTTGACGTCTTTAAGGATCTCAAGTGTATTTCCTGAAAGTGACACGTCACGAAGTAATGTTGTTAGTTCGCCGTTCTCAATAAGATATCCTTTCTCGGCATTGAACTGGAACACACCCTCACCTGTATTTACCTGTCCGCCACGCGAACCTATGAGGTACATGCCGTCACCGATATCCTCAAGTATCTCTTCGAATTTCGAATCGCCGTTATCGATATATGTATTACTCATCCTGACGATCGGCATTGAATTTCCCTGCGCCCTGCTGTGTCCCGGAGTTCCGCCAAGACGCGCGGCAGTCTCCCTTGAATGTAAGTATGATTCCATCATGCCGTCCTTGATAATCGTTGTTTTGGTAGACTGGACACCCTCTGCATCAAATGGGTAATACCCGTATTCGTGCAGTGTCGGGTCATCAATGACACTGACAAGAGGCGATGCTATTTGCTCACCAATCTTGTTCTCAAGAACCGAACTGCCTTCAAGTACCAGGTCCGCTTCCGATGCATGACCCACAGCCTCATGAGCAAAAACACCTGCAAGTTCAGGGTCAAGTATCACAGGCATGTTTCCGCCTTTTGCTTGTTTTGCACCGAGAAGTTCAACAGCCGTCTTTCCGGCAGACTTTGCAAGCGCAAAAGCATCGTGTTTGTCGAACAGTTCATATCCACAAACCCCGAACCTGCTTTCCCTGCCTGCCTGGTATGCCCCGTTTTGGGCAGCAACAGCACTGATCGCAAAACCGGTTCGCATCAATTCGTATTCGCAGTTAACACCTTCCGAATTGCTGTACTGTACTTTCATTGAGGATTCAGAATACACAGCCGTTGTGCTGCTAACCCCATCTATTTTTGCATGATCGCCAATATCCTTCAGGAGCTGAACCTTCTCCTCGATCGGGATGTTCTTTGGGTCAACCTTGATTGCCGGTATGTCATTTAGAACAAGTGTGGAAACCGGTGACAACTCTACTTTATCTTGTGGGGTCTTTGAATCCATCCCCTGTGCGAGCTCTGACGATGCTTTAATTGCTTTTTGAAGATCTAACTCACCATCGGCTGATGTGAATCCCCATGAACCTCCGCAAAGGGCACGCACACCCACACCACGGGAATAGTTTACAGATATCTCTTCGATCTTACCATTGTCAAGGATTATCGAGGTAGCAGTTCCCTCAATAATTCTTGAATCAAAAAAATCGACATTATGCATTATTTGTTCCTGCACTGCTGTTTATGTTCTTGATTGCTAACGGAACAACATCCGGAATATCAAGGTTAATCTTTAAGTTTGTCATTTTTTTCAGTTTATCGACAATTCCTTTTTTGACGCTTTCGCTGCCAATGAGACTGTGCTCGATAACTTCAGTTATGGTGGATACCGGAATTATTTCGACCATATCCTTGTACATATCTTCGATCAACACGTCAGATTCATTTGACTTTGGAATGATTACTTTCTTGATTCCTGCCAATGCCGCTGCTTCTATCTTATATGTGACCCCACCTATTGGAAGCACGTCGCCCCTCACTGATAACGAACCTGTCATAGCTATAGTCTGGTCGATCGGGAGATTTTCGATTGCTGATATAACAGCAGTTGCTATTGAGATCGAAGCGCTGTCACCTTCCACGCCCTCATATGTCCCAATGAACTGTATGTGAATATCGTGATTGATGGTGTCCTTTCCTGTGATCTTCTTGATAACAGCCGATACATTTTGCACAGACTCTTTGGCAATATCCTTGAGCATACCGGTTGCGATCACCCGACCTCCCGAACTTGACTGGGATGGTGTGACTTCTGCTACGATAGGAAGAACAATCCCTGAATCCCCGCCCATTACGGCAAGTCCATTGACCCTTCCGACCGCAGAACCTTTTTTACCGAATAACTGGTAATCCTTTTTCTGCTCAAGATACTGATCAGCAAGCTGCTGCTCAATGGAACGTGCCATCTTTTTTCCGGTAAGTACATGTTCTGCAGTTGTGATCTCTGCTCCTTCGGCACGTGCAACATCACCCGCAACCCTGACAAGTCCCCCAAGATCCCTGAGCTTCAATGTAAGGTGCCCCTTTCTGCCGGCCCTACGTTTCGCTTCGCGTATGACTTCATCCACAGCACCCATGTCAAAGTGTGGAATATGACCATCCCGTACAACTTCCTGAGCTACGAAACGTACAAGTTTTTCACGGTTTTCGGAAGTATCATCCATCGTATCCTGCATGTATACCTCATATCCGTATCCCTTTATACGGGATCTTAATGCGGGATGCATATTTTCAACTGCATCAATGTTACCTGCAGACACCATGATAAAATCACATGGCACAGGGTCGGTTTTTACAAGCGCACCTGAACTGCGTTCAGACTGCCCTGTGATCGAAAATTCTTTTTCCTGCAATGCTGTAAGCATACTCTGCTGTGATTCTATTCGCAGGGTATTCATTTCATCAATGAACAGTACACCCTTGTGAGCCTTGTGAATATCTCCGCCTTCCACACGGTCGTGTGCAGGTGTTTCCAGTCCGCCTGACTGGAATGGGTCATGTCTTACATCACCAAGAAGCGCACCTGCGTGTGTGCCGGTCGCATCGATGTACGGAGCATGTTCCTTTTCGAAATTCGAAACGATCAGTTTCGGGATCATGAGCTCCTCTTTTGGCATGAATTGGCGTGTCAGCATCAGAATCATGATCGCTGCGATTATGCCCCACAGTAGCTGCCCCACATAGAATGAATACATGACAATTCCGAACACGAACAGCATCATCAACATGTTGCGTGCCTGAGCTTTCTTTCTGGCTTCCATCTTGTGTGCCATAACGATCTCCCTGCCCTTTCCGGCAGGCACTTCCCTTATCTTTGGGTTGTTCGAGTCTTCAATGTTCGGATATGCTAAAATGTCCTGTAATTCCTCTTTTGGAAGAAGTTCCGCCATCGCTTTTGCAAGCAACGATTTTCCGGTACCGGGAGTACCGATCATCATGACATGTCGTCGCTGGCTTGCTGCTTTTTTAACAACTTCAACAGCATGGTCCTGCCCTATGATCTGGTCGATAAGAAGTTCGGGAACCTCGATTTTGGCAGTTGAATCTATAGTGGTGTCAATAGTAGTACCACCATTGACCTCTACATCAGAACCATTAGGTGTGACTGGCGTGGTTTCTTCATTAATGTTTTCGTCGTTTTCCATGTTGAACTCACATTATATATTGGTAAATTATAAAAAGATCAGTCTTTGTATCGGACTGCAAATCTGTTATCTTTATGCCATAGAAAAGCAACTTAATCATATATACTTGACGCTTTTATAATGACTTTATTGTATATAATTGTTAATATATAAATACTATATACATCAGAAAAACCTTGTCAATGCCCAGATCAACTCGGAGTACATGATCATGTAGATCACAACGAGAAAATCTTCGTTCACGCTCAGATTGACTCGCACTATATATTTATAAAATATATACCATCAAAAAGAGATATTAACAGGTACGTTAAATATATACACTTGACATGAAAACACTTGCAGCAATTGTGGTCTTGTTGATAGCAGCATTCGCATTAGTGATTATGCCATCATCCGCAGTGACTGAGGATGAACAATTCATCCATATCAACCGGATGGTTGTGACATTTGAAAAGACAGATGGCATGGTAGAGATCACTTATGACCTCGATCTTTTTGCAAAAACCTATGTTTTCTTGCTTGGCAGCCGCAATCTTGAACCTACATTTGAGAAGATATTTTTTAAATTTGAGGATGTCGAGACAATAGAGATCGGACAAAACCATGCTGTAATTATGTTAAAAAATATCTCAAGACAAAGCGGTGAGTACTACCTGCATGATTCGTGTGAACTCGGTGCCACGGTAGATGTACTTACGTTCATATATCCGGACGGTTCCACCAAGCAACTCGAAAATACGCGTAGCACACAAAATACGTTTTATAGTGATGTATAAAGCGCATTGTCCTGTGTTTGTACAATTTGTCTAACGTTTGCCGTGACCTTAAGTTATATATGCCTGAGCGAATGAATTATTGCATTCAACTTATTGTAGCAAAGGTAGAAAATATGACCAAGCAAATCGAATTAGACCTGACAGGAGATGTTTGCCCTTTTACTTTCGTAAAAACAAAACTCCAACTCGAACAACTTGAAAGCGGAGATATACTCACAGTGATCTTCGACCACGCACCTGCAATTGAAAATGTTCCTAAGAGTGTAACGAATGAGGGACACACAATCCTTGGTATCGATGAGATCGGGGACAATCTGTGGAAGGTTCGCATCCAAAAAGCCTAATTAAATACAAATCGTGTGTGTAATTATGAAACTTGGGATACTGCTGACCACGTCACCTGAACATGAGAATACAAATACTGTTATCAAAGTTAGCAAAGCTGCCGTTAAACAGGGCATATCGGTATCGATTTTCCTGATGGCAGATGGCACATATAACTCTGTTTTTGAGCCATTCCAGGATTTGATGGAACGTGGAGTTGAAGTTGCCCTGTGTGCCCACAATGCAGCCCAGAGAAAGGTTGAAGTTGTTGAGAACATCGAATACGGAAGCCAGTATGATCTCGCAACGATCATCAATGGATCCGACAGGTTCATGTCGTTTTGATTGTTTTGAATGAACATAGGATATTAGTATGACAAAAAAAATTGCAGTAATTATAAGGCGCACGCCCTTCTATAACATACGCAACATCGAAGGTCTGCGAATGGCAATCGGGGCCACACTTCGCGATGATAGTGTCACGGTGGTATTTTTAGATGAAGGTGTACGGCATGCAGGACAACTTCATTCGGATGTTGTCGGGGCAAAGGATACATCGGAAGAGATCGAGATGCTAAAGATAATCGCACACAGGCTTGTTGCAGATGAGGATGCGGGAAAGGCTCGAAATGTTGAACTGCTATCCGACATTGAACCGATCTCACATGATATGATCGTAGATCTCATTGCAGACTCCGATGTTGTAATTCCATGGTAGGTGATGAGAATGCAAAAGATATTACACATCATAAAGGACATGAACGACCATGTGTCCATTGATATCGCAAAGAAACAGGCAGATACGAATGAGATCGGACTGTTGTTCATCCATGATGCAGTTCTTGGCGACCTTTCACCTGATTTTGCAAAAGTGTATGTCCTTGATGCGGATGTACAGGCTCGTAATCTGAATGTGGAAGCTGAGACCGTAGATTATAATGGAATGGTACAACTTTTGTTTGAATACGACAAGGTAGTTTCGTGGTAGGATTTTGATATAACGGATACGGCATCCTTCGACGTATCTGATTCTTGCGTGGGAAAAGAATAAAATACAACATCGATCTAAAAGATGACTTAGGTGCAAACAACACACATATTTTGCAAATGTATTCTTACTCTTACTTCAACCG
>JAUWQD010000026.1 GCA_030611265.1 Methanosarcinaceae archaeon | reverse complement strand
CTAACATGGTTACTTGAATATGTTAGCATTTTTCGTATGCGAGTTGACCGGAATAAATGCAATGATTGTAAAATATGTATTTCAAAGTCTCCATGTCCGGCAATTAAACCGATCTTAAAAAGTGATACAGTACGACCGGATTGCTTCTCTTGTGGTATCTGCATTGAAGCATGTCCGAAAGATGCACTTGAATTCAAATTTAAATTCAAATTTAAAAAATAAGTATCTCAGAGTTTGAGATATGCAGTGGCTAATGACTGCCCTTTATGAAAAGTATTTACACCATCGGCACAATAACAGATACATACTCTATTGAAAGTGGGTGCCAATCAGTATGAACAACAAAGTACTGCCGGTTTTGATACTTCTAATTGCTGCTTTTTTTGGTAATGCATGTATAGAGAAAACTGAACCGCAAACCGGAATTAACGGAAAAGAACAGATAGTCATCATAGCCAGTATCCTGCCGCAGGCTGATTTTGTAGAGCATGTCGGAGGTGACAACGTAGAGGTCATTGTCATGATACCACCCGGTGCAAACCCTGCCACTTATGAGCCTACTGCAAGTCAGTTAAAAGCGGCAAGCAGTGCCGCTATGTATGTAAAAGTTGGTTCAGGGCTTCCATTTGAGGAAGTATGGCTGGACAATATCGGTTCTGCGAATCCGAATATGCTGATAGTTGATACATCAGAAGGTGTTGATCTCATCCCGGGCGACCCTCATATATGGTTATCTCCCCGCTCCGCCATGGTTCAGGTAGAGAACATCTACAAAGGTCTGGTTGCGGTGGATCCTGAAAACAGTGAATACTATTATCGAAACAAAGAACAGTACATCAACGATCTGGAAGTCCTTGATACTAATATAACCGAATCGCTATCAGGCTTTGATGGTCGTAACTTCATGGTCTTCCACCCCTCATGGGGCTATTTTGCACGCGACTATGACCTGACGATGATAGCAGTTGAGATCGAGGGCAAGGAACCAAGTGCCGGGGATATGGTGCATCTGGTCGAAACCGCCAAAGAGAACAATATCAAGATAATCTTTGTCCAGCCCCAGTTTAGCACAAAGAGTGCTGAGGTGATCGCAAAGGAGATAGGGGGCAGTGTAGTGGCGGTAGACCCACTTCCACAAGACTATATAACAAACCTGCGCATAGTTTCAAATACATTCGCTCAAGGTCTGGCATAAACATGAACAGCGCGGTTATCGAACTTAAGGATGTTTGGGTACATTACGACGGTATGCCTATACTTGAAGGTGTGGATCTTGTTGTAGAGCCGCATGATTTCCTGGGGATCATAGGACCGAACGGTGGTGGGAAGAGTACTTTGCTCAAGGTCATATTGGGACTGGTAAACCCCAGTCGGGGAGTTATCAAGGTTTTTGGTGATACGCCTAAGAGCGCGAGGAGAGATATTGGGTACCTCCCCCAGTACAGCCTTTTTGACATGGAGTTTCCGATGAGCGTCTGGGAAGTGGTTTTAACCGGTCGCCTTGGTCATACAGGCTTGCTCAAAAGATACAGCGAAGATGATAAAAAGGCAGCTTACGATGCTCTTGAGGAAGTGGATATGCTTGAGTATAAGGATCGGCAGATCGGAAAACTATCGGGCGGACAGAGACAGAGAGTTTTCATTGCCAGGGCACTTGCGGGTGAACCAAAACTGCTCTTGCTGGATGAACCTACAACAAGCATAGATTCCATCATGCAGGAAGAGTTCTATGAATTGCTGAATAAATTCAAAGCAAAAATGGCTATCGTCATGGTATCGCATGATATCAGTGCAGTTTCTGTTTATGTGGACAAGATTGCATGTTTGAACCACAGGCTGTTCTATCACCACTCAAAAGAACTGACATCCGAAGATCTTGAAGCAGCATACCAGTGCCCTGTAGACATGATCGCTCACGGCGTTCCGCACAGGGTATTGAAGAAACATTAGGACATTGCTACATTACATATAAATTGAAGGTGCACGTCACATGTTAGAACTTTTGCAGTATGAGTTCGTAAGAAATGCCATTGCCGCCGGAATACTTGCCAGTATTGCCTGCGGCATCATAGGGGTCTATGTGGTTGTGAAGCGGATCGTCTTTATCAGCGGCGGCATCGCTCATGCTTCGTTTGGCGGTATCGGGCTTGGCTACTACCTCGGGATCAATCCTATCCTTGGTGTGCTGCCGTTCAGCATTGCTTCGGCTCTGAGCATGGGCTGGGTGAGCAAACGCTCAAGGCTACCGGAAGATACTGCGATTGGAATATTGTGGGCACTGGGGATGTCGATCGGCATAATCCTTGTGAGTCTGACGCCTGGCTATGCTCCAGACCTTATGACTTATCTTTTCGGGAATATCCTGACTGTACCATTCTCAGACATAGTTTTGATGCTGATACTCGATGCGGTCATTCTTGTGGTGGTATATTCGTTTTACAAGGAATTTCTTGCACTGTGTTTTGACGAGGAATTTGCAACCGTACGCGGGGTTGCTGCAGAACGGCTGTACCTTGTCCTGCTGTGTCTTATTGCTCTTACCGTCGTGGTATTGATACGGGTTGTGGGTGTGATACTGGTCATTGCCCTGCTGACGATCCCTGCGGCAATGAGCCGACAGTTCACTTCCAATCTCAAAAAGATGATGCTGCTGTCGATCATATTTGGTGCGGTCTTTAGCAGCGGCGGGATATGGCTGTCGTATATGTTTGATGTGCCATCAGGGGCTACGATCGTTCTGGTCATGTCTGTGGTGTACCTGCTTTATTCACTTGTTAAAGGTATTGGCAGCCGGGGTTCTGCTTAAGTTGAAGATCCTTTAAATGTGGAGAAACAGCACTTCAATCGTTAATCCGGTTATTTATTCATCTTCACAATCGTTTTGGCAGGCTTTTCTCATGTAGTTTTACCGCGGCTATCATGAAGATAATAAGGAACATTATAAGGGCTGAAATACTCACTTGAACCGAATAATAATTTGTTTCCTGAAATGAATACCTGCAAAGATCAGTTATGTATGTTAGGGGAGAGATTGATGCAAGTGTTCGTCCCCATTGTGGCAGTTCTCCCACCGGGATAAATATGCCGCTTATGAATACCAGTGGAAACTTTACCATCGTGGATATCATCATCACCGTGGATGTCATGCTGGTCGGTGTAGATGAGAATATCAGTCCCATGGCTGAGAAACAGAATGAAGCCAGTACAATTGCTACTGCAAGTGTAAACGGATGTGTGATCGCTACACCAAGTGCAATTCCCAATAATATTGGAACAAGAGAGATTCCGATCCCAAACAGTACAGATGCTAACATATCTCCAAGAAGGATCGTTGTAATGGATACCGGAGAGGCTGCAAGCCGCTCCAGATTCCTTGTTTGTGTTTCGGTGGGTGCGATCACAGGAGTGACAGATGTTGATGTAAAGAATATCGTCATGCCCAGCAGTCCGGCGATTAGGAAATCAACTGGAAGATCTCTTCCTATCATGAATGCCAAAAAAAGGAATGCAGGGAAAAGGAGACCAAATATAATCACCGGTCCCTTTAAATAATAGATCATGATGTCCTTTTTGGAAATAGCCCAGGCACGTTTTAGCTGATCTATCATTGTCATTATATTTCCTCAGTAAGTTTGATAAAAATATCCTCAAGCGTTGGCGTCATCGTATTCAGTGTCATAATCTCCAGATCATTTAATCGGGAATAGTCCACAAGCTGATACACCATCCTGCCCGGTTCGTCCGTGTACAATCGCAGTTTGTCTCCGCTCTTTTGTACCTCCACGATTCCTTGCATGGCATGGAGATCAGAGGAATCAACAGGCATATTAAAACTGACCTCTACCCATTCCAGTCCTCCTATTCGCATTTTGAGTTTCTCAGGAGCGTCGATAGCTGCTATATTCCCATGATTGATGACTGCAATTCTGTTGCACAGCTGGTTTGCCTCCTCCATGTCATGAGTGGTGAGAAAAATTGTTTTCCCTTCTTTGTTCAACTCCAACACCATATCCTTTATCAATCGTGTACTTCGGACATCCAGACCCGATGTAGGTTCATCGAGAAAAAGAATTTCCGGGTCGTTCATGAGTGACATGGCAATGATGAGTTTTTGTTTCATTCCTTTGGAGAATGTCTTGACCTTATGATCTTTCCGCTCATAGAGATCGAACTTCATCAGGAGTTCTTCCGCTCTTTTTGTGGCTTGTTTGTTTGGTATGCCATATAATTGTGCCATGAACTGCAGGTTATTCCAGGCAGAAAGGTCGGTGTATGCATTCGAAAGTTCAGGAACAACTCCTATGATCTGTTTGGCTTTGATCGGATTTTGCTGAATGTCAATACCTTTGATCCTGACCTGACCCGAATCCGGTTTAATTATTCCTGTGAGCATTCTGGCAGTTGTGGTCTTACCGGCACCGTTTGGTCCTAAAAAGCCAAATATTTCACCATTTTCAACTTCGAAATCCAGATGATCTACCGCAGTAAAATTGCCGAACTGTTTCGTCAGATTATTGACTTCAATAGCATTCATTGATTCCACCATTGTAAACATACTTAGTCTACTTAATGTGGCTGCTGTATCCCGAGCAAGCTCATACGTGTGCGTGGTGCTATCCCCCGTACACTGTCCTTTGGAACAAATATTATATGACCTGGCATGACATCATACTTTTTTGACCCGACGGTTATAGTTCCCTCTCCCTTGATTATGTGGAACATTACGGCGTATGTTTCAGGGTGGGGTGGAATTTCCTGTCCATTTTCAAGACATATCAAGGCTACATTGAACCAATCAGTAGCAAGAATATCTTTTTTGATCCGCATCGTACTATTGTACTCAATAGTATCATTCAAATCTATATGTTCCATTCTTCCTTTCATATAATCACTCTACTATTCCATCATTTATTTTTGAATTTTTAAAGTTGATGCTCAATTCATTCTGTGAAACTATGTATCAAGAATTTCAATCGAATTTCTCGAACAAATATAAGTACGTTTTCAAGAGAAAATCTTCGCTACGCTCTGATTGACTCGAACTATATAATTCTATAGGGAATTACTTTTAACTTCTTAGTGCGATTTGAAAACGAAACAAAGAAAAACCATCTCAAGAAAGTAAAACAGCTTGATTACATTACTTTTTCAGGAACCGGGGAACCCACACTCAACCTTGCACTTGGTGAGATGATCCGTGAAATAAGGAAGATTAGCAATGTTCCTGTTTGTGTAATCACCAATTCCTCCCTTGTCAGCAGGAAGGATGTCAGGGATAATCTGGCGCAAGCCGATCTGGTGGTCGCTACCCTTGAAGCCGGGGATGAAAAGACATTCAAGGCAATCAACCGCCCCGTATCGGGAATCATGCTTGACGATATTATCCATGGATTAAAAGCACTGAAAGACACGGGTCCAAGACTTGAGATCGAAGTTCTTTTTGTCGATTCCAAAAAGGATTATCCAACCAATATCAGTGACCGGGCGGTCGATGAATTGATGCGGGCACTAAAGTTCATTGATCCGGATATGGTGGAGGTATTTACTGTGAGCAGACCGCCTGCTGAGGATTTTATTATCCCAGTTTCGCAGCAGAGGCTTACCTAGATTGCACAAAAGTTCGATGATGCATTGGGCAGTTGTTGTTGTACTATTGTCATTATAATGAAATATGGCAATGAGCATTTGATGCTTCAAGGCATGGCAATAATGGCACTATTCCTCTTTTTGTTAGGCAAATAATTTCTAACTATACACCTATGCATGTACATCTATACATTCCATACACCCTATACGGTAATCTTTTTATCCAAAAAGATTCCATTTATATATACGGGAAAATGGGAGGTTAGTTATGTCTAAATATATAATAGTTTCACGTCTAACAGACGATGGTGCAAAGACACTTAAGAAAAATCCGGACAGGATAAAAGAAGTAAATCAGGAACTCGAAGAGATCGGTGTAAAGGTGCTGGAACAATTCTTCATCCTTGGGGAGTTTGATTTCTTAAACATCGTGGAAGCGGACAACGAAACTGCAATATCCAGAGCAGTCGTTGAACTGGCATCTCGCGGCAGTATCAGGACAGAGACCTTTACTGCAGTACCAATAGACGAATTCATCGGATCGCTGGAATAGGAAGTACTACGAAATGGATGCAGTGGTTGATCAGACCCTGTATTCCCTTACGTCTTTACTTCCTGTGGTTTGTAGGTACAGCGCTCATCTTTGGCATCCAGGGAAAAGAACTCGCAATGGTCATACTCATAGGCTCTGGGAACTTCCCGTTTGCTTGATGTGATGAGCAACACCCAGATTATGACCTTCGTGGTTTTCGTGACATTCTATGTACCCTGCCTTTCAACCATTGCTGTTTTGATACGGGAATTCGGCAAAAGGAGGGCTGGGTTTGTTGTCATCTTCACCATAGTTGTTGCAACGGTTATGGCATTTCTCACAAGGATCGTAGGGAGGTGTCAGGTTATTGACTAAAGATGAACAGATGAACATGCAGGATTTGAGGTGGAAAAAGTGCAATTTGGAATTAAAAAGATCAAGAAGATCATGATACTGGTTGTTGCAGCGGCTGCTGCGGCAGGATGTGTGGGAGAGGAGAATGTGCCTGCATCGGCACCCACGCCAACAACCGTACCCATGTCTGCAGAAACACCGGGTGATGTGAGCAAAAAGATACTGATGGTAATCGCCCCCGAGAATTTCAGGGACGAGGAACTTTTCGAACCAAAGAAGATATTTGAAGATAATGGGGTGATAGTTACCATCGCCAGTACGAGTACAGGCACGGCTAAAGGGATGCTTGGTGCGACCGTGAAACCGGATATGGCGTTAGCAGATGTGAATATGAGCGAATACGAGGCGATCGTAATTATCGGAGGGGCAGGTTCGAAGGACTATCTCTGGGAGAACATGGAACTGCGACGGATGGTCAAGGATGCAAATGCCCGGAACAGGGTCGTATCTGCGATCTGCATCTCTCCTGTGGTTCTCGCAAGAGCCGGTGTTTTGGAAGGAAAGAGGTGCACGGTGTTCCCGGATCCCGAGTGTGTGGATGAACTTAAGGAACATGGGGCTGTCTATGTGAATAAGGATGTTGTTGTTTCGGATAACATTATAACTGGGCGTGACCCCAAAAGTGCAAAATCTTTTGCAAGGGCTGTGCTTGAAGTATGTAATTCGTAAAATTATATAGTTCGAGTTAATGCGAACGAAGTGAGCATTTTCTTGTTGTATATATTTTATAAATATATGGTGCAAGTTAATCTGAGCGTTAGCGAAGATTTTCTTAGTGCGATTTGAAAACGAAACAAAGAAAAACCATGATGTTAAGGATACTACTATAATGAAACAAAGAATAATCTACGGTCCGGTTCCATCAAGACGGCTTGGACGCTCACTCGGGATTGACATCACAGGTCCTGAAAAGACCTGTAATTTTGACTGTGTCTACTGTCAACTTGGATGCACGGATAAGAAAGTATCAGGCCCGGAAGACGTCTGCGGAGTCTCAACTGAAGAGGTTGTGGAGGGGTTGAAAAACCATCTCAAGAAAGTAAAACAGCTTGATTACATTACTTTTTCAGGAACCGGGGAACCCACACTCAACCTTGCACTTGGTGAGATGATCCGTGAAGTAAGGAAGATCAGCAATGTTCCTATTTGTGTGATCACCAATTCATCTCTTGTCAGCAGGAAGGATGTAAGGGACAATCTGGCGCAAGCCGATCTGGTAGTCGCTACCCTCGAAGCCGGGGATGAAAAAACATTCAAGGCAATCAATCGCCCCGTATCGGGAATCAGGCTTGACGATATTATCCATGGATTAAAAGCACTGAAAGGCACGGGTCCAAGACTTGAGATCGAAGTTCTTTTTGTTGATTCCAAAAAGGATTATCCAACCAATATCAATGACCGGGCGGTCGATGAATTGATACAGGCAGTAAAGTTCATCAATCCCGATGTGGTAGAGGTATTTACTGTGAGCAGACCGCCTGCTGAGGATTTTATTATCCCAGTTTCGCAGCAGAGGCTTACCGAGATTGCACAAAAGTTCGATGATGCATTGGGCAGGGAGAAGGTCAGACTGGTCTTTAAAGGGCTTCGCAGAAAAATCACCGGTATCAAACACGGGAATATGCGGGATGAGGTCTATGACCTGATACTACGAAGACCGTGCACTGTTGATCAGATTAGTTCCGCACTTGAGATTGATGCAAAAGATCTTGCGGGTATCATCGATGATTTGCTTGGGAAAAAGGAGATCGTAGAGATAACAGCAGAGGATGGAAAGTATTACAGGGCGGTTTGACTGGATGATACATATAGCATAGCTTCAGCCATTTATGAGTCAAGTATCTCTTTAATCTTCTCAAGAACCGCAATCGCATCATTGCGTTTAACGTCAACTTCGTGCTCTTTGCAGTATCCAACAAGCACATCTCCAACATCGGATGACAGAACCCCGTCTTTGACACCCTGTTTAACTATTCCAAAATAAGTCCTTTCAGTATAATGCGTCCCTTTCGCAATTCTCATCAACGAATCACGGGTGCCGCTATCGATAATCCCCTCGTCACATGCCGCATTCAAGGTTTCCCTTATGTTCACCATCGGATTTGATACCGGCTCAAAAGTGTCCGGATTGGTAGCCACAGCCACCTCGTCATCGGCTTCGATCACACCGTCGCGATACCATTCATATATCTTACCGACACCTATCATTCCATAAGTATCGAGTTCGGACGCGCGGAGTGCTCCCATACTGCAACCCCCTACAACGATAACTCCAGATTTGATTGCTTTGATAATTTCCTTGTGGGCAACTGCTGTCTTGTCAAAAAAGATGCCGTCAATAATTCCTATAACATTGTACCCTTTTTGGACAGCCTTTTGGATATCACACCTAAAAACAGGTCGGCTATACTTAACATTGACATCAAGTATCTCTTTTGCGTCTTCGTGGCTGATACTTGTGCCTGCAAATACGATGGGGCGGAGTACTTTGTTCATAGTGGTCCTCTTTTCCTTCTCCACGGTCTGTCTTCCTTTGCCAGCTTTTGCCTTTTCACTAACTTCATTCGCTTACCAACACGTTCGCGATCAAGGGTGTATAGTTCAAATGTTGGAATGATTACGCGCACAACAGGCACGTTCATATTTTCTCTTGACAGGTCAACCACAACAACATTATCAACAAGGTTTTTAAGTTGATCAAGTACAATTTGAATGTTTCCTGCCGGTGTTGCTGTTGAGATATCTTTAATCTCATCAAGTGATATAGTCTCTTTATCCTCATACCAGAACTTGTTCATCCGCTTCATCCGTTCGTATCCGATGTTACGCACAAATTTTTCACGGTCTGTGTCCTCACGTGCTCCATGAATTTGCACAACTCTTGATTGGGCGGCTTCGGTGATTGCCCGACTGACTGCAATTTCAGGTTTTAAATGCGAACCTGCACCCATGACAAGCATTGCCGCATCCTTTAATTTAATGTCATCAGTAACGGCAACGATTGTTGTGACATTGGTATCATGCTGGAGCACCCAAAGTTTGATTTCCACATCTGCTTTTTTGAACTTCTGAATAAGTTCATAATTACTTCCATCGTTCTCAGTAAGAATGAGTTCTTTTCCCGTAACCCTGTTGAACTCGGCACTACTCAAAGCGTCCCTCTCGATAACTTCCAGCAATCCGTGGAATATTGCCTCTTCCATTACATTTCCTGCTGCAAGACCATTGGTGTTGCTTCTGAAGAGTTTCACACATTGCCCTGGTTCGTTGTATGGGTGATAAACGGCATTTGAAGGGACAAATATTTCTTCGTTTTTCAGCAGGTCCCATCCTCCTGTCCAGTCAACTAATTTATCAGGTACGAGGGGTTCCGGTAAAAGTAGTGATTTTGGGTCAAGTATATTGTGATCATTAAATGCTTCTTCAAGTGTTTTTATAATCATTGGAGCTGAAATGTCGGTATCGATATTCTCATTGGTACCTGCTCTTTCAGCAAGACATCTCTCAAAACCTTCCATCATCGCAGAGATCCTTGCCTGATCAGGGTTTGCACCTTTTCCGGAATAGATGGAAATTCCACCTTTGGCAGCACTTGGTCGAATAGTGGAAAATACTGGTATCCCGATCCTGTCAAGATCGGTTATGTCTGCAATACGGGTGACACCTATTGTCTTAAGTTGGCTCTTGGCGTTTTTAAGGGTTGTTTCTCCGTCGTGCACTCTCTGGGTGCCGTCGATATAGGACAGTGACTCATCAATGATTATCTCGGTCATGGTTAGCAAACGTTCTTGCATATATTATATATCTTGCGACAAGACAGGGAGGGACAGCACAAGGCAATTTATGATGTAACTTCTTGTCGAAGAGGATGAACAGGATTGACAGGATATCGAAAATCTTGTGGATATAAACAGCCAAGATGCATGCAAATACGTCAAAAAAGCATGTAAAACGAGAAATAAAACATGCAATTTCCTTCGCAGTTCGGGTCTCAGCATGCTCATCAGAGAACTAGGGAAATCATGCTGGAAAATATGATTCATAATAGCCACCATCAGCACGACGGTCTAAGAACCCACTTGAACTACTTCAATCTGTGAGTCTTTTCCTCACATGGATGCTTTCCTGTCGTGCAAAATTGTTCAAAATACTTGAGCCACTGAGGATATTCTGGCGCGGATTTTACAAAATTAACCAGATTTTTAATCTGTTTTGTCGTAGTTTCATCCAGTTCATGCTCCATTGTGCATGCATCCTTCTCTGCAATTTTTTCAGGTACTTTTATGATCTCCAGAAAGGCCTTCAGGGTATCGTGCCGATCCTTTATGATTAAAGCAATCTCTCGTCCTTTTTCGGTCAGTGTTATACCGTCATATTTCCTGTACACAACAAAACTCATTTTATCAAGTTTCTTGACCATTTCAACAACACTTGGCGACTTAACGTCCAGAGCAACAGCTATGTCCTTTATTCTGGCATATCCCTTGTCTTCTGTGACATTGAGGATTGCTTCGAGATAGTCTTCACCTTTTCGAGTTAGCATACTTAATACCTAAGTAACCGATGGTTTTTAATGTTTTCATTGAAATTGATAGAGTTACAGAGTTCTTTAGGAAAGGAACTGTTCACCCTTCATTGTCAACGCATACATCTTTGTTTGTGAATCGTTTTTAGGGCCGCAGCATTTTTCGCACAGGTTTGAAGTCTGGCAAGAGCATTGCAACCCTGTTATTTCCAGATATCCATCACTTGCTAGGAAATCGATCATCGCCAGGAGAGTGGATATATTCATATCCATCTCTTTGGCGAGCGCGTCGATAGTACCTCCTTTCACAACTCCTGATAGTACCTTCTTCATCGCAGCCATACTATTATCACCTTTAGATCTTCTATTTCCTTTTGTAGATGTAATAGACCACCACGAGTGAGAATGGCAGCAATAACACTGCCGGCGCATAAGGCGGTGCATACGTTCCAATGAATCCATTGAGTGTGTTGAACCATGGTCCATCCTCACCGCCGGGTATTGATTCCGTGATCATCGCAAATATGTCGCATCCTGCCATGATCCAGATCAGTATGCTTCCCATCACGATCTTTGAAAACTGATGGATATTTTCAAAATTCCGGATGCCGGATAGATAGAAGAGCCCCGCAGACAGCACAATAAATCCGCCCCATACACCTCTGAACAGGTTACCTGGTATCTCAAGTATCCCGAAGGCGAAACTACCTGCTCCCATTGTGACCAGTATATCTGCAATGCCGAATGCCGTGGTGATGATGCCGAGTATGGCAAAGTAGATGGCAGCAATTGATCTTTCAGCCATTTACGCCACCCCCAGCAGTATCCCTATCAGGTGTATCAAACCACCATAGAGGAAGACCACCGTAAAAAGAACAGCCATAGCTCCTAACATCTCTTTCGCCCCTTCCTTGATCATCATTGCAAACGTTGCCACGCACGGGAAGTATATCGAGACAAGTACTACTGCCGAGATCATCTGGTATGGTGTCATCTCGATCACGGACAGCTGTGCAACTGCGAGGTCTTTTCTCAGGAATGCTGCGATCAATGGACCAGCAGTCGCCTCTGGTACGCCGAACCAGACGACAAAGACCGGTGAGAGAACATTACCAACCCAATCAATAAATCCTGCAAGATATAGAACGTTCACGATCCCGCAGCCGAGCAGCACGAAGGGAATCGCAACCTTAAAGAATCCTGCAATTCGACCCCACACCTTTTTCACAAGATTGCTTAGCATCGGTTTTCTGTAGGGCGGTACATCGATCAAAAACTCAGGAGATTTCCCGGGAACGATCTTATTCAGGATGTAACCAAAAATGAAGTATCCTATGATCAGGTAGAGCAAAACCCAGCCCATCGTATCCGGGATCACTTCCTCCATGATTCCGATCTGGGCGCCGCATGGAATGAAGATCGCGAGCAGCGTCATCATTATGAACCGCTGTTTTTTCGTTTCGAGAATTCTCGTTGCTGTTACGCCAGGTACATTGCATCCCAGGGAAAGGATCGTTGGCACGATCGCATACCCGTGCAGACCGATCCTGTGCAGCACGGTATCAATGAGCACAGCGAGTCTTGGCATGTATCCCATATCTTCCAGTAACGCAAGCATCAGGTAGAATATGAATATAGCAGGCAGGACAACGCCGATGGCAACGAAGAGCCCTGATGTCAGCATACCAAACGCCTCGAAAGAGTTGTTTGCCAGGGGATCACCAACTATGATATAATACAACCATCCTCCTGCACCAGGAAAAACATCCTGCATCCACGGGAGAAAATATCCATCAAACAGCTTGACCATGAATCCATCGGTGAACAGTGTTCCTGCGAATGAACCGAATATGCTCCAGAAAGCATACATTACCGCAATCGCAATGGGTATGCCTGTGAACGGCTTGATCGTAAGTTCTCCGATCGCATCCTTTAAGGTATGCCTGTATTCTCCAAATGTCACGGTTTGTTTTGCGATCTTATCGATAATATCCCAGCGCTGATCAATAGTCAGTTTCATGTCAGGCCTCCCGCGTTCTTGATAATGTCGTCGATTTTAATGGGTTTAGCCTCTTTCAGCTTTAATGTGAGTTCCTTGATCCCTTCGCCGCTGATTGCGACAGTCGAAACTACTGGAACGCCAAGTATCCGCTGCAGGTTATTGATATCGATCAGGATATTTTTATCAACTGCAGCATCCCACATATTGAGTGCGATTACCATTGAATATCCTTCCTCAAGAATTTCCAGTGCCAGATAAACCCCGCGTTCTATTTTGGATGCATCGATAACACAGATTATTTTCGCATCTTTGTTTTCGTGTAGCATTGCCACAGCAACCTCTTCTGCTTTATCCTTCGGATCTAGAGAGAATGTACCTGGTACATCTATCAGTTCAGCATCCTCACCACCAACCTTCATATATCCTTTCGTAAAGTCAACTGTGGTCCCGGGGTAATTCGACTCAGTGACATTCGCCCCTGTCAAACGGTTGAAGAATACGCTTTTGCCCACATTCGGGTGTCCCATCAGCAAGACTTTCATGATTTCATCTCCACACTGATCTTTTCTGCTACATCCAGTCCAAGGGAGGTGCTTGCCTCATCGACGACCACAACTACCGGACCCTTCACCGGCTGTTTTGTGATCATCTTCAGCCTTTTGCCAACCCTGATGCCCATTCCAGCCACCTTTTTTCGTAGTGTTCCTTCAATGTCTGTTACGGTTCCTTCTTCTTCGTATTCCATCTCAGATAATTTCTTTTCCATTCGATCACACTCTAGTAACTCTTATTTTTTGTGCCATCCCACGCCCGATCGAAAGGACATTTCGATCGACTTCGATGGTTATCGGACCGTTGGTGGATATCACACGCACGATACTGCCCTCAGAGATTCCCCTGAGGTTCAGTTTCTGTCTGATCCCGTGACCTCCGCCAATATCTACAATTCTGGCGGGTTCATCCGGTTTTATTTGTAAGAGATTCGTATCGTTTAAACGCATTTAGTTTCACCTTTTAATATTGATCCATGCCATTTTTTAATGATCTTTACATGCACGGACTTTGATTTAACTTATATTTAGGCACTCCTAATCTTAATAGAATTAGGTATGTTAATAATCTACCCTACCATTGTTAGGTAATTGAATAAAATCCGAAATGAATTAGATTTTTGCAGGAAAACCGATATTATTTGAGACATTTTTTTGTTTCTCTCTAACATCGTGTGGGTAACATCAATATTTTAGGATATATTGTCAGGTATGCAATCGCATTGCTTGAATCAATGGACAGGATTGACAGGATACAAGTGGCTCGCCCCATCCTGTAAATCCTGTTCATCCCGTCTAATGTTCACCCACTCAATGTTGGGGAGATCCCATTTTTTGTTATCTTGTAGAACCTGCAAATCGGCTATTTTAGTAACTAGGCGGTGATTTCGAAAAATTTAATTAGGTGGGGGGACTTATATAGAAAAAGCATAGGTACAAGGATAATAAAAGCTCATTAACACATTATCAAGAGAACGGAAGACTAAATTTTGGTGGTTATGGTGTTCAACGTCAAGGATCTTACAGAAACTTGCAACAGAAAAATTAGACGTAACCGCATTAAATTTACCATATGGAGTTTTACGAACAACTTTGAAGATATTTGGGATATAAGTTCTAATGACGTTAATAATATTGGATCAAACGATCAATTGAAGCAATTTATTTCTATTTGCGATAATCGATTGGAACGTTCAAAAGCATTTTCAAGTGAGATTGCGGTCGTACTCGGTTTTGATTTCGTGGCTCTATCAATCATCGCAAATATAGCTGATATTGGAAAAGGTGATCCACTCCTATCAATTTTACTCAATTCTGATTATGGTATTTTCTTTAGACTTCTGGTGATTTTTCCCATTGTATTTATAATACCCTTGTTTATATTATTTGCGCATTACAGAACGCAAATACATGCATGGACAGCTTTTAAAGAAATTGCCCTGCTGAAAGATACTGAAACAAAAGTTGCAGTTTTGGAATCTGCCATCCAAAACCAAAAAAATGATCCAGCATCAAAAGGCTTATAAGAGTTTTAATCTTTATAATTATTCTAATAATATTATAACAGGTTGGTCTCATGTCTTACAAAAATGGATACTGCAAAGATGTCAATAACGGAAAGAATCGACATCCAGCAAGCAAACAAAAAATATTACTTTTTCTTGATGAATGCGGTGTTTCCGACGTTGTAGGCAACATCTTGATGGTTGCAATTACTGTTATTATGGCAGCTATTATTGCCGGTGCCATATTTGGCATGAAACCGCCAGCAGATGTTCCACATGTGAGTTATACCATTGAGATCAATGGAGCAAATTTAGACCTCACCCACATGGGCGGCGAGCAGGTCAAAGTATCCGACCTTAAATTCATGGCAAGTGGTGTGGAAGCCTTCAACACAACCGATTCCGAGATAAACAATACCGGGATTTGGAAGATTGGGACAACTATTACGCTACTTGATACAAATAATTCCGATCTTATGATCGTACACCTGCCATCAAAGGAGTTGCTATAATGAAAGACCTGATCAAAAACGATGATGCAGTATCCGTAGTGGTTGGTTCGATACTTATACTGGCAGTGCTCGTGACATTCATGTCAGTCGTTACATCCTCATGGGTCCCGGTATACGAAGGTAATGCAGAATCCGCACACAGCGACGAATTGTTCGATACATTCATAGACCTCAGCAAACAGATCGAAAATGCAGGCGAGTATCCAAAATCTACAACGATCAAGCTCGGCACGGATGATATGCCGTTCATCTCCAACACGAACTCCGTTGGACATCTCGAAGTGAACAGCAGCGCTGCATCGATGACACTGACGACCGAGATCAAGCGACCACTACCGGGTTTTGGGGAAGGGGATTTCTTAACTGTGAAGGACTTAAACCTCAGCCAGGATGCGCCGATAACCCAATTTACTATTAATTTTACTTTGGATACCACTTATACATATATTTATAAAAAGACTGTTACATCTCTTTCCCTTTCTGATGGTTTTATTTTCGAACTGCAGAGTGATACGCCAGACAAAATAAAAATAATTATTGAAGAGGTGGGCGACACAGACACAGAGTCTGGCGGAAGGTGGCGGAATCAGGGAACCCACTTGAGAATCAGAATTGAATACATAGACAATTACGGTAATATCGAAAGATGGGGATCCACTTGGGCAATATCTGCTATTGAAACTGGATCTGTCAATGGCCTCAATTTGACTAATAACACCGATTATACATATCTGAATATAAATTTGTTAGCTCCCACAACAACACTGGAACTTGAATACGCCGACTCGCCCCCAGTTACAATAGATAATATTGATTATTTTGTAACCAATACAACATCTCTTCATAACTTAACCCAGTACTATATGAAACAGCCCGATGACGGTACCTACAACCTCTATTACACTACCTATGATAGGATATTAGAAAGCAACATGACCCTTCGCTACAACACCACCACAGACACGATTGGTGGGACCACGCCGGATATAAATGGGATGACAATTGGCGGCGGGACGCTGACGCTTCGTTCTGACTACAACTTTTTTGTTGACCAGTCGTACATCTATGACAGCGGTGCGATAATACTGAATCAGAATGATGGGGCGGTGTTCAAGGTCGATGGTGGACCGATATATGTTAACAATGATTCGAAAAACAACCTGATACTTAACTTAAAGACTACAGTACTGCAGGGCGATTATCAGGCAGGCGGGAATGGTATTGAGACGATCCAGACGAAATTGGACGGTTCGTATTATGCAAGCGGGTTTACTAATAACGTGACCATCACTAAGAATACAACATCTGAATTGTTGTATGATTTGTGGTATTCGTACTTCTCCGACTTGGGAGAGTACGTAAATACTACAACAGCAAATTGTACTGACATATCTAATAAAAGTATCAATCAGGTGGGCGTGATTATCAATAGCACATCTGAAAATATTTTGCTCATAGTTAATCAAAAAGAAATAATTGTGACATAAAACGTTAGCCATCTTGGTAGGGGGTTTGAAACCCCCTCAAAAACCGAGACTTTTTATTATCTTCTGGAATGGTTCGGAAAACCACAGAGGACACGGAGGGACACAGAGAAAAAACAACGACTCTCTGTGTCCTCCGTGTCCTCGGTGGTTTATTTTCTTTGCCATGATTAACTTCATCCAGAAGATGATAAAAAGTCTCCAAAAACCCACAAAAAACTATTTTATCCACCAAAACATAAGTACATCTGGAGTTTAAACTAAAATGGTTGATGAAATATCTATAATCGAATTATTTATCGTTGCAATCCTTGTCAGCCTTTCTGCGTTTTTTTCATCTGCCGAAACAGCATTCATATCAGTGAACCGGATAAAGATGTTGCACCTTTCTGAAAAAGGGAACAAGAGTGCCAGGATCATCCATGAGGAATTGCAGCATCCTGAAAAATTTATCACCACGATACTTGTGGGAAACAATATCGTAAATGTCGCAGCATCCGTACTTGTAACAGCTATTGTGCTGAAATATTTCGGAAATGCCGGTATCGCCATTGCAACAGGGCTCATGACAATCGTAATACTCATTTTTGGTGAGATCGTACCAAAAACATTTGCCGCAAAACATGCAGACACCTATTCGCTTAAAATAGCAAAACTACTGCTTCTTTTGACCAGGATCATGTATCCGGTAGTCGCCGTATTTACAGAGATCACACAAATCATTTTCCGCATTTTCGGAGTCAAAGAGAAGATCAAACACCCGTTCATCACAGAAGAACAGATCAAGCTTCTGATGAGGGTCGGCGTTGAGGAAGGTGTCTTTGAACGACATGAAAGGGAATATATCAAGAACATCTTTGAATTCACTGACGAAGACGCAGAAGGCATCATGACCCCTCGCATCGATCTGGAATGTATGGAGAACAAGAGCCTCCTGAGTGAAGCTCTTAAAAAATGCAACGAATCGGGTCATTCAAGACTCCCTGTGTGGGAAAACAAGCCGGACAACGTCATTGGAATGATATTTGCAAAAGACCTGCTAAGGTTCAGTGACACCGAACTTGCCACAAAGACCGTGGAAGAGATACTGCGCCCTATTCTTATAGTAAGAGCAAAACGCAAGATCGCCTCGATCTTTCGGGAGCTTCAGGCAAAGAAAATGCAAATTGCAGTCGTGGTCGATACAAACCAAAAGGTCATCGGCATCATGACGATCGAAGACATCCTGGAAGAGATCGTGGGTGAGATACTCGATGAGTATGACGTTGAGGAAATCGAGCAGGAAAATCTTCGTTGACGCTCAGATTTACCTGGAGTACATAATCGGCACTGTCCCATTTTCAAGTTATTCTCCGACATAGACTCTAATCAACATCCGTTTAAATTAGCATTTATCCACCATCAATTATTATTAAAACCCAACTTCTCCTTTATTTCCATACTTGTTCCAAGATTCACCCCCGAAAGAGTTATGTGTTTTGTAAGACCCGTCTTACGTAGTGATCTACATGATTGATGTCGCAGTAACAAAACTTAGTTCAAAAGGGCAAATAGTGATTCCTTCTGAAATGAGAGACGGTTTCAGTAAAGGTGAAAAACTTGTTATAATTAAGAACGAGGGGCAATTTATTTTGAAAAAAGTAAAGGATATGGGCAAGAATTTTGAAGATGATCTTAATTTTGCCAAAAGAACAGAAGAAGCCCTGAAAAGATATGAAAAGGGGTTCTCTAAAGAAATGAACGCCAAAGATTTCACCAACGAAATTGAAAAATGGTAACTATTGCTTATGATCCTTCATTTGAAAAGAAGGTTCGGAAGATTAAGGATCAAGTGTTAAAATTAAAAGTTAAGAATAAGATCCTTAAAATTATAGACTCGCCGGAAATTGGTAAACCTATGAGATACAGCAGAAAAGGTACCAGAGAAGTTTATATCCCACCTTTTAGATTGTCTTATTCGTATATACAGAATGAAGAAAAAATAATTTTCTTAGATCTATACCATAAAGATGAGTAATAATTCTTGCTTTATTATTTGAGTTCTCAGACTGACTTTACTCCTAAAAAACACAATGTCAGCCGCCCGACAGAAACTATTTTATTAACCCTCCCCCATTACTCCAACCACAGAGGTACCAATTATGCAAAAAGCAATCATAGAAACAGAAAAAGGTAACATCGTCCTTGAATTGTTCGAAAAGGAAGCACCCAAAACAGTAGATAATTTCGTGAAACTCATAAATCAGGGATTCTATAACGGACTCACATTCCACAGGGTCATCGATAACTTTATGGTCCAATGCGGATGCCCTAAAGGCGATGGAACAGGCGGACCCGGCTACACCATCAAATGTGAGATCAACCCGAAAAAGCACAGAAGCGGCACACTCTCAATGGCACACGCAGGAAAGAACACAGGCGGCAGCCAGTTCTTTATCACACACGCACCACAGCCTCATCTTGACGGAGTACACACCGTTTTTGGTCAGGTCAAAGAAGGCATGGATGTCGTCAACAAGATCAGGCAGGGCGACGTTATGACAAAAGTCACAGTCGTCGAAGAGTAAAATTTTGGTTTTTGTTTTTTGCCTGCGCTCAGTTTTTTGAGTGGCAGGCGTTTATATTTTTGTATTTCTTCACATAAAGCAACAAACATTGGAATGGAATGAAAATGCTAAAACATATTCAAAAATTGATCAAAATTGGATATTACGATGTGAAATTGCATACCAGAAAGCGAATGATAGAAAGAAATATAAAAATAAAAGATGTCATTGAAATAATTGAAAATGGTACAATAATTGAAGAATATAAAGATGATAAACCATTACCATCTTATTTGATTTACGGCAGAACGTCAGATTTAAGACCAATTCATACAGTAATAGGTATTGACGAAGAAGTCGTAGCAATAATTACTGTTTACGAACCAGATCCAAATAAATGGATTGATTTTAAAAAGAGGAGACCACTATGCCAAGATTAAGAAAATGTCCCGATTGTGGTGGGAAAATGGAAAAGGGAGAAACTGAATTTCTCGCCGAATTCGAACAGGGATTAATTGCTATTGAAAATATTGATGCCGATATTTGTACTATTTGCGGTGCCGAATATTTGCCTGCCGAATCGGATAAATATGTAGAGGAAACAGTCGAAAACATATTCAAAAATAAAATAACGGCGCATCAGGAAACTGTATACAGAGTCACAGTTCATGCATAATAGAACACAGGATTCAAGCGTCTCGCCATCAAGATTAATCTAATATATCATCCGACGTGAAAAGCAAAATATTTTCCTCTTTTGCAACATCATGCAGGCGTTTTGAAAAACCACTTTTTGAAAACAGGTAATAGTACTCTATACGTGTATCGTGGTTCCATTTGATCAAACTCTTTTTGTTTTTAAGTTTGATCAGCGAATCCACATCCATCTCACGATTGTTCCATTTACATTCACCAATTAGAATATCTTTAGTATTATCGTTTAAAGCAACAATATCGATCTCATCACCTTTGCGATTCCACCATGAACCTATATTTTGGAACACAAATGGAAGTTTATTTTCATTGTTCAACCTGATAAGGAACTCAGAACAAATGTTTTCAAAAACAGGCCCAATATACTGATCAAGTTCAGATTCAATTTTTGAAAGAACATACTCCGGTCTGCCACTTTCAATAAACCCACGGTTCTTATGAATGAAGCGAAACCAGAATTTGAAAAAATTATCTTTAATAAAATACCTGCCCTTTTTGGATTTAGATGGTTTATCATCCACTGGAATTTTGCGCACCAGAATCTCATATTCATTGATGAGATCGGACATGTAGGGTCCAAGACTGGTATTTTTAATACCGGTACGGTTTGCAATCTCATTCAAAGTACTTGCCCCACCGGCAATTGCCTCAAGTATTGAAAAATATATCCGGTACTGCGGTCCGAATTCACTTATCAATATGTTTGTACTTTCATCAAGAAGAGGAGCACCAATGTCCAAAAATTGTTCCGATACAATGTTCAATAACTTTTTATCAGTTACATTCTCTAACAATTCGTAGTATTTTGGAACTCCACCAAAGATGGAATATATTTCAACAAAATCATTAATATCCATATCCATCAGGATTTCTTTGCAAACACCATACTGCAAAGGTTTTAGATTTAGCAGTGCATCCGAGCGGCCAAAGAGCGGTGTTTTATAGTCCTTAAACAGCTGTTTCATAAGACCGATGTAAGAACCCAAAAATAAAAAAGAGCATTTACGTTCATCTTTGTATTTGTCCCAATATTTCTGAATAATTGAAAAAACACCAATGTTTATCTTTTTAAAGTTTTGGAATTCATCAAATATGAATGTTTTTTTGTCGGATAACGTAAACAAAAACTTGAAAAAATCATCAAGATCCGTAAAATTCGGAACATAATCAAGCTGCTCCATCAATATAATCCTGAAATCATCAAGTAATAACCGTTCTTCTTTTTCCGCTACAAAAAAATAAAATGAGTTGTCCTTAAGAACGTGCTGCACAAGTCTGGTTTTGCCAACACGGCGCCTGCCGTATATAACGATCATTGTACTCTTATCAAGCGATGTCAATGTTTTGAGTTTTTTGATCTCATCTTTACGATCGTAAAATTTCATATATAAGTATGCAGCCTTTTTGTATTTAATAGTTATTGTTAATAACAATAATTGTTAATCGCAATAACTCCCGCATAATGAAATAACAATAATGCTCAGTCAAAACCTAATATCATTTTGACCCCATATCCTGCAACAACTCCGCGCAGGTTTCAAGTGTCCCGCCCCCCACAACATCGGGGTCTACACCCGCGTCCGTCATCCCTTTTGCAGTCTTGGGACCAATCGCAACCATTACCACGCCGGAAACATCCGTGTTTTCAAGTCCGGCTGACAAAAAAGACTTCGTGCTCGTGAAAACAATAGCATCAACCTCATGAGCCGCAATAATTCCCTTCAGCTTATTTGGCGCACTCTCAAGCTCATAGCACACACCCTCAACAACCATTGCGCCCAGTGATTCAAGATCCACTACAAGTTCAGGATTTGGAACACTGGCTCTCGCAATCCCTATCACCTTGCCCTGTGCGCGGTCTTTTAGGTATTCTGCAAACTTGTCAGATGAGAATGATTCCAGCACTTCCGAAGGGTATCCAAATTCATTCACCTTTTGGGCGGTCTTTGGACCCACGCTGAGAATCGTTGTGTCCGAAGAAACAGAATCGCATTTTTCAAAGAACTTCGAAACACCAAGCGAACTTGTAAAGATTAGAAGATCGATCCCCTGCTCACTTACCATTCGTACAAGCAAATCAAGTGAAGCTGGGTCCTGTGGCGGTCTTGAACGTATGGTTGGAACAGTTATCGCCTCAATGTTATATTTTTCAAACAGTTCGACTGTGTTTTCTTCTTTTTCCTGCAATCTGGTCACTGCCACTTTCATATAACCAAGATATTTGCGGTCAAACATCATATTATTTGCTATATGGGACACCTATTAAAGCCTGCACACAAATTTGTATTAACCGAAAAATGCTTAATACGGGACAAACATCTAATAGCAGACATGGAGGTCAGCTAAATGGCTACTGTTCCAAAAGAAACTGATACACCTGCAAAAGCAAGAGTAAAACCTACCTATTTGATCCTCGGAAGCGGAAGCATTGGATTTGCTGTCGCAAAGGAACTCAGGGAACTTGACAAAGACCTCGTTATTGTAGATAAGGACGAGCAAAAAGTAGAGACATTACGTGAAGAAGCGTATGAAGCAGTCGTTGGCGATATCGGCGATCCTAAACTATTGAATCAGGTCAGTACCAAAAACCTCACTGCAATATTGATATTGAGCTCCGATATTGAAGCAAACAAAGTCGCGCTTGAAAATATCAAAAAAACAGTCTCATCTGAAGTATATATTGTTTCAAGAGCACCGGACATAATAAATAAACAAGAGATGGAAAAACTTGGTGCCGACCTTGTAGTTATGCCTTCAAAACTTGTTGCATCATCGCTTGCAAGATCACTTGAACGTGCTGAATCACTGCGTCGCGGAAGTAAATTATCGCAGTGGCTAAAAGATATCAATAACAAAAAACTCGCTATTGTAATACATGACAATCCTGACCCTGATGCTATAGCAAGTGCAATTGCACTCAAAGAGATTGCAATTAGTGTCGGAACTGAGTCCTCCATATTATATCACGGAGAAATAGGTCATCAGGAAAACAAGGCTTTTGTAAACCTTCTTGGAATTGACCTTTACCGAATGGAAGAACATGATATTTCAAATTTCGATCAGATCGCGCTTGTAGATTGTGCTGTGCCCGGCTCCAATAATAGGGTGCCTACAAACTTACATGTGGGCATCGTTATCGACCACCACCCATTAGGTGAAGTGGAAATCAATGCTGATTATGTCGATGTGCGCCCAAATGTGGGAGCAACGGCTACAATCCTCACAAAATATCTTCAGGAACTAAATATTGATATTACTACAAACTTAGCAACTGCTCTCCTGTACGGAATAAGGACAGACACACAAGATTTCAAACGAAATACTGACCCTGCAGATCTTTCAGCCGCATCATTTCTATACCCACTGTCCGACCATGAGATCCTTGAGCAGTTAGAACGCCCATCAATGTCTATTGAGACACTGGAAGTTCTTGGTGATGCAATAGTGAACAGGCAAGTCGTAGGAAGCTACCTTCTCACAAATGTAGGAACCATCCGTGACCGTGACACACTGCCACAAGCTGCCGATTATTTACTCAACCTTGAAGGGATTTCCACCTCAATCGTGTTCGGCGTATCCGAAGACAAGATATTCATATCAGGCAGAAGCCACGATATCAGGATCAATCTTGGAGATGTCATGAAAAGAGCGTTTGGCGATGAAACCGGTGGCGGACATGCAACATCTGCAGCGGCACAGATTCCGCTCGGATTGTTCAGCGCCTCAAAAGACAGACAAACACTACTGCGTCTTGTTAATGAAGCAGTCATGAAAAAGTTTTTGAGCGTAGTTGGGGCAGAGGAATCCGAAGAATAGGATTCCATTTTTCATTTTATATTGTAAACTTTTTTTATTGCATATTTGTAGAATTATATGTTCTGAGTTTATTCAAACGACGTGAGCATCAATTCGTAAATTGTGTCTAATGGTTGCGGTTTTGCTGCATACTGCAATCCAACCGCGGCACATGCCATACCATAGTATATATTATAATATAGATTATATAACCCATATGTGCAAATATCCATACCATGCTTCTAATTTTGTAGCGTCCCGCAATACAACACCACAAGGCACAGGAGGGCAAAAGGAAGAACATGCTATCGTTTTATCTTTTATATAGCAATTGTCCATTATATAATATCATATACTTCTTTGTTGCGAACCGCATATCATAATAATTCATACATGAACTAAGATTAGCATATAATTTCATACATCCAGTTGATGCCGATTTCTTCCAATTTCACACAGCATTTATAAAATGAACAGAAGAATCATACAAACTGCAAGTGCAGGTCGAGTGTCGTGCCCTTTTAATAACTTTAAAATGTTCTGAGTATGCATATAGCATAAAAATTCATAACTGCGTATTATCCGAACATATAGTGCATACAAGCCGCATGATAGAACCAAAAATCAAGATAATGATCTATTTTTTCACACCGGACACTTGTGCAACCAGTCCAAACATATTGGTATTGCTCGTCACATTATCGGCATTTTTGAATGAATCTGCAAGATCGTCAGGATGCATATAATTTGCCGTGAGCATCTCAACAAACAAATGATATGCGAACAGCAGCACTTTTTTTATCGGCGTAGACTGTAAAACCACATCCATCACCGCAACCGTGCCGCCGGGCTTCACAACCCTGAACATTTCAGATATTGCAACCTTTGGATCGCTTATCTCGTGCAATGCAAAACTACACACGGCAGCGTCAAAAGAATTCGATGCGAACGGAAGCGCATGCGCATCCGAAAGAACAAATGCCGCATCTGTCTTTTTACGCGCCTGATTCACCATGTGGAGCGAAATATCCGCACCAACGATCTCGCACCCATCAAGTATTTCAGAAAGATATCCAGTCCCTGTTGCAAGGTCAAGCACCCTGTCACCAGACATAATACCTGCCTGCGTAACAAGTGAACGCCGCATCGAATCGTACCTACCAAATGATGCGATCCTGGCAACTGTATCATAGACAGGTGCCAGATATCTAAAAAGATCATGACTTTTAGTAGTATTCAATGCGTTGCCCCTCCTTTTTATAGCATATAACTTATAGAATTATATTGTGCGAGTTAATGCGAACGAAATGAGCATTTTCTCGTAGTATATATTTTATAAATATATAGTGCGAGTTAATGCGAACGAAGTGAGCATTTTCTCGTGCATCTTCTTAGTTTTATTCAATTTAAATATATGGATTCATTCATCTGCCACATAGTTTCGACATTTCGATCTACATCTTAATTATATACCAAGACACGCACAAATATAGAATAGACCATACATGGATGAGAAATACAAGTCACTTTTAATACAGGAATTGAAGCAAGAACTCACAAATGCCTCGAATATCAGCACAGGAACAATTGCAGCAAAGATAGAAGATATCGGTTTTTCCTGTCTCATGTGTGGGAAATGCTGCAGGCGTGAATTTGGAGATAACCGCGTATTGCTGATACCACAGGAGATACAGGTTATCTCAGACCATACCATACTTGAAGCGCACGAAATTGCAACTCCGGCAACATCGGATGGATCTGACAGCGACCTGATAGACACAGATGGAAAAATACACACATTCGGTTGGATGCTTGCACGCAAAAGCAATGGAGACTGCAATTTTATCGAAGATGCTGAAACTTCCAACAAATGCAAGATACACGAAGTCCGCCCCATGTTGTGTCGCACATATCCGTTCTACATGCAGGATATGGAACTCCATACATCCGAATGTGAAGGATTGGGGCGCAAGATCGCACCAGAGGAAAGTCTAACGATCGCGCATGATCTGATCAATAGATATGTGGCAGAAATTGAGGATACGATTGCACTTTATGAAAAGTTCGAAGAATTTACCCCAAATCCCGAAAACATTGAAATAAAAAACATACGTACCAATGAGGACAATCATGTTGTTTATGTCGTACATGACAGCAAAGGAACACATGAAGTAATAAAAGAATTCAACGAGAGTACCAATTTCATCGATTGATTTATTTATAATATCAACAATTAACTGCAAGATTACCATGTCAAATAATACCGATCATCCAATGACCATTTCAGAAAAGATCTTCTCAAAGGCAGCCGGAAAGACTGTCAAGACCGGAGATTTCGTACTTGCAAATATCGACCGAGCAATGACCCACGACATCACAGGTCCGCTTGCTGTTGATGGTTTTTATGAGATTATGCGCGACAAAGAAGAGAAAAAAGTATGGGACCCAAGCAAGATCGTAATACTGTTCGATCATCAGGTTCCTGCGGATTCACTCAACGCCGCTGCAAACCACACCATGCTCCGCAAATTTGCAAAAGAGCAGGGGATCCTCAACTATGATGTATACGAAGGGGTCTGCCATCAGGTAATGCCTGAAAAAGGACATGTAAAACCCGGTGATCTTGTAGTCGGTTCTGATTCACACACCTGCGCCTACGGCGCACTTGGTTCATTTTCAACAGGTATCGGGTCAACCGATATGGCAGCAGTGTTCGCATCAGGAAAACTCTGGTTCAAGGTGCCAGAAACCGTCCGGTTCGAGGTCAATGGAAAACTGCCAAAGAACGTCTACTCGAAAGATGTTATCCTACACTTGATAGGTGATGTAGGTGCCGAAGGTGCCAGATACAAAGCCGCAGAATACGCAGGATCGACTATCAGGGATATGTCAATGTCAGAGCGCATGACAATGTCCAACATGGCGATCGAGATGGGAGGCAAGGCAGGTATTGTAGAGGCAGACGAGACCACAGAAGCATACCTCAAAGAAAGAATACAAGGATATGAGTTTGACCCATACTGGAAATCCGATGAAGGTGCCGAATATTCAGAATTCCATGAGTATGATGTATCCGACCTTGCACCACAGGTGGCATGTCCGCACAATGTGGATAACGTTAAACCTGTGACAGAAGTTGAAGGTACAAAGGTAGACCAGGTGTTTGTAGGTTCATGCACCAACGGTCGTTTTGAGGATATCGAGATCGTCGCAAAGATGATGGGTAACGAACCCGTTGCAAAAGATGTGCGTCTTTTGATTATCCCTGCATCCCGAACCGAATACATGAAGGTCTTGAGAGCAGGATATGTCGAACAGTTCATGGAAGCCGGTGCAATAGTAGAATCACCTTGCTGTGGTCCATGCATGGGCGGTTCCTTCGGTCTTTTGGGAGATGGTGAAGTAGGACTTGCAACATCCAACCGTAACTTCAAGGGACGAGAAGGCAGTCCGGACTCGTTCGTATATCTCAGTTCACCTGCAACAGCAGCAGCATCTGCACTGACAGGAGAGATCACTGACCCAAGAACAATTTAAGTTGGGCACATATTTATAAAACACATGCAATAAAAACATTTTAGAAATATACGGCTCATTACCCGGCACAATGTTATCGTATTGTGCCGGATTGATGAACCAAAATTTTTAATTTCTCTCTTGAAGCATTTGCTTCATTATGTCGCCTGCACTTACAATTCCAATCGGTCGATTGGATGCACCCACACTTTTTTCTGACATGACCATCAAACGGTGAATGTGTTTTTTTGACATGATCTGTGCAGCTTCCTCCAGTGTTGAGGAAGGATTGATCGATTCAATTGATGGTGCCATTAGCTCATCTGCTAATGCATTTTTCCAATCGATATTGTTTATTTTTCTGAGAATGTCCATCTCAGATATGATACCAATGGCTTCACCACTTTTTTCGATCACAGCAACTGCAGAAACTCCATAATCTACCATTACCGCTGCAACATAATCTGCAGTTGATTCAACCGGCACGGTCAACACACCACGTGTCATTACATCCTTTATCTGAATATTCTTTGTGTTCATATTTCAACCCCTTATTTTTACATCAAAGTAAAGTAACATTGAATGAAATATCAATGTTGTACCAAATATAATTTTAAATGATATCATATAAGAGACTATCGGAAAAGTCGAAAACCCCTTCTAATTTTTCACAGCATCTCACTAAATTCCACAATATCCGATATATCAGTATCTCCGAACAATATATCCATATGAGATATCCCCCAACACACATATCGAAATTTGACAGGATGTGGTCATGCTATTGATGGCCCCCTGATGAATCCAGAAAAATTCCTTTTGGTTTTAGATCAAAGAACGATCGATGAATGTGACTAATTTAGAGTGCGGAAATATCTGATTGAATCAATTGTCATACTATTACCAAGTAAACCGTACATCCAAGATACTTCTTTGGACAATCAACTTTGGCGCTGTTTCCGAATGATGAAATTAAAAATGTGGTCTAAGTTGATGGAAAATTGAGTTAGAATGAGATATAGATGAAACTAATGGGATTTATTAAACTTTTCGGAAGTACTGTACAATCCGAAAACGTTATATAATATTGTTATCACATATATAACTGGAACGAGCGGGATTTTTCAAGCATTTTTTTGCTACAATAACCCCCACTCCCCAACTCGCTCGTTCACAATAATCTATTGCTCCAATCTATTTTGTAATTTCGCGTTTATTGTTATCCTTTATTGTTAGTGTTTATTGACCATTTCTATTTTTTACCGTAGATTGGTTTTCATGTTTATCCAAACCCTAATATCCCATCCTCGATATTCTTAACCACATGGATGAAAAAACAACCCAACGTCAAAAACTTGTGATCATCGGCGGTGGTGCTGTTGGAATGGCAGTTGCAACACACACACAGCGCCATGGGAACTATTCTGTCACAGTCATATCAAAAGACACACACACCGCATACAGCCAGTGCGGAATGCCGTTCGTACTTGGTGGTGAGATCAAGGATTTTGATGCGCTAATTGTAAGAAGCCCCGAATTCTTCGAACAGATGGGGATCAATGTTAGACTTAACACCACAGTCAATGCAATTGACATTGATTCTAAAACTATCCATGTCGGCGATGAGATACTTCCTTTTGACAAACTTGTGATCGCGACCGGAAGTCGCACACACATACCTGACAACATCAAACCCTACATCAAACTTGATAATGTGTTTACACTTCGCACCTTATCTGATGGCATGAATATCCAGAATTCACTTGAAACCGGCACTGACCTGACAATTGTAGGCAGCGGCTCGATCGGTGTCGAAGTTGCAGCCTCTGCGGCAAAACTTGGGATCAACACAACACTTGTGAACCGCAACTACTCACTCCTCTCACGCAACATTGACTCGGACATGTCCGAGATCGTGCGGTCGCATCTTGTGTCAATGGGTGTAGATGTCATAACCGACACTGTGCCCGAATCCATGAACGGCACCACAAAAGTTGAATCTGTCATCATTGACAATAACGATATTCCCACTGATATAGTGCTCATATCTACAGGTGTGATGCCTGAAACCTCACTTGCACAGGACGCAGGAATTGAGATCGGAGAGAGCAATGGCATTGTGGTAAACGAGCATTTGCAGGTAAAAGTCGGAGATAGATTCCACCCTGATGTTTTTTCAGGTGGCGAATGCGCAGAGGTCTATGATCTTACGACCGGCGAGCCTTTTGTAAGCCAACTTGGGAGCACTGCACGGCGAATGGCTGCCGTGATCGGAGATAACCTATGTGGCATACATTCAACCTTTGGTGCAATAACAAATCCATGGATATGCGTTGCCGGAAATCTTCAGATCGGAGCAGTGGGGATTACAAGCCAAAGTGCCGGAAAAAGTGGTAAAAAGGTTATAACAGGAATATCAAAAGGCTTGACGCGTGCCGGGTATTATCCAGGTGGCAGCCAGATATTCATCAAACTAATATTCAGCGACAGGTATCTGGTGGGTGCACAGATAATCGCTGGAGAGGGAGTCAAAGAGCGCATTGACGGACTTGCATTCGCAATTAAAAAGAAAGCAACCATCGATGAGATGCTGGAAATGGAAACATGCTACGCGCCCCCGGTGTCCATGTTGATCGACCCGATCATGTATGCGGTCGAGGATGCACACAAGAAAATCCTCCCTCCGGTCGGATTTACTTGAAGTACATAATTTTATAAATTATATACTATAAAAATATGTAGGAGATGGGAATATCATTGAGATCAACGGTTCATACGGAGAAGGGGGCGGGCAGATCGTCAGGACTGCCGTGTCCCTGTCCGCGGTGACCGGTGAGGATGTCAGAGTCAACAATATACGAAAGAACCGCCCCAAGCCAGGTTTGAAGGCACAACACATAAAAGCGATAGAAACGGCTGCCCTGTTGTGCGATGCTGATGTGACAGGACTTTCGATCGGCTCGACCGATATTACGTTCTCTCCACTGGATTTAAGGGGGGGCAACGTTAAACTTGAGGTCGATATCGGAACTGCGGGAAGTATCTCGCTTCTTCTCCAGTGTATCATGCCTGCCGCAGCCTGCGCTCCTGGCGATATTGAATTGACCATTACGGGTGGTACGGATGTAGCATGGTCCCCACCCATCGATTACCTGAAACACATAACCGCCCGGGCACTGTCAAAGATGGGATATGAGTGTGAAATCGAACTCCTTGCGCGCGGTTATTATCCAAAAGGCGGGGGGCGGGTGCGTGCACATCTCAAACCTTCCAAACTCAAAGGTTTTGATCTTACGAAAGAGATCGGAAAGGGGAAGATATACGGCATCTCCCATTGCGCAAACCTGCCCGAACATGTGGCGGAGCGGCAGGCGGATTCAGCCGCCTCATTGATCACAGGGGCGGGATTTGACTGTGAGATCGATACCGAATGTGTGACATGCCGCTCAACAGGCAGCGGGATTACTATGTGGTGCGGACTGCTTGGCGGGAGTGCACTTGGTAAACGTGGCTTGCCTGCTGAAAAAGTTGGCAGGAATGCTGCCAAGGAAATACTCAAAGAACTGCGTTTTGGTGCATCAGTCGATGTGCACCTTGCCGACCAGTTGATACCATATATGGGGTTTTGCAAATCTGGGTTTGGGTCTTATACAGTGCGGGAACTGTCACAGCATACGCTGACGAACATCTGGGTAACTGAACAGTTCCTTGATGTGAAGTTCAATATACAAAAGATCGATGAGTCCATTGAAGTATCGATAAAGTGATGTGAAATATCACTCTTGTGCCTCTACAATACTCAAGTACTCTGGAGGCACGTTATCTGTCAGAACAATATCATCATTCACTGCCATGAAAAAGAGACCGTCCTGCTGTGCAGTTTCTGCATCAACCTCGATCACAACCGGGTTTTCAGAATGTACCGATGCGGCTTCATTTGCTTTTCTGTATGATGTACTAAGATGAACATATCGCTGGCGTATTGGCACAATGCCATTCTCCAAAAGCATGTCAATCTCTTCTAAACTGGCACCGTAGTAAAGATATGCAAATTCATTACCCGGATAATCCAGGTCAACATTAACGGAGTGACCATATCTTGCCCTTATACGTGAGCCATCGGTTTCATATCTTCTTTTTATATCAGATTCGATAAGAGATGTCAGACGCTCCTCTGTTGCCCACCTGTACCGACTTTCCATGATGTCGCACAGAAGATCAAGGTCAACCCAGCCCTGCATATCCATTTCAAGACCTACATCTTCAGGGAAATGCCTGAGCGCGCCGGAAATGAATCTTCCAAGTCTCTCTTCGCGGTCATCATCCAGCACATACCTGCCGTTTTCTCCACATTCGGGACATTCGTGACCCCTGAAGTATCCATGCTCATTACATTTGCGAATCATGATATCTTATTTCAGTTGTATTTTATTGTTAATATATCTTGTTAAGAAAATTCCTGAGCCTGCGTTTTGTCAAATAACCTGAAAATGACAAAGCTAAGCAGCGAAAGACCGGATGCACCTATAAAAACTGCCACAAAGCCATAGAATTGCAACAGTATTCCGCCCATGAGTGCACCCACAATTCCCGAACCACCGATCATGGAATTGAAAAGACCTGCGGCAGTTGCCTTGTCGATGTTGCGCTCAACAAGTAACTGGTTTGAGCCAACGTAGAGGAAAGACCACGAACATGCTACCACGATCATTCCCGGGATGATTAAAAAATAATTCGGGACAATGGCGTAACTTGCGAACGCGAATGCAGAAAGAAGGTACCCCCAGACAATGATCTGTTCGTTCCTAAACCCATCAAGCCGGCGCATTACCAAAAACTGTACTGCCGGATTGATCGCATAGAGAGTTCCTATCCAGAATGTGTTTGCCCCGAGTGATACGAGATAGAGCGGGAATATTGTCCACACAGCCACCGCACCGCTATGGCGTAGAAAAAAAGACAGGTATGTGCCAATGTTACTTACGAATGTGTCAATTGAGAAATATGTTACATGGATCGTGGGTCTTTCAATATCTTCCATTCGCAGGGCGCTTACCAGTGCAAAGCAGTAGAAAAGTGAGGATAGCGCGAACAGGTAGATGATGTTCCCGATAAGTCCTGCCAGCAGGAATCCTGCCATCCAGCCAAGTGCCCCGAATGAGCTAAACTTACCTATGCTGCGCTTTTGGTAATGCACATATGCGATAAGTGCAGCAGGATACATTCCTACGCTAAATCCTGCAAACCCTCTTGTGATCGCAAGTGAGAGTGGATCGTATGCAAATATCTGCAAAAAGAATGCTACCACAGATACTGACAGACCAAAAATGACAACGCTTTTGAGACGATGGATGTCTGCCGCTTTGCCGAATATGAACGACGAGAGAAAAGATGTTGCACCAAAGATCGCACTGATCAGCCCGATCTCAAAGTACGTGGCTCCAAGAGACTCTGCGAATAGGGGTATGAAGATGATACTCATCATGTATGATGAGTTTGTAAAAAACTGAATTGTGTTAAGTCTCACTGATTCAATAAGTGGTTATCTTTATTTCAAATTGTTGGGATGGACTTTTTTGAAGTGGAGTGAGGATTAAGTAAGAGACTTTCGTCAGGTTAATGTAATATATACTACACTACAACGTTATCTTAAATTTACTAAAATGATGTATTGTTATACCAGCTGTTGAACAGCCGGATATTTGCATTATGTTTTGATGAAATTGCAGTTATACTTACAATAAAACAGGTGTTATCATGGACGATATCAGTGAAATTTACGAAAAACTCGGCGGTGTGGTCAGTAAGGAAGAGTTTATTGAAAAGGTTAATGAAAAGGTGGACCAGATGAGCGGTCTTTGCGATGAGAAAACTGCGGCAATGCTTGTTGCACATGATCTTGGTGTCACTGATACGGGGCGCGAAGTTACAAAGATCTCGGCTATTACCGCAGATAGCGGTAATGTGAATTTCATTGCCAAGGTTATGTCGGTTTTCAATGCAAAGGAGTTTAACCGCAACGACGGCACGATCGGGAAGGTGGGGAATATTACTGTTGCCGATGAGACAGGATCGATCCGCGTGACCCTTTGGGACGACAAGGCAGACCTTATCACGACCGGAAGTATCGAGATCGGGCAAAATATGCAGATCAGCGGTTATGTGAAGGATGGGTATTCAGGAGTTGAGGTGAATGTCGGGAAGAATAACGTGATCACACAAACCAATGAAGATGTGGATGCCACTATGAATTCTCAAAAAATCACTGATATCAAGGACGGTATGGGCGATATCAATCTCTGCGGCAGGGTTGTGGATGTTGCTGATGTGCGCACATTCAACAAAAAGGATGGTGGCGAGGGACGCGTGTGCAATATCACGATCGGTGATGAGACAGGAAAGATCAGGGTCACGCTATGGGACGAGAAGACCGATCTTACTAAGGAGATCAGTTTTGATGATTCGATCGAGATCATCAACGGCTATGCCCGCGAGAACAATTTCAACAACCAGGTGGAAATTCAGGTCGGCAATCACGGAGTGATCAAGAAGACCGATACTGAAGTGACATACAAGGAGACGTTCACGCCTATTGCGGATATCGTACCCGGTGAATCATATTCCATCGAGGGTGCTGTGTCAGGACTCGGAGAGTTGCGGGAATTCACACGCGACGACGGCACACTCAATATGGTCTCAAACATCTATGTTTCTGATGATTCGGGGCGCATAAGAATTGCCCTCTGGGGCGACCACGCACCTCTTGTGGATGAACTTGATATTGATACGGGGATACAGGTAATTGATGCTTATTCAAAATCCGGTTTCAATGATGAGATTGAGTTGAGTGTTGGGAATCGGAGTCGGGTTATTGTTTTGTAGAAATCTTGGCTTTGAAGCCATTATTTCTTTAATTTTTCCAGATGGGATCGAATTAGTCTTATTTCTAACGAAATTTTGAATTGTTCGACAACCTATCAAATATTTGAAATATTTGTACTATTTTATCGGAAAGGTTATCATCTTCATATTCATATGAGGTGATATGTATGATACATCGATTTATTTAATTCAACACAAATAGGGATGATAATATGCCAATTTTGTATGTCAATAATTTCAGAGGTTTCGAAGACACCTATATTCCTTTAAAAGATGTGAATTTCCTTGTAGGAGAAAATAGCACTGGTAAAACATCGATTCTATCACTGATAAAATTATTGAGCGACTACACATTTTGGTTCACCTTTGATTTTAGCACAGATGACGTGGATTTAGGTTTTTTTAAAGAAATTGTTAGCCAAAACAATGATGGAATTAAATCTTTTGACATAGGCTTTTTTAAAGAAAAAATCGAAGAATCTGGTGAAAAAATTGGTTTTGAATTTATATACCTTTCTTTTAAAAATCAGAATGGGGTACCATTTATATCTGAGTTGAATTATATTTACAATAATCACGATATTAGAGTTGTATTAACTAAAAACACATTGAAATATAAAATAATACCAATAAACACAGATGCTGTAAGCCAGTCAAACTCATTATCTTTTTTCACAGATTGGATCAATTCTATAAAGGATTCAAAGAAAACTGGATTTTCATCCGTAAAAAATGATATTTTAAAGGGTAGGCCCAAGTCAATAAATTTCATCAAATCAATAATTGAAGAACATATTAATCCAAGAGATCAAGACATTGATTATGAGACATCAATTCCTATTTTTATCGATGATTTGAGTTGGACTGGTCCAATAAGAGCAAAGCCTAAAAGAATATATGAGAATTATAATATTCATTATTCATCAGAAGGTGAACACGCACCTCATATTTTGAAGTCTATCTTGAAATCAAAAAAATCCAAAGAAAAAGAGGGCGTTTTAAAATATATAGAATCATTTGGTCAAAACAGCAACCTATTTCAAAAAATTACTCCAAAGAGTTATGGGAAAGATAGAATTGCTCCATATGACCTGTCTATCGGTTGTTTTAGTAACTAGTGTCACGTCAACATTATAATGTCGCAAAATATATTAGATATAAGCTTCATAATCAATCTATGAGGATTGAATATGAAGAAATACATCGTGACACTAACCAAAGACGAGCGTAAAACTCTTACTGCACTCACTTCCAA
>JAUWQD010000075.1 GCA_030611265.1 Methanosarcinaceae archaeon | reverse complement strand
TGGATGGAAAGATGGCAGTTTGCAACAATGAGATGAAGTGGTATAGAGCTATAAAACATGTTGCTTATAAGTGCGAAAATTTATAAATTATATACAACGAGAAAATTCTCCCTTCGGTCGAATTAACTCGCACTATATGTTTATAAAACATATACTAAAATAAAAACTCAGTGTTCATTATCCCTCTTGACCTACTTTTCGAGTGTTACAAGACACATTTATGCTCTTGCAAAAAAGGAGTATATACGAACTCGCACGACATAATTCTATGAATTATATAGAATTAAAAAATACTTTTCAAACTCTCACTGCACTTTTCACAAAGATCCATGCCTTTGGCATCCACTTCTTCAATCCCGGGTGAAAAACTCATAACACATCCACTATCATCACAATGATGAAGCCCAAACGTGTGTCCAATTTCATGTATAGTCTCTTTTTTAACACGCTCAATAAACATTTGATAATTTGACGCATCATCAGTACCATCATTACAGCCGCCATCGTTTGCATAGAACTGTGGGTTTAGTCGGTGTGTTGAAACAACACATGCTTTCCCATTTAAGAACGCCTGCCCGAATACAAAATCCACACGGGATGCATAAATGTCAACATCTGTAATTGCAATGTTCTTTTTACCAGTCCCTCTTTCGGCAATTCTTAAAAAACTTGTTGCACGATATTGATTCCTTGCTTTGTTATGTGCATCTGTGGGTATATCAACAAAATCAAATCTTTCTACATCATTCTCAAAATAGTTAACAGCTTCATGGACAACTTTGAGAATACTATCGTCATCAATACCTACTGGGATTATACAAAAATCTTTAGACAATTAGTCAACCTCAATTTTCTTCGTTTTTAGTTTTTCGAGTACTCTTGCTGACAAGTTTTTTGTACAGCCCTTTTGCCAGTTTACGAGTGAGTATTGGCTGCTTGACAGTTTCAACCGTATTCTGTAGACCAGCTGCCCGACGCTGGCCGCCATACATGCCAATTTCCTCATGTAAAAGTTTAAACTCTTCCTGAATTAACAACAAACGCTCTGAGAGACCGTCCATGTTTTGATATTTGTATGGTGTTGCTCCGATATTGCGGTACAATCCACCGTTACGTGGCATGTCACCATCTTCGTCACTGTTTCGGTACAATCCACCGTTACGTGGCACGTCGCCGTCTTCACCGCTGTTTCGGTACAATCCACCATTACGTGGCATGTCTCCGTCTTTACCGCTGTTGCGGTCATCCATGGCAGGTTCATAATTTGCAATATCTTCCAGTTTTTTGTGCAAACCGAATGGCAAGGTGCCAGACGCATTGTACATGCTCCATGTATAATATGTGACAGCATACAAACCAAGCACCAAGTACATAATCGCAAACATCTGGTTGGTTGATGTCAACAGCCCAAACACCATTGTGTATATGGGCAGGATCAAGATCGGTGCAAACACCCACATCCATGCGGATGAATTGTCCCACTGGTTGAATTCATATGTGATCGTAACCCACCACATAACAAAAAGCAATGGAGACAGGTAAGGGATGTACCACTGTGGATAATATATCATGAACATATACACAGCAAGCGTCACATTTAGGAGCACCACATACATGAATAAATTGTATACACATCTCAATGATGCAGATGTTGAAGTTTCATGTGGTTGATAATAACCACCTGTTGAAGGTGCAAATTCAATGCTCTTCTTCAAGTCGTTTATGCTATAGTTCAATGATTTGATCTGGCTTGAAACACTGTCATAACCAACCTGTACCTCTGCAATATCTCTAAGTACAGGCTCAAATCGGTCGTATATGATCTCTTCGAACATATTGTCAACAATTCGCTCAAGATACGTGTTCTTACGGATAAACCGAATAGCTCCGAATATAAGTATGGCACCTGCAAATATATGAGTGGCTTCACGTATGAAGATCAATGAATCAAACTCATCTGTAAAAACATATGTTATCTGGAAAATCGATGAGATGAGGTAGAATAAACCTACAGTTAGTAAGACCACTACCGCAATCTTATCAAGCCCGGACATATAGCTCCTGCTATGTTCTGCGCCCGTGTTTGTAATTGCTACTCCACCATCAGATTCCACGATCTTTCTATCTGGAGTGGCCTTGTTCCTTGTATTATTTGTCATGGTACCCTATAGTCAGGGCAACTTTTACAAAAGTCCCATCCAATTGTTAATAGTTGCTACCGTATGATATAGCATATACTAATACTATAAAATATAGCACTGTTTATATTATAAACTTTCGTGTGGAAATCAATTCACCATCATATATTGCAGTCATATTTCAATCAGAATATATCTTCACTCCAGTCAAACGACCCGGGTTTGTATTTGAGAAGCATATCATTATCGTCACCACACAGCAATGCCCTAACAATCTCATCCACATCCTTTGCAATCTCTTCAACTGTTGCCTCAGTCGTATTGATCTCAAATACCTTTTCACACCATTCAACCGATTCAACAAGGATCACATCCAGTGCTTCAGCCTCCACATTTTCCGATACCTTAGCCTGCGAGTAATTCCTGAGCGATAGTCTCTCTCGAAGTTTATCAGGAGATGCCCGAAACACGATCACGACATCTGCGATATAATGTGAAAGATGGCTGTCAAGTATTGTTACTGCATCACTTTCATCCACCAGTTCAGACACACGCGCAGAAACCTTATCCATATCCGCAACAAGCGTATCCCGCACCTCATCCACTTCTGAATACAGGCGCTCCTCCTTTATTAGTTCATTAAGATGGATCACCCTGTATCCACAACGCTCTTTTAGCAGATTGCTGACAGATGTCTTGCCAGTACCAGGTGTTCCGGTAAGTCCGATTAACATAATCCAAGAATGGAAGTCCTGCCAGTTAATGCTTATGCATCTTTTTGTATCCTGCCTGCGATCTTCAGGAAGTTTCCAATAAACTTTAACCCTTCAGGAGTGAGCACAGACTCTGGATGGAACTGTACACCATATATTGGATATTCCCTGTGTTTGACACCCATGATGATACCATCGTCTGTTTTTGCAGTTACCTCAAGCTCAGATGAAAGTTTTCCGGTTGCAAGTGAATGATACCGCCCTCCGGTGAATGGGTTTGGAATGCCATCAAAAAGATTGGACTCGTCATGGGTTATCTGCGAGGTCTTCCCATGTACAGGACCGCCTTTTGCGTGAGTGATCGTACCTCCAAATGCAGTGTTTATCGCCTGATGACCAAGACATACCCCAAGTATGGGAACAGATGAACCAAACTCACGAATGATGTCAATACACGTTCCAATATCCCTTGGATTTTGTGGGTTTCCGGGACCGGGCGATACAACAATTACATCAGGGTTAATGGCTTTCACCTCCTCGATCGAGATTGTATTTGGCACGACAACTGTATCCGGCTCAAACATGGAGACATAATCCACAAGGTTCCATACGAATGAATCCCTGTTGTTGATGAACAGTACTTTCATTTTCAACCTCCGATCGCACTGATCATCGCTGCCATCTTGCGCTCTGTCTCCTCATATTCATACGTGGGGTCAGAATCCGCAACAATTCCTGCACCTGCCTGAATATATGCTGTATCGCCTTTTACGATCACTGTCCTGATAACGATCGCAAAATCGGCATCACCGTTCCACGAATAATATCCGACACCTCCACCATATACCCCCCGCGCATCGGGTTCGAGATCATTAATTATCTCCATCGCGCGTATCTTTGGCGCGCCTGACAATGTACCCGCAGGGAATATCGCGCGCGTCGCATCGAACTGGTCGCACTCATCACGAAGAGTACCGCATACCGTACTTTCGATGTGCTGCACATGTGAGTATTTTACGACCGACATGAAATCATCAACCTTGATAGTGCCGCTTTGTGCCACCATTCTCACATCATTCCGTCCAAGGTCTACAAGCATGACATGTTCAGCACACTCCTTTTCATCAGCCAGCATTTTTGAGGAATAAATATAATCCTCATTTTCACTTTTTCCACGCGGGCATGTTCCTGCAATAGGATTTGTGATCAGCGTGCGGTTGTGCACCGTCATGAGCGTTTCCGGACTTGCACCAACAATACTCAGATCCCCGAACTTGAAAATGTACATGTATGGACTTGGATTGATCTTGCGTAGGGTGCGATACAGTTCAAGAGGTGTCTGTTCCATTTTGACCGAGTACCTGCGTGAGAGTACAACCTGAAAAATATCGCCATCGATAATGTGCTGTTTTGCGGTCAGGACTGCATTTTCAAATGCTTCTTTTGTTATATTGCATACAGGTTTAGATCTTAAGGCTATTGTTTGTGGTATTTCTTCAGTGTCTTTGACCCTGGCCGATCGAACCAGATGCTCATACAATGCCTGCGCATCCGAAATCGCCTGTTCATACGCTGCCTCCATGTCACATTGTTCTGTCACAAAAGGCGTTATAACGATGTGGGTTTCGCCTGTCAGGTGATCAAAAACGAACGTCTTTGTGGTGAGAGCAAACTGCATATCGGGAATGCCCGATTCAAGTTCCTTTTCGAGATCCAACCAGCAGTCATACACAATATCATAGCCATTGTACCCGATCGCACCGCCAAGGAATGTCTGCCTGTCAAACCTTTTTTGGTTGAGTATATGGGTGCCGTTGGCAGTCGGGAAGACTGCACGAAAAGCGTCCAATACATCAGTTCCTTCATTGATACGGGTGCGGAGTACACCGGAATCATCGGATTCGACAGTGCATGACGATTCAAGTCGCAATCGAATGTAGTTTACAAGTTTTGAGTCCTTTGAATAGGTCAGGGTCAGATCACGGTCTTTTATGGTCACTACCAGATCAGGATCAGAACCAACAAATGAGAATCGAGCATGTCGCTTTTCCTTTTCCACCGATTCAAGCATGTATGAACAATCAGCATTTTGCAGGGTCGTATATAATTGCAAGGGCGAACATTCGGTGCTGACTTTTGCCATCAACTGCACCAATGCAGGAGCACCTGCTTCCTTGATTATACTTACAAACTCTTCTTTATCAAGATCAAATGATATATCGAACACCATTAATCACACCTCGCCTCACGTATAAATCTGCAAATCTTTTTTTCATCTTTCATGCCATCGGTCTCGATCCCCGATGCCGTATCAACAGCATAGGGCAATACGCTTTTGACTGCATCCCTCACATTATCGGGAGTCAATCCGCCTGCGAGGATCACAGGCACATTCACATTCACCGCTTCCACCACTGCCCGGCTTACAGACCAGTCGTGTACTGCACCGGTTCCGCCAACCTTTCCGGCTGCACTGGAATCAAGAAGAATGCCATCTACCAGACCACGATCGGTCAGGTCGTTGACCTGTTTGACCACAGCATCTATTGTGTCTGCTGTTCCTCTGGTATTGACCGGAATTGAAATTGTTTTTACGATCCCTGTTGCAGTGTTGTTCCGTATGATCTCCAGTTCATCAACTCCAAGATCGTTGTGTATCTGTACTACATCAGGTTTCGCTGCCCCTATCATTTCAAGAGCATGCTTTGCATCGTTGGCCATTATCACAAGTACGGAATCAACAAAAAGCGGGACTTTGGATATCAGTTCTGCTGCGGTATTAAGATTAATCTTTCGTGGTGTTTCGACCGGCACGTCAGTTATGAATCCGACAGCATCCGCCCCGCAACTGATTGCGAGTTTGACATCGTTTTGTGACTTCATGCCGCATATCTTTACACGAGTTGTATGGGTCATTGATGTACCGTCTCTACAAAAATTAAGAAAAATCCTTGAACTGCTCGAGTTTTTCCATAGCTTTTCCGCTATCGATCGCGTCTTCTGCAAGGGATACGGCATCCTTTATGGAATCCGCCTTACCTGCGACATACAATGCTGCGGCAGCGTTCATTACAACAATGTCACGTTTTGGACCCTTCTCGCCTTCCAGAATGTAGATGATGTCCTGTGCATTCTCCGCAGGCGTTCCGCCTGCGATATCGTTTGCAACTGCACATTTGATTCCAAGGTCTTCAGGCATTAGTGTGTATGTGGACACTTTTCCGTCCCTGAGTTCTGCCACATAGGTTTCGGAAATGTTCGATATCTCGTCCATGCCATCACCATGTACGACAAGGGCGCGCTCTGTTCCGAGTTTTTTGAGCACCTCTGCAAGTGGTTCGCAAAGGCTTTTGTCGAAAACACCTATGACCTGTGCTTTTGCGTTTGCAGGATTTGTGAGGGGTCCGAGGATGTTGAATACCGTGCGGACACCCAATTCTTTTCTTAATCCTCCAACACGTTTCATTGCAGGATGGAATACCGGCGCAAGCATGAATCCGATGCCTGCGGTCTCGATGGATTTGCGGACATCTTCGGGTATCCGATCGATCTTTATTCCAAGTTCCTTGAGCACATCCGCACTACCTGAGAGGGACGTGATGGAATAGTTGCCATGTTTTGCAACCGACACACCTGCGCCTGCTGTGACGATGGCTGCTGCGGTTGAAACATTGATGGTGTTGTGTACATCCCCGCCTGTGCCACAGGTATCGACAAGTGTTCCCCCGACCTGCGGAGATATGATATTTGCAGCCTTTTTCATGCCTTTTGCAAACCCTGCGATCTCATCCGGCGTTTCGCCTTTCATCTTCAATGCCATCAGGAATGCGGCAATTTGTGCATCTGTGGCATCGTTGAAGATTTTTGAGATGGCGTCCTCGGCTTCTTCTGTTGTGAGGTCTTGGTGTTCGCTCAATTTCTGGATATATGATTTCATGGTGGTTCCCCTTGTGATTTGTAATGTACATTTATGTACAGTGGTGCATATTTGCGTACAATGTATTTAAGGGTTTTGGGGAGGTTGGGGTTGGGTGGGAAGTTGGAGCATAATGGGACTTTTAATACAAAGATGTTAAGTTGTGGAATTACAATTCTTCGATGACTCTATATTGAATTCGGATAGTGCATTCATATTTATGAAACATTTGGGCAAGGGATAAAAAGATTTATATGATTTATTCGAAGATGTGATGGTATGTTGGATGATGAAACTAAAATACATGATTTAATGCTTAGTATATCGTGGAATGGTATAACTGCAACTCAAGAAATTATTCAAAAAATAGATGACAAAGCAAACAATACTTTAACATTTACTGGGGTTTTAATGGCTCTAATCAGTGGAATTTTGGTAGGATTTATAGATAAAATACACCCCCTTATCATTAGTTTCTTAATTGTGGATTTATTTTTATTATCAATGGGTATGTATTATGCATTCAATACGATATGGTTAAAGAAACAAGAACTTCTTGATGTACTAACTACATTCAAATCATTGGATTTGTCCAATTCATCACAAGCTACAATAGATTTTTCTCTCTCAATTGCGGCTTGGCAGAATAAATCTAAAAAAGTTGTAGATTGGAAAAGCGCTCATTTATTAAAAAGTATGACATTTATCATGATTGCTTTTATATTTTTAAATGTAATTGCTATTATCTCGGCTGGATGGTACTTAATACCAATACTATGTAATTTGATGTGAAATTAAGTTTTCTTTTTTTTTGCATTAAATTCTGTAGGCGGTGCAGAATCTTTTATTGTAACTGTAATTGTTTTTTCTTCTGCTGTTTTATTTCCTACCTTTAACGTTAATGGTTCGCTAGTTTGTTTTTCTTTATTATCACTCATCTTATACAACCTTTTAATAGTTCTAATACGTGGCCGTTTTTTTTTAAAGAATGTGCACAAAATATTATTAAAGAGTCACCGACCCTGTATTTCGTTAACGCTCAAATCCAAGGCACCTGCATCCATGCTCATGAATTAATATTTCCATGTTGGCAATTCTTATTTTAATGTATATGGGTATTTGGTACATAATCAGTTTATTTATTTAATAGATGCAAAAGATATTAGCTGAATTAAAAAATTATGAACGATTTAGTTAGGGTTTATGTGCTATTATTATAGGTATAATTTCAAAAGCAAATAACCCTTTTTCATTAATAAATCGGTTCTTTTGTTCTTCAGTAATACGTTTCAATTTTTTAGCTAATTTTATATCTGAAGGTGCAGAATTGGGTAGATTTGCCAAACGTTCAGCATAACCACTTCTAAAAGAATGACAATCTAAAAAATAATTAAGTCGTTCTTTCTTATCCATATTAACTGTTGTCGAAACTCTGCAATCCATTTTAACGTTGACAGGTTCTGGATCTAAGCTCATTATATGGCTATAAAGTTCTCTTCCATGTAATCTATCTGGACCACCTTTAATTAAATCTGTTGATTGAATTAGAAATTCAAGGTCATGATTGGAGGGATAATTTATTATCGTCCCGTCATCAACACTGCTCATAATTATAGATCCATGAGAATTCAATGATGACCAAAGCTTATGCAATATGCCTTCTGGTTTTTCTAAATGGTGAAGAACAAAAGAACAAAAAATTAAATCAAATTCATCTGATTGTATATTATCATCTTCGATATTTGCAACCCTAAATGAAAATTTATCCCCTGCATAATTTTTATTTGCCTCTTCAATTGCCATTTTAGATATATCGATGCCTACTATTTGAATATCATCAAATTTAGAAAATCTTGAATAAGTCACATATCCATCTGAGCAGCCTACATCTAAAACTTTGACAATCTTTTTGGGATTAAATTTTCTAATATGGGATATGCCTTTTTCAATCATTTTAAAATCTAACTCTTGTTGTGAATCGGCCTGAATCCTAAGCCTTTCTTTATCATCTTGATAATTATAATTGGAAGCTGTCGTTTCAATTTTCTTAGAGAAATATTCGTCATCATTTTGTTTCTGGGTCAAATTGAAAGCGATTTTGCTAATATGTTGATTCAGCTTCATTTTAAACTCAGAAATACCTTCGTAGGTCGATATAACACCAAGTTGCTCACATTTTTTTTGAAACTTGCGAAGTCTATTGAGTTGATTCGACTCAATTTGATCAATTGGTGCTTGTCTTTTAGAAAAATAAACCATTGAAAGTTTTTTTGACTCCATGAATTGTTCTATTTCTTCTATGGTACCAGATTCATAAATTCCAGTTGATGTCCCAATCCGGGTCCAAAATATGCCAATTAAAATATCTGAATCATTAACAATTTGTCTATTGATAATTGATTGGGGCCTATCGCCTAATTCTGGATTTACATGTGTCTCCCAAAGCACTGGCTCAAACATAATTGACATATCCACAGAATTTGACGAATTCCAATTATAAATCACATTTTGAACAGCTTCACGCTCTTCAAAAACATCAGACGGTGATGCGATTAATACTCTATAAATTGTTGATTCTCTTGGCATATAAGGTTCCTTTCTTATTATAAGATATATAAAGTTTTGTTATTTCGATTATAAAAAAAGTGAATATAATTGCTCATATTGAAAAACATCTTTAAATTACATATTAATTTACTTTTTTGAGTGATGCATTATTACATAATTTTGTAACAATTTATTGTGAATGAAAATCTATAAGGTTTATTATTCAAGCATAAATCCTCCATCTCGCAGTCACTATGCCTCACAAACCCGCGCCATATCCACCCTCACCAGACATCACGTACCCCTGTTCTGATAATACACCCTATATATCTTCCCTGCAT
>JAUWQD010000080.1 GCA_030611265.1 Methanosarcinaceae archaeon | reverse complement strand
CAGCATCAGTAACAGCAGTCAATGTACCATTAACTATAGTTAAATCAGCATTAGCAAAACCAGTGATTGCTTCTGAAAATGTAAATGTTACAAGTGATGTTTCTCCAACTTTAAGAGCAGCGTCAGTGAAAACAGCAGATGTAAGCATCGGTGCAGCACCATCTTTTTCTACGACTCCAGTTATAGTTGCAACATTTGCTGGGCTACCACCGTCTGTTACAACGAGATTATTTCCTGTACCATCATACTCTACATTCAATGCTGTTGCAGAAGTATCTACACTCAAATCAGCATCACCTTCATCTAAAACCAATTTAAATACGGCATCAGTTCCATCTCCTGAAACAAAAGATATACTTGATATAGTAACTGGATTAGACGTTCCTGCATCAGTGACTGTAAACTGAGCTATTGTTGTAGGCTCATTAGTAACGTGCGTAATAGTATTTGCAGTGGCTGCTGCAAAATCAACAGTTATATGAACTTCATTAATCTTTCCGTTTGCATTTGTATCTCTTAGAGACACTCCACCAGTAACATCAAGATCTCCATCTACCGCGCTTGCCGTCCCGGCAAACAACCCTAAAATAACCAAGGACATTAGCATAGTCAATATTATATTTTTAGATATACTTTTCTTCATATTATTATTCTCCATAAAAGTTATTTTTCGAAAATTGCACGAGACGAACAAATATCTGATACTACTCCTCTAATATATTTTCCAGTGAATAATCCGAACCAGTCCATGTATGATTTAAATTGTACCAACACACAGTACAATTAACTAAAACAATAGTAACACAAATAAGCCATGTTCCTGCTCATTTACCGATCAATCATCCCCGATTAATAGGATGTAATACTTCGGGCTATTGTAATATAAACATTTCCAAAGTATTCAATGTTGCACTGTTCACCAAGTGCACATTATCAATCACTTTCACCCCGCTTACATCAAGTATAAAACCATCAAGACACATAATACCCAACAACAAAAGCGGAGAAAACCTAGAATGGGAATATACACAGTCTCACAACTCAACAACCACATCAAACATATCCTCACATCCGACCCGCAGATGAACGAAGTATGGGTTCGCGGAGAGATATCCAACCTGACAAAACACTCATCAGGTCATTATTATTTCACAATCAAAGACCGCGACAGCCAGCTCAGTTGTGTCAGTTTCAGGTCAACGAACCGCACCCTCAAGTTCGAACCTGAAACCTCTATGAAAGTGCTGGTTTTTGGTTCCATAGATGTCTACACAGTGCGGGGACAATACCAAATGCGTGTATTTGACATGCGACCGGATGGGGTTGGTGAGTTGTACAAAGCCTTTGAACAACTCAAGAAAAAACTCGACGCCGAAGGGCTCTTTGACGAATCACACAAAAAACCCATACCAAAATATCCAAAAAAGATAGGAGTAGTTACCTCCCCAACAGGCGCAGCGATCCATGACATCCTCAACGTGGCAAAGCGCAGATGCCCCATGGACATCCTGATCGCTCCGACACTGGTTCAGGGTGAACGATCCGCCCGGAGCATCGCCACATCCATCGAAATGCTCAACAAAACCGACGTCGATGTAATAATAGTCGGCAGGGGCGGAGGCTCGCTCGAGGACCTGTGGGCATTCAACGAAGAAGTGGTCGCAAAGGCCATATTCAACTCCACGATCCCGATCATCTCCGCGGTCGGCCACGAAACCGACTACACGATCGCAGACTTCACCGCAGACATACGCGCACCAACACCATCCGCCGCCGCCGAACTTGCAGTACCCAACCGCATCGAAATACGGCGACATGTTGAATCACTATCCACCCGTATGGAGCAGGCTGCAATACACAGAATATCGGAACAGGCAGCCCATCTCGACCACCTGCAACGGCAGATCGAGCCTGAGCGGCTCAATGACTTCCTTCGGCAGAACCATCAGAGAATAGACGAGATCACATCAAGAATGGAATACAGCATTAAAACAATCCTGAATATGAAAAGATCACCACTAAATATCTGTGCCGGACGGCTTGATGCGATCAGCCCTCTCAAGACGATCGAACGCGGGTATTCAGTCACACACAAACAGGAAGACAGAAAGGTCGTTGGTAGTATATCTGACGTGAAAAAAGGAGACGGACTAGAGATAATAGTAAAGGACGGTACCATCGAATGCAGCGTAGATGATACAAAAGATAAACAGTGAGGTGAAAACATGGCAAAAGAAAAGACAAAAGAAAATGACCTGACATTTGAACAGTCTCTTGAAGAACTCGAAATCCTTGTCGACAAACTCGAGCGCGGGCAATTAACACTTGACGAGAGCCTTGAGACTTTTGAGAATGGCATGAAACTCGCGCGTGTGTGCACACAAAAACTCACAAAATCCGAGCGCAAGATCGAGAAACTGATAGAAAAGAACGGAGAACTTAGAACACAACCTTTTGACAAAACTGAATAGACACATTGTGTTTGTATAGCTGTTTTAAAATGACTGTGCAAATGAAATGGTTTGATTTGATTTGAAACCAAAAACAATGCGACCGCCGTCAGGCGGCACGTTCCATACATACTAAATTGAATAATCGAAATTGTCAGCAAAAAGTGTACAAGAAAATGCTCACTTCGTTCGCATTAACTTGGACTACATAATCCTACAGATTATATACAACGAGATAATTGTGGAATGCGCTGGCAGCGATTGAAAATTCGGTAGTGCCCCGGAAATCGTGACTTTGTATAATAATCCATTGGTGATCGTTTAAGCCCTCCATTGATCCATTAATCTCTTCCGATTAACGTTCGGATCAAGCGCTTGACTTTGATACACCTCAAATAATTCCATAAGCCCTGCATCTATTTTTGCGTAATCTAGAACCGCATCCAAAAGTCTATGTGATTTTTCAGCAAATATTGTTCCCCATCTCAAGTGAGTATATCGAGGTGCATTTTCAAGATTTGCCGAAAAAACCAGACAATAAACACGTCTCGACACTATCAGCGTTAATATCCCTACCCACAAAAGAGCTTCCACCACCTGTGGATTTGAAGTTGGCAAGATGTCGATACCGTATCTGCTTTTTAGTTCCTTAAAAATCAACTCTATTTCCCACCTAGCTGAATATAAAACAGCTATGTCCTCAGCATCAAGACGATCGACAGGAATATTTGTTATGTACAAATGATACTTTTCATCTTCCACATTATAAGTTGCAACAAGTCGAAAACGTTTAACATCTCCCTTTTGCTTCCCATTATATGCTCTACGTTTGAACTCCACTTCTACTTCCACATCAATAACTTTCCTCTTCAGTTTAGGCAATACTTCGCTTAGCCTTTTTCCTACAACATTTATAGAACGTCCACGCCAGGTACGGTTTGTTCCAATAATGAGCGGATCAACCTTACTTTTTAGTCTGCTGACGAAATATCCTCCATTTTCATCGATGCGCGCAAAAGTATTATGTTTGTAAAAACCAAGATCAATAAGCAATATTCGATCTTTTATCCATGGACCTATTCGAAGCGTCTTTATCTCAGATGTACGTTCTCCACACAATGCTATACGTTTTGGGCCATCTGCTACAGCACTTATGAGAAGACTCAACTTAACACCTGCAGCTATTTTTTTCGTTCTTGTGGCCGGCCATTTATCAGCTAATTTCTCATTTAATCGGATGATTGTGCTGTCTTGAGTTACGAGGTCCTTAAAGCCGTCGAGTTTATCTTTCAATATTCGATTAGGATTCTGTGTGATGTTTTCTAAACCATGTAAAACGCATTTATGGAGAAAATTCACAAGTTCCGGTGTGAAGCGATCGTAAAAACTGCTACGACTTATATGCACTTCACCTTTTTCTTCATAGAGGCGTCGTAAACTTGCTAATGTTCGCTGGAGCTGAACACCAAAACCCAAAGTAAGAGACCAAAACATAAGTGCTGGATCTATCTTTCGGTCTCGCTTTACGAATCCCGTTTCTTTAGCGGTTTCCCTGAGCCATTCGGCTGAAAAAAGTCTGTTGAGTTCTTCTTCTATTATATTTGGTCTTTCTGATTGTTGTATTATTTTTGCCATGCGGCATCCCCTCCGCATTTAGAAAAAACGTATTAGGTTGTAATAAAATTGTCGATTGTTTTACTTAACCGATCACATATGTATAATAATCATTGTGCTGCGAGACTGCATGTGGATTTTAAGTATGTTACTCGGAATCAATGCCAGTAGCGGACTTGAACTATGACAAAAGCACATTAAATCACGTAATTAAGGACACGACCGAAAATTCGATGTGTATGTAGGGCAACGCCGCACATGCGCGGATTGTAGAATCGTTTTTATCATGCACTCATTAAACACTCTGCACCACAACGCCCCACCAGCTAAACAAAAACGACACATTAACTCAATATATTCACCCCACATTGTTCTAAAATACAGTTATTCCAATGAAACGGGAACAACATTTCACCGCAGAGCACGCCGAGGGCGCAGAGATCCATATTTTTCGTCTCTGCAACCCTCTGCGGTTTTCAGCAAATTTATTGATCTTTGATTTTTTTGAAAAACGATCTGCTCAAAAATACTATATGTAATTAACGCTGTTAACACAATTCGGTTGTTAACACTGTTGACATAACCAACCATATTTTACAAGAGGTATGACCATGGTCGAATTTTATCCAATTGACGAAAAGCAGGTAACAAAAGCAATAGTAGAAGAGTTTTCAAAAGAATTTATCGACTGCATCGAGACTGATGTGATCATCATAGGCGGCGGACCAAGCGGTCTCATGGCAGCAAAAGAACTTGCAACAGCAGGTGTTGACGTTGTAATTATCGAAGCCAACAACTATCTTGGCGGAGGATTCTGGATTGGCGGATACCTCATGAACAAACTCACAGTTCGTGCTCCTGCACAGGAAGTGTTCGATGAGATCGGTGTTCCATACAAGGAATTCGAAAAAGGATTATATGTCGCAAACGGACCACATGCGTGCTCAAAACTCATAGCAGCAGCATGTGATGCCGGTGCAAAGATCATCAACATGACAAAATTCGATGATGTGGTCTTGCGTGAAGGTCGTGTCGGAGGCGCTGTCATCAACTGGACACCTGTCGGTGCATTGCCTCGTGCCATCACATGTGTTGACCCTGTTGCGATCGAATCCAAGATCGTTATCGACGGAACCGGACATGACGCAGTCGTTGTCGAATCTCTGGTCAACTGTGGCGTAATTGAATCAAAAGGCTTTGACGGGATGTGGGTCGCAAGATCCGAAGATGCTCTTGTGGAAAAGACCGGAGAAGTATATCCGGGACTTATCGCATGTGGAATGGTTGTTGCAACTGTGCACGGATTGCCACGCATGGGACCGACCTTTGGCGGAATGCTGTTGTCAGGTAAAAAGGCTGCAGAAATTGCTATTGATATACTTGGAAAAAAGTAGCTGAAGTGCTATACATATAGCGTAAAGTTAATAAGAGTTAACGCCGTTAACAAGATTGGTGAAATAAAATGAGGGATCGTTTTTGTTGTAAATGATGAAATAAGCGTACAGAACCAAAATGGAAACAACGGGATTAACGTGAAAAGCTTTGAAAAACAGATAGAAGAATTACCCCCATCTGCAAAACTTGTCTTCAAGGTCTTGGAATATAGCGGTTTTCTAACCCAAAAAGAGATTGCAAAAGAAAGCTACTTACCTCCAAGAACTGTCCGGTATGCTTTAAACCGGCTAAAAGATGAAGAAATATTGCAGAAACGCTTCTATTTCAAAGATGCAAGACAAAGCCTATACGGTCTAAAGAATATATCCCCCATTCAAAAAACAAATGAGATACTTGTAAGCAACGCACCAAATGTTGCAATTGCAGGTGTTTCTTAAAACATTTTACATTATGCACCATGAGGGATGTTGCAACCCTATTTTTTTCTTTTTTTGTGTTTGTTTAGCTGAAACTAAACTAATACAGCCGAATAAAAAAGAGCGATTACTCGCTCTCCCTCTTCTAAGAACGGTACGTGAAAGTTTCCCTTCATACCGCTCAAGCCTTTCATAACCCTTGTCGGGCAGCAGTTTACACTTCTGTGGCATTAGTGTTATTTTTTTTTAACTACAATATTTTATACAATCGTCGTTTTATTTGAAGACATGTTGACTTTCTTACAAAGGTTCATTTTCACCCTTCGCAAATCGAAGTATTCCACATCAAGATAAGGGTTTTTATCCAATTTCACATTTGGATGTCTAACAATCTTTGTATCTGAGAACTTTACACCCCAGCATTACTACTGACGCATCCCTCAGTAGGATTACCCCAAACGGAAGGGGCAGCACGAGGCAATTCATGATGTAACTTCTTGTCGAAGGGGATGAAGAGGATTTACAGGATGGGGCAAGTCATTTATATCCTGTCCATTAATTTAAGCAATGCTATTGCATATTTGGCGATATATCCTGAATAGTGGAGGGGTTGATATGGGTTGCAATTTTAACGCTGATGTGTTCACGCAGGATACACAATTTTATTAAAAATGTAAATGCTGAAAATGCATATCGCTACACTCAGTTACGTTGGGCAAAAATATTTGGAGAAAACGCATACAGGCTACAGAAGTAATAGAATCCATGGGAATGGTACTAAACATGGCAACAATATATGACATATATTTGCAGCACAGTCTTGATCCTAATATAAATCAAGAACGGTTAATGGAGGAATGGATTGCTTAAGCGAACACCAGTGCATTCTTACCACAATTCGTGCAGATGCGACTGTTGCATCCAAAATAAACGGTTTTGAACTCGCCACAGCATTCGCATCGATATGTAAAGTAACCGCGACTCTTGTCCTTGCAGGAAAGCATCTTGTTGACTTCTTCGATCTCAACATTGCGAAGAATGTATTTATAATTAAGACAAAATTATTCCCAGTTGCCGTTGTCCTCGAATATACATTTGACAGTGAGAGTTTGCTTGGATGGAAAGATAGCAGTTTGCAACAATGAGATGAATTTGCATAGAACTTAATAAAACATATTGCTTATAAGTGCGAGAAGTCATAAATTATATACAACGAGAAAACAATCGGACAGAATGATGTTAAACATATCAGACTACTATGTATATATGCCATAAGATTGAATAATGAATAAAGGTGTGGGATATAGGCAATATTTTAATCATAAATGTTTATCAGGTGATGTAAATGACGGATGAATCAATACAACAGAGAGTTAATACAGGAATACCTGGATTGGATGAAATGCTCAATGGCGGATTTTTTAATGGAACCACAAATGTCGTGTCAGGTGAGTCAGGTACCGGTAAGACGATCTTTGGTTCACAGTTCTTGTATGAAGGTGCAATGAAAGGCGAAAAAACGATGTGCATCATAACATCAGAGGAATCAAAATCAATTGTTAAGGAGATGAAAACATCATTTGGATGGGATTTTGATGCATTGGTGGAAAATGGGCTTCTGACATTTGTTGATATTACAGATCCAAGTCTTCGTCTGCAAAAAAGCGTGGAGATTGCACCATCTGAACTTATCAAAAGCTTCAAAAAATTAGTAGAAAGCAAGATTGAAGAAGTTAATCCAGATCGTATTTTTATCGATTCTATTGAAGCATTGTTTTTGGCGATTGAGTCAAATTATAAATTGAGAACATTGATCGATGATGTGTTTGGTGTGTTCAGAAGACACAATGTTACATCTGTGATTTCGGTAGGCGTAATGTACGGACTTGATATAATGGTTGAGTACGGTGCTGATTCCGTGGTCAAACTTGGGCGGATCATGGCAGGAAACAATCTGCAGCGCTCGGTATATGTCATGAAAATGCGCGGGTCAGCAACCAGCAACGAAGTGCGGGTCTTGAGTATTAGCGATAATGGTATGGCTGTGCTTAAACAGTCCCCATATCTGGAATGAATATTGATTAAAAATATTGACTAAAGCGGCATCTGGATCAAATACAATTTAAGAATATCCAAATTGTCGCTTCTTCTTTTTTATAGTATATAGAGGCCGTCCTTTAATTAAATTTCGACATTTAATCTAAACATCACACTTGAATTCAATAAAATCGAATCCTCTGAAAAATTAAAAATCACAATAAAACCCCTAATTTAACACAAAATACCCACATTTTTCCC
>JAUWQD010000033.1 GCA_030611265.1 Methanosarcinaceae archaeon | reverse complement strand
GCTCGATTGTTTTCTTTGTTGGATTTGGGGAAATTCATGAGAAATTAAGCAAATCGATAGCAATAGAGTTTATGTTTTGATAGGGACTACAATTATATAGCCGCACAGTACTGTTTTTGATAACATCTTTGAAAGTCAAGTACGAGAAACAGTAAAATCCCGTACATCCTGTTAATCCCGTCCATTAATTCAAGCAATTCGATTACATATTTAATGATATATCTGGAATAGTGATGTTACCCGCAAATTATTAAAAATAAACAAATGTCATCTCTAGAACATCTCCAACCAAGTACCAATCCCCTTCTCAACCGCCCTCTCATACACCAGATTTGCAGTCGCCAGATCCTGTATAGCAAGCCCTGTCGAATCAAAAACAGTGATCTCGTCATCGCTTTCACGCCCTGTTTTGACACCTGCAACAACCTCCCCAAGTTCGCAATAAATATCCTCGCTTGATATAACACCACTTGAAAGCGGCACATTAACCTCTCCCGAATGCGATGCCTGCACGATATCGTCAACCACGACCTTCGCGCGCGTCAGGAGTTGTGAATCCAGTTCCTGCTTACCCTTTGCATCAGCACCGATTGCGTTAATGTGTGTACCTTCCTTCACCCACTCCGACCTCACCACCGGACTGCGGACAGGCGTTGTCGTAACGAGAATGTCGCAGTCGCAGACTTCCTCTGCACGAGTGGTTTTGATGATCTCGCAATTTACAACACCCGCCATTTCCTTTTCAAACTCATCACAGTGGCGAATATCCTTGCTTGTGATCTTGACCTGTTCGATGTCGAATACCTGCGCAAGTGCAAGTAACTGGGTGCGCGCCTGATTTCCTGCACCGACCATACCAACAACCTTCGAATCCGGTCGTGCGAGATGTTTTGCAGCAATTCCTCCTGCCGCACCTGTTCTAATATCTGTAAGGTACGATCCATCCATAACAGCAAGGGGTGCGCCTGTCTCTGTCGAATTTAACACAACAAGCGCCATGACAGTTGGCAACCCGATCACTGGGTTGTCAGGGTGCACGTTCACGATCTTCACACCAGTGATATCCTGCTCCTCCAAAAAAGAGGGCATGGTTCTAAGGTCTCCGTTATGCTTCTCGAAATACAGGTATGATTTGGGCGGCATCTGCACTTTCTTCAACCCATGCTGCTTGAATGCTTTTTCAACAACATCCATTGCTTCCGGCATATCCAGTACACTTTTCACATCATTTTGGTTCAACCATAAGATATCCATAACACCACTACTCCTTTATGAGTCAAACGTTGGACGGCACACCAATGCAGCAGAGCTGCGGGGTATACTAATTAAGATGAATATTTTGGTAATGAATTGCGCTTCACTCCAACATCCGCGCCATGTCCTTTGCGAAATATGTCAATATCATATCCGCACCCGCACGCTTGATCGAGAGAAGTGACTCATACATAACCGCCTTTTCATCCAGCCAGCCGTTCTGTGCTGCAGCTTTTAACATCGCATACTCACCACTCACATTGTACGCAGCCGTTGGCATCTCAAACTCGGTCTTGATGCGGTAGAGTATATCAAGATACGGAAGCGCAGGCTTGACCATTATAATGTCGGCACCTTCCGCAATATCAAGTTCGACCTCGCGCATTGCTTCATTAGAGTTTGCAGGGTCCATCTGGTAACTCGAACGGTCTCCGAACGAATATCCTGACTCTGCCGCATCCCTGAACGGTCCGTAGAATGCAGAGGAATATTTTGCTGCATACGACATTATGGGGATATTGCTAAAATTATTGTCATCAAGAGCAGACCGCATCGCACCGATCATCCCATCCATCATGCCGGAAGGTGCAACAATGTCCGCACCTGCTTTTGCATGGCTTATCGCGGTTTTTCCAAGCAGGGGCAGTGTCGGATCATTAAGTATCTCCTCGGTATCGTAATCAACAATGCCGCAGTGACCATGGCTTGTATATTCGCACAGGCACACGTCAGTAATTACAATCATATCCTTTCCAAGTTCGCTCTTGATCTCGCGGACAGCTTGCTGGACAACATCATCGTCACCGTATGCAGTTGTTCCAGTCTCATCCTTGTTATTTGGAATTCCGAAAAGAATAACTGCGGGAATTCCAAGGTCTGCGGCTTCCTTTGCATCATCTGCCACACTGCCCGGGGGTAGCCTGTACACACCTGGCATGGAAGAAACCTCGACCGCAGAATCAATTGTCTCATCAACGAACATCGGGTAGATCAGATCATCTGTCGTAAGTGCAGTCTCACGCACAAGATCTCGTATCTTGCCGCTTCTTAATCTTCGCATTCGAACCTGTGGAAACATAATATCACTCCTTTTGTGCACCGTTTAGTTTGAATAATTTTGACACAGTATCTAACATCTCTTCATTATCATGCTCTGCCGCATCCCTGAGAGCCTTTGTCGGTTCTGCCAACATCTTGTTGACAATGGAATGTGTCAGGTCATCAAGCACCTTTATTTCAATATCACCAATTGAATGATATGCTTTCAACCGATTGATCGCATGCTCTTTCTCCTGCTCACGTACATTATAGAGCCGTGCATATAATTCAGAAATCAATCCGTCTGCTTTCTGGCGTTTGAACTGGGCATTGAGCAGTACAAGTTCTTCTTCTATGAGAAACTCTGCCTTTTTCGCTTCTTCACGCCTCATCTGCATGTTTTTTTCATTTATGGTGCGCAGCCCGTCAATATTATGCAGGGTAACATTAGGAACTTGTGTAACTGCCTCCTCTATATCACGAGGGTTTGCGATGTCAATTAAAAGTATCTCACGATTCCTGTTCTCCATCGCGTTTGACATTATCTCTTTTGTGAGCACATAATGCGGTGCCGATGTCGCACTAATGACCACGTCCGCAGTTTTTATGTGTTCCTCTACTTCACTATATGGGACAGCCAGTCCAGATAATTCGTCAGCAAGCATCTCTGCCCGCTCAAATGTCCGGTTTGCGATATATATCGCATCAATATTCTTGTGACCAAGTGCGCGTGCGACAAGTGTCCCCATCTCACCGGCACCAATTACAAGAACTGTCTTGCCTGTTAAACCGTCAAGGATCTCGTCTGCAAGGTCAACTGCTGCAGAACCGATGGAGACTGAACCTTTGTTAATGCCAGTTTCTGTGCGGACCCTTTTGCCGACCTGTATCGCTTTGCTAAATGCGGTATCAAGCGTAGTGCCGGTTGTACCTGCATTTTTTGCGATGGAGTACAGTTCTTTGATCTGCCCCAATATCTGGTCTTCTCCCACGATCATGGATTCAAGACCCGATGCCAGCTTTAAAAGATGCGTCAGCGTCTCATCATTGTCATAGAACTCAACAATTCTGGAAGACACGCCCATTTTCTTTGCAAAATGGAACAGTACCTGACTTCCTTTTGGTGAAACTACATATATTTCAACGCGGTTGCACGTTTTTAGCACTGCGCATTCATAGATAAGGTCATTTGAATACAAGTGTTTCAGCATACCTTCAAGATCGCCGTGCCAGGCTCCTTCCATCTCTTGAACACTGGCTTTTGCATGCGTTATGACCATGCTTGATATTTCTGTCAATTGTATCCTCCGTATAAAAACGACTTTTGTAATAAATCATCAAATTTTGGATGTGAATAATCACTTGTTATGTCCTGACACTATATTATTTGCTAGATTATACGCTTTTTCATAGGATTCCGAAAGTGCATTCCACACATTCCCATCTTCAAGGATTTCCCACAGAATTTCATTTCGTTTTTCCTGTTCTGAAACATTCTGTTTCAGGTACGTCCGCATTTCATTTTGAAGTCGTATCATGTCAGCATACTGCGGAGTGATCACCTGTTCGATCTTCTTACGTGTGTACTTTGAAAGTGCAGGACTTGATCCAAGTGTGGATATCCCGATCGTAAGATCTCCTCTTGTTATTACAGAAGGCACCACAACGTCACCTACAGAATCAACCTTATTAATTAAAATGTCGCTTTTTTGTGCAATTTTCACAATTCGATCGTTCAGTGATGCATCGTTTGTTGCAGGGACGACTAAAAAAGCGTTTGATATGATCTCTGCAATTTTATCATCCGGCATTGATCCAAGGTCTGCCCGTATTAATTTCAATTTACCCGCACCATTCATTTCGTCAAGTTTTTTGGAAAATGCTACACTTACAACAGTGGTATCTGCATATTTTGAAAAGAGGGTTGCCTTGCGCTCTCCTACTGAACCTCCACCAATGATCGCGACATGCCTGCCACTAAGATCGATCATCAAAGGGAGTAAGTTTCGTTCATTGGTCACAATTAGCGCATCCTGTGATTAGAAATCAAATTATAATGGGATATTAGTATATTTGAATTTTAAGGTATGATCTACAACTATTGATCAACTATAATTACAATTATAATCTCGCACCCGTTTTCTTAAATTCCCGTTCGCTAAACAAAAGGCTGTAATCCGAAATACCCGTGGCTTTCGAGATTTCCCTTGCCACTCTTTCACAATCCTCTCTTGTGTAAGAATGTACCATTGTGAATAGATTGTATGACCAGTCAGGATAACGCGGTCGTTCGTAGCAGTGTGTCACTTCGGAAAAACCTGCCATTATCGCTCCGACCTCTTCGACTTTGTCATCAGGCACGTTCCATGTGCACATTGCATTGGCTGTGATGCCAATCGCCCGATGCCCAATGGATGCACCAAATCTTCGGATAACTCCATTTTGTTGCAAGTTTTCAAATCTGGCAACGATATCCTCTTCACTGATACCAAGTTCTTTGGCGATGTCCGCAAAAGGTGCATGGGTAAGCGGTATTCCATCCTGTGTAAGTTTGATAATTTTGGTGTCTATATCGTCCATTTTTTCACCTTATATTGAATTTAACTCCGATCTTGAACAGCCGTTTGGTAGGCAGGTTGATCAGATCGCATCCGGTTTCAGCCTTCAGTTCATCAAGTATCTGCATAAGCCTCTCATCACTTGAGGCGGATATCGTGAACCATATATTATACTCTGCAGGGCGCAGGTAATTGTGTGACACTTCAGGGTAGCGATTGATAGCCTCTGCAACTTCATCGATCCTCTGCTCCGGCACTTTGACCGCAACAAGAGTGCTGATCCCGCCGGTTTTCTTTGTGTTGATTATTGGACCGATGCGCCGGATCGCACCTGCACTGTTCAGTCGCTCAAGGCGCCGTATCACATCATCTTCAGGGATGCCCAACTGTTCGCCCAGTTTTTCAAATGGATGTGTTTCAAGCGGAAAATCCAACTGAATGGTATTCAGGATATCCTTGTCAATTTGATCGAGTTGTACCATTGTTATTCCTTCACCTTTGGAGGTGTATATATGCAATACGGTTCCTCTGCCATGTAATCTCCCGTTGCCGCATACGCACGTGCACGGCAGCCACCGCACACTTCCTTGTACCCGCAATCACCGCATTTGCCTTTGAGTTTGCTTGTATCACGAATGTCATTGAACACCTTTGCGTTGTCCCATATATCCTTGAAACTCTGCTCTTTTATACTGCCTGCAAGTACTGGAAGATATCCACAGGGGTACACTTCACCTATACTGGATATAAAACAAAATCCTGTGCCTCCAAGGCATCCTTTGGTCATGGCTTCATATCCGTGCGTTTTCACAGATATTTCAATGCCTTCTTTCTTTGCACGCTGGCGCATGATCCTAAAGTAATGCGGCGCACATGTGGCTTTCAACTGGATCTTTGCTGTCTTTTGCTGGTCATAGAACCAATTTAAGACACGCTCGTATTCAACAGGTGGAATCTCATCCGCTTCGATCTCCTTGCCTCTGCCGGTTGGCACCAAAAGGAAAATATGGAGTGCTTCTGCTCCGAGTTCTGTTGCAAATTCGAGTATTTTTGGAATTTCGTCAATATTACGTTTTGTGATGGTGGTGTTTACCTGGAAACCGACGCCTGCTTTTTTGATCTCATCAATCCCACGCAGTGCTCCATCAAATGCGCCGGGTTCGCCACGGAAATCATCATGGGATTTTGCATTTGCTCCATCGAGACTGATACTGACCCTCTGGATCCCGACCTCTTTCATCTTTTTTGCGACCTCGGGCGTGACAAGGGTCCCGTTTGTTGCCATTACGACACGAAGTCCTTTGTCAGTGCCGTATTGTGCGATTTCGAACACGTCTTTGCGGACAAGAGGTTCTCCTCCGCTTATGATCAGGATCGGATTTCCCATCTCCACAATTTCGTCTATGAAATGCTTTGCTTCTTTGGTTGTAAGCTCTCCGGGTGGGACCTCAAAAGTTGATGCACCCCTGCAGTGTACGCAGGATAGGTTGCAGCCTGCTGTCAGTTCCCATGCGATCAGTCTTGGTGGTTTTGTCATAGTAATCATTTGAATTTTGAGTTAATAAAATATAGTTCAATTCGCTTAAATATGATGTGATTATACTACATGCATCCTTATTAATATATGTGATACTAGACGATTATACTCAATATTTATATACGCTCGATACTAAGAAGGAAAGCAAGGAAAGCGCAAACAAAAGGTAATGTTATGGACTCATTATGTACTGCATTTACGATTACATGGATTGCAATATTTTCATACATATTTTATATGATTCGAACCCGTTTACAATTGAATAGGGAACTTGTTAAATTAGACAGGTTACTATAAAAAGTACAACAAACCGGTGTTTGTAAATGAATAAAAAACAAAAGACTGTTATTGCAATTGGGGTGATTGTCGCTGTCGCAATTATTGGACTATGGGGTGTTGATTTTTCCCAGCAGTATCTTATGGTTTCAGAACTTACTTCAAACCCTGACAAATATGTAGGGGACAAAATCGGTACAATGGGTATGATCAAGAATGGAACACTTGTTGTAACTCCGGACATTATTTCATTTACCCTAGTCGATGTAGAAGATGGAACAACTGAGATATATGTTGAATATACGGGTGATTTGCCTCCGACACTTGATGAAGGAAAAGATGTCAGCATGAGTGGTACAATGGTGGCTGCTGATAAGATCGAGGCTACACAAATCGTGGTTGGCTGTTCTTCAAAATATACTGAATAACACACAATATCGAATATTAATTATACAATTAGATCGTGAGGGCACTGGATGAACATTGAGCAATGGGATGAACACAAACTAATTACGTCTGCGATGTCTGATATGATCGCAGCTATGGACGAGTCGTCCCATATGAAAAAAATGGTCACCCATGTTTGCAATTCAGGTGGAAAAAAGATACGTCCGATCATACTTATGCTATCATCTGAAATTTGTGGTGGAGATTCCAAAAAGAGTGTTGATGCGGCTTTGGCAATCGAGCTGATACATTCTGCCTCATTGATACATGATGACCTTCTGGATGGAGGGGTAATTCGAAGAGGTCTTCCCTCAGCGCATGAAAAATTCGGTCATGCTGCAGCAATGCTATGTGGGGATTTTTTGATTTCAAAGTCGATTGAATTAATATCACCTTTTGGTACAAATGCCGTTCGTGATTTTGGACGCGCGGGTATGTATATGGCGGAAGGGGAAACGATTGACGTTAAAAGTGTCACTGGAACATTTGAGGAGAGTAACTATTACGAATGCATCCGTAAAAAGACCGCATCCCTTTTTGCAGCGAGCGCATCTATTGGTGCATATATTGGTGGCGCGGATGATGAAGTTGCGAATAAGTGTCGGTTGTATGGGGAACATGTGGGTACTGCATACCAGATAGTGGATGACCTCCTTGAGTATCTGAATGCACAAGATGACAAGAAGTCCACTCACGAATCTGTGACATTGCCGCAAATATATCTTAAACAGATGTCACATGAGGATGCAGTAAACAAATCGATTAAGGAAGTTAAAAAACAGGTTATGTATGCAAGTGATATACTCAGAACGTTTGATGCATGTGATGCTACGGATAAATTGTTGCAGATAACAAATCATATCACGACCGATATGCTTCCGTAAAAACCGTTTTTATGTATTTCAAATTCTGATAATTTTTATAATTAAATTCAAACTTAAACTTACATTTAAACTTAAACTTAAACTTACAGGTGAGTCCATGCGCGTATATGATAAATCAGTGATCAAAGTAAATGCCAGTGCAGAGAATGGCAAAGTTGTACTTGATGCAGAGGGTGCGATGGCACCGATCGCAAAACCAATAATAAAACGAATAAACAAGATATTCCAGGAAGAAAAACCAATCTCAGTGGATGATGACAAGATTATTTTTTCAACATGGGTTCCACCAATTCCGGGAGAGGTTTTTGACAGGGTGATCAGTGCAGAAGTTGGTTCAATTCTCAGGAAACGCATTCCTGACCAATTATCGATCGGAATCACAGCACACTGCCCGAATAATTGTATTCACTGCGGTGCGTCAGATATCATTGCAGATCCAGAACTTTCTTTTGAGGAAATAAATCATACAATAGACCAGTCGCTTGACCTCGGCGCATATCTTATATCGTTTGACGGCGGCGAGACCATGCTTCGAAATGACCTTGTGGATATGGTTGCACGTGTGGATAAAACACGCGCGATCGCTACATGTTTCACATCCGGTTTTGGGCTAACTGAACAAAGGGCACAGGATTTGAAGGCTGCCGGTCTATATGCGGCTCGCATCAGTATTGACAGTCCTTTTGAAAAAGAGCATGATCGTGTCCGGGGGCGCGATGGTGCATACAGGGATGCGATAAATGGTATTAAGAATGCACGCGCTGCCGATATATTGGCTGATATGTTCGTGGTGGTGTCGCCTGACAATATTGATGATCTTGAAGATTTTTACAATCTTGCAGTGGAGATGGATATGCAGGAGATGTCGATTTATGAGATTATTGCGGTTGGACGTTGGCTTGATCACGAAGATGAGGTTATTAACCAAAAGGATGTATCACGTCTTGAAAAGTTCCAAAAGGGGAAGAATACGAATCCAGATGGTCCAAGGGTAACTGCGTTCCCATACTTTATGGGGCCTGACCAGTTCGGCTGTTTTGCGGGGCGGCGCTGGATACATGTCACGTCTGCAGGTGATGTTTTGCCGTGTGCATACACTCCTTTGTCGTTTGGAAATATTCGGGAAGACAATCTTGGAGATGTATGGAAACGTATGGGCAAACACATTGCTTACAAGTCATCAGCTGATTATTGTATGATGCGGAATCCTGAATTCAGGAACAAGTATATTCATACAATTCCGGATGATGCGCAATTACCGTACAGGCTCGATCTGATCGATCGATAGGGCGGGCGTTGTGTGTTGGTTAATGTAACGCTTTTAAAATGATGGGAAATATGGTGCAAAATATTTCCATTCAATAATTGCAATAAGTCATTCAATGATCAATTGTTGTGAATGATAAATCATTAACAATATCGCATGCAGCATCACTAAAACCGAAGGACTTATATCTATCTTCCCAATAGGATGGATTAAATTATTAGATTACATTAATTGATATTGTACAACGAGGATTTTCATGTCTAAAAATGAGATCTTATCTGAAATCAAAAAAGCAGAGGAAAATGCAAGTAATATTGTGGATGATGCTGCTAAAAATAAAAGTGAAAGCATTACCAATGCCAGAGCTGAAGCAAGAGAGATCGTTAAACAGGCCGAGATTGATGCGCACGAGTCTGCCCAGAGATCTTTGAAGTCTGCGGAAGCGACCATCAAAGAAGAAAAATTAAAGATCATAGATGACAGTGAAGGCGACGCTAAGGCTATTGTTGAAAAAGCACAATCGGATGTGGACAAGGCTGGAGATCACTTAGTTTCTGAATTTGAGAGGGCAATACATGCTTAGTCCTAAACAGATGAGCCGTGCGACAATTATAGGTCACAAAGACATATTTGAGCAAACAGTGAATTCACTGCACGGTATCAATGCGTTCCATATAGAAGATTATAACGATGAAGAACTGGGTCTAAAAATAGGTAAGCCGTTTGAAAATGCAGATGATGTGTCAAATAAACTGATCAAGATCAGGTCGATCTCAAGTTTTTTGGGCATAAAGAAAGCAGAAGTTGGGAAGCAGAATGTTGAATCCCTTTTTGAGGAACTTGACACAAAGTTAGTAGAACTGGATGACGAGGTTTCAAAGAGAACCGACAGAAAGAACGAAATTGAGAACAATCTGAAGGAACATGATACTCTCAGCAAAGAACTGCTTCCATTTTCCACAATACCTTTAGATCTTGACCAATATCGCGGTTATGAGAATCTGGCTGTTTTTTCAGGTGTCGTAAAAGGTGATATTGAATTTGAACTTTCAAGCATCACAAAATCATACGAACTGTTTTCTGATCCAAAATCCGGAACGATTGTACTGTTTGTTTTGAAAGAGCACGCAGATGCGGTTTCGAATATTTTGCCGGACTTTGCTTTTAGGGAACTGAGGGTGCCGGAAATAAGCGGTGTACCTGCAGAACTCCTGAAAAAGCTAGAGCAGGATATTGTAAATTCACAAAATAACATTGAATCTCTTAATGCGGAGATTGAGTCACTCAAATCAAAATATTCTAATTTCATACTGGCAAGCGATGAATTGCTTTCCATCGAAACACAGAAGGTCGAGGCACCTTTGCGGATTGCTACATCCGAACATACATTTATGATCGATGGATGGGTGCCAAATGAGGATTATGATATGTTGGCACGCACTGTTGAAGATGCAACTGATGGACGTGCTTTCATTTCCAGAACTGACGTAACTAAAGAAGAGGAAGCGATCGTTCCGATCGAATATGAAAATCCAAAGATATCAAGTCCATTCGAAGAGATCATGGACCTTTATGCTCGTCCAAGATATTCGGAGATCGATCCAACGTCACTTATATTCATCTCGTTCCCCCTCTTTTATGGTATGATCCTTGGTGATATCGGATATGCTTTGATATTAATGGGACTCGCACTTGGGATCAAAAAACTGGTGAAATCAGATGCTATAAAGCCTCTTATGAACATCTTGATCTACTGTCAGGTATCAACATTGATATTTGGCGTAATTTATGGTGAATTCCTCGGATTCCCGCTTGCGGGTTTGGAGACTCACGGTCATTATATACCTGGCCTAATTGCCGGATTTAATACGGTCGATTTGTTTTTATCCCCATTTGGTAATGAAATGGTAACATATCCTGTTCACAGGACCCATTTGGTGATGACTATGATCGTTGTGACTGCCATGATAGGGGTAGTTCATATTAATATGGGCTATTTGCTTGGATTCATTAATGAAAGAAGAAAACATGGTGTCGTAGCCGCTATGCTTGAGAAAGCTAGCTGGTTTGTAATTGAGATTGGTTTAGTGCTATTCGCTCTCGGATATGCAGGGATTATCCCAACTGCGATTGGAATTGTAGTGTTCTTGGTCGGATTTGTGATGCTTCTTAAAGGAGAGGGTATCACAGGACTTGTCGAGTTGCCATCGCTTTTGAGCAATTCGCTTTCATACACACGTATCATAGCAGTAGGTTTATCTTCAATTTATATTGCATCAACTGTCAACCAGATAGCATTCGACATGATCATGCCGGATTCATTTGGACCCATGACGATCTTTGCAATAATTGTATTCATTTTCGGACATGCTTTAAACACAATCCTGAGTATCATTGCCCCCGGATTACATGCACTCAGGTTGCAGTATGTCGAATTCTTTACAAAATTCTATGAAGGCGGGGGCAGAAAGTACGACCCATTCGGATATATTAGGAAATACACGGAGGAATAATAATATGGCAGTAGAAGGAGCAGTATTAATGGACCCAGCAGGGTTAAAAGCAATAGGTGCAGGACTTGCAGTCGGTTTGACCGGAATCGCATCAGGTATTGCAGAAAAGGATATCGGTAGTGCAGCAATTGGTGCAATGGCTGAGAACGAAGCATTGTTTGGTAAAGGATTGATCCTGACTGTAATCCCGGAAACTATTGTTATCTTTGGCCTGGTTGTTGCATTGCTGATCAAATAATTGAATTCAAGAGAATTTGTTGCTCTTAAATTCATTAAAGGTGAAAGGTTATGGGACTTGAAACGGTTGTAAAGGATATCACGGATGTTGCAAATGCTGAAGCGTCCAAAATAAATGCTGATGCTGATGCTGAAGTATCCAATATATTGGATGAAGCCAGGCAGAGTGCAAAAAAGATCATGGGTGACAGGCTTGCAAAATCTGAAGATGATATCAAGAAATTAAGGCAGCAAGAGATTTCCAGTGCAAACCTGGAAGTTAAACGCAAAATGCTTAATGCACGTAAAGAAGTACTTGATAAAGTCTATAGCCGGACGACTGATCTAATCGCAAATTTACCATCTTCAAAAAACGAGGAATTACTAAAAGCGATCATTGATAAATATCAAGGCAATGGTGCTAAGATATACTCAAATAAGGATTCTGAAAAACTCGTTACAAAACTCTCATCGCTTAAATATGCCGGTAATATTGATTGTATCGGTGGTGTAGTGATAGAGAACGAGGATGGCACTATCAGACTGGATTATACATACGACATCATTCTTAAGAGTGCAAATGATAAGTCCATGAAACAAATATCTGACATTTTATTTGGGTGATGTCAAAATGCGGCTTTTGCAGAAATTCAAGAATAAAGGCAAGTCATCGCAATACAAAGGTACCTCTAACTATGCGTATCTGGCGGCACGCGTTCGTGCAATGAAAAGTAAACTTGTTCCAAAAGAAACATATCCAAGACTTATGAATATGGGAATAAGTGAGATTACCCGATTTATCCAGGAAACTGAATACAAGCGGGAAATTGATGAGTTGGCAAGAACGTACAGCGGTGTGGATCTGATAGAACATGGATTAAACCGGAACCTTGCAGAGACGTTCACGAAATTGATAAAGATATCAGAAGGTGAACCAAATTATTTGATCACTGAATACTTGAGGAATTATGATGTCTGGAACATCAAAACACTTCTTCGAGGGAAATATTACAATGCATCCGCAGATGAGATAAAGGAGGCATTTGTTTCAGCCGGTCAGTTAAGTTATACGTTCTTGTCAGAACTTGCAGGTAAACAATCGTATAGTGAAGTCATATCAGTGCTTGAGGGCACTGTATATTATCCAATATTAAAGGAATATGATGAAACTAACCTTTCTGACATTGAGAACAGATTGGATAAAATGTATTACACTGGCCTTTTCAATGTGATCGGTGAATCAAAATCAAAAGATCGCAAACTATTTGCAAAATTCATTAGGACTGAGATCGATATAAAGAATCTTAAAACATTGTTCAGATTGAAAAAAGCAGGAGTCAGTCAGGATGAGATCATTGATCTGATCATTGATGGCGGTCTTGAATTGAGCATAAATAATATTCAGAAATTATTGCCGCTTTCTTATGATGATTTTATTCAGGCACTTGATCAATATTCGTTTTGGGATTCGATATCAGATGCTGTGAATTCGGATACGGATTCATTGATCAATGTGGAAACACAATTGATCAAACATAGCTTAAAATCTGCATCGAGTTTCTCACATGTTTATCCGCTTTCAATTGTACCAATAATGGATTATATTATCAGTAAAAGGAATGAAGTAAACAATTTGCGAATAATCACAAGAGGTAAAGCAGCAAACCTCAGTGATGAGATAATCAAGAACCAGTTGGTGATCTGATGGAATTAGCAGTGATCGGAGACAGTGAATTTGTAACAGGATTCAGGCTGGCGGGTGTCAAAAAGATATTCGAGGTCAGTGATGATGAGTTGGAATCTACTGTTAATGGGGCATTCAATGATTCCGGGATCGGAATTATTGTGATGCATGATGATGATATTAACAAATTGCCGGAAATATTGAGAGACACGCTCAACGAGTCTGTTGAGCCAACAATTGTGACTCTTGGTGGCACGGGCGAAAGTTCGAATTTAAGAGACAAAATAAAACAATCAGTAGGTGTTGATCTGTGGAAGTAAAAGGTGAAATTTATCGTGTAGCAGGACCTGTTGTCACAATCACCGGCATTAAACCAAGGATGTATGATGTGGTTAAGGTCGGTCATGAAGGGCTGATGGGCGAAGTTATTAGGATCAAAGGCGACAAAGCCACGGTCCAGGTATATGAAGATACATCAGGAATCAAGCCGGGCGAGCCTGTGGAAAACACAGGGATGTCCCTGTCCGTAGAACTTGGTCCTGGACTTTTAGAAAGTATTTATGATGGTATCCAGAGACCTCTTAAGGTACTCCAGGAACAAATGGGGGACTTCATTCAGAGAGGTGTTACTGCAAACGGACTTGACCGTGACAGGAAGTGGGATTTCAAACCTACAGTGAGTAGCGGCGATTCAGTGAAAGGCGGTGAAGTGATCGGTATTGTACAGGAGACTATGAAAATCGAGCATAAGATCATGGTGCCTCCGAATGTATCCGGAACTGTGGCCGACATTAAGAGCGGAGAATTTACAGTCGAAGAAACGGTTTGTGTGCTTGAAGACGGTACTGAGCTGCAAATGATGCAGAAATGGTCGGTACGGACACCAAGACCTGTGGCTAAAAAACTCATGCCAAGCAAACCATTGATCACAGGGCAGAGAATTCTTGATGGATTGTTCCCTGTGGCAAAGGGCGGTACAGCTGCAATCCCGGGACCGTTTGGTTCGGGAAAGACTGTTACACAGCAGCAGCTTGCAAAGTGGAGTGACACTGATATTGTGGTTTACATCGGATGCGGAGAACGTGGTAACGAGATGGCTGATGTGCTTAACGAGTTCCCGGAGCTTGAGGATCCAAAGACAGGACGTCCATTAATGGAGCGAACTGTTTTGATCGCAAACACATCCAATATGCCGGTGGCTGCACGTGAAGCGTCTGTTTACACAGGAATTACGATTGCGGAATATTATCGTGATATGGGATACGATGTATCCTTGATGGCAGATTCAACTTCCAGATGGGCAGAATCAATGAGGGAAATATCTTCCCGACTTGAGGAGATGCCTGGTGAGGAAGGTTATCCTGCATATCTTTCAGCAAGATTATCTGAATTCTACGAGCGGGCAGGAGCTGTACATTCACTTTCCGGCAGTGATGGTTCGATTACAGTTATTGGCGCAGTTTCACCACCTGGTGGTGACTTCTCGGAACCTGTTACCCAGAACACACTTCGTATTGTGAAGGTATTCTGGGCACTGGATGCAAAGCTCTCACAGAGGAGACACTTCCCATCCATAAACTGGCTTACCAGTTACAGTTTGTATTCTAAGGGACTTTCAGATTGGTTCTCAGAGAATGTTGCACCTGACTGGGTAGATCTTCGTGACAATGCGATGGATCTTTTGCAGCAGGAATCTGAACTTCAGGAGATCGTGCAGTTGGTTGGTTCTGACGCACTTCCCGAAGACCAGCAGTTGACACTTGAGATCGCACGTATGGTGCGTGAATATTTCCTTCAGCAGAATGCATTCCATCCGGTTGACACTTTCTGTCCATTTGACAAGCAGTACAAGTTGCTAAAAGCAATATCCAAGTACGGCGAGATGGCTAATGCAGCACTTGAAGCTGGTGTTCCAATGGGTGACATTATATCTGTTGAATCAAAGGATGAACTTGCAAAAGTTAAGTTCGAAGAGGATTTCGAACCAGCACTTAATGTTGTCATGACCAAGATGGATGAAGAATTTGCAAAACTCGGAGGCAAATAAACATGACCAAAGAATACAAGACGATTACGGAAGTTTCAGGACCACTGATCTTTCTCGAAAAGACAGAACCTGTTGGATTTGGTGAACTTGTTAATATCAACCTTCCAGACGGGACGACAAAAAGAGGACAGGTTCTTGATACATCTGCAGAGACTGTTGTAGTTCAGGTATTCGAAGGTACCGGTGGACTCAATAGCGAATCCGGTGTGGTGTTCACAGGTGAGACGATCAAGTTGTCTGTGGCAAAGGATATGCTCGGTAGGATCCTCTCAGGTGCAGGCGAACCACTCGATGGCGGACCAAGAATTGTTCCTGATGACAGGATCGATGTGAATGGTGCATCAATGAATCCATATTCAAGGATGCCACCTGAGGATTTCATCCAGACAGGTATCTCAACAATTGATGGTACCAACACTCTTGTCAGGGGACAGAAACTCCCAATTTTCTCGGGATCAGGTCTTCCACATAACGAGATAGCACTTCAGATCGCACGTCAGGCAAAGGTATTGGGTTCCGATGAACCGTTTGCAGTAGTATTTGCTGCAATGGGTATCACAAATGAGGAAGCCCAGTATTTCATGGAGGATTTTGAGAAGACAGGTGCGCTTGAGCGAGCTGTTGTTTTCCTTAACCTTGCAGACGACCCTGCGGTCGAACGTTTGATCACTCCAAGAATGGCGCTTACAGCTGCTGAATATCTTGCATATGAGCATGACATGCATGTTCTTGTTATCCTGACCGATATCACTAACTACTGTGAGGCATTGCGCCAGATGGGTGCAGCTCGTGAAGAGGTGCCTGGTAGACGTGGTTATCCCGGATACATGTACACTGATCTTGCATCATTGTATGAGAGAGCAGGAGTTATCAAAGGCAAGAAAGGATCAGTTACACAATTCTCTATCCTTACGATGCCTGGTGACGATATTACTCACCCGATACCTGATCTTTCAGGATACATTACTGAAGGGCAGATCGTGGTTTCAAGGGAACTTCACATGAAGGGTATCTACCCACCGATCAATGTATTGCCATCACTGTCCCGTCTTATGAATTCGGGAATTGGTGAAGGCAAGACAAGAGATGATCACAAAGCAGTGTCTGACCAGATGTATGCATTGTATGCGGAAGGTCGTGACATGAGAGGACTTGTGGCAATTGTTGGTAAGGATGCATTGTCTGAGAGAGACCAGAAGGTTCTTGAGTTTGCTGATCTGTTTGAAGACAGGTTCGTGCGACAGAGCAGGGATGAGGATCGTCATATTATAGACGATACCCTGAGAATTGCATGGGAGATATTGTCCGAACTTCCTGAATCACAACTTGCCAGGATTGATAATAAGTTCATCGAAAAATATCATCCTGCACACAAAGCCAAAAGCGAGTAGGTTTTAAGGTTTAAACACGAGTGATGCACAATGGACGTAAATGATGTAAAACCAACACGGTCTGAGCTTATTGAGCTTAAGAAGAAGATCAAGCTTTCTGAGAGTGGTCACAAGCTGCTCAAGATGAAGCGTGATGGTCTGATCCTTGAGTTCTTTGAGATCCTTAATAAGGCTAAGGATGTCCGGTCTGAGTTGGATGCTTCTTTTAAGGAGGCTTCGGAGAAGATCGGCATTGCAAAGTCAGTGGAAGGTGTCATTATTGTAAAATCTACTGCGTTCGCATTGAAGGATGCGCCACAGATTGAGGTTGAGAGTCATAATATTATGGGTGTTGTTGTTCCAAAGATCGAATCATCCAGTATACGCAAAGCCATTAACAAGCGTGGATATGGTGTACTTGGAACAAGTTCCTATATCGATGAGGCGGCAGATTCGTATGAGATTCTTGTTGAGAAGATTATTCTTGCAGCAGAGATCGAGACGACCATGAAGAGACTTCTTGATGATATCGAGAAGACCAAAAGGCGTGTCAATGCTCTTGAGTTCAAGGTCATTCCCGAACTCACTGCGGCGATGGTCTTTATTCAACTGCGTCTTGAAGAGATGGAACGTGAGAACACGTTCAGGCTCAAGAGAATCAAAAAATCATAAGTATAACGCAGAACAATTATTATGCAGCCTGAATCTAATGATCAGCCGGGTCCAAATCTGGCTGAAAGGTTCATTGAATCTATATCCAGACCCGAAAACCTTGCACGCATACTCAGGTGGGCGTGGCTGATCTCACTTGCGATGCTGGTTTTGGGGTATCTTATTATTTTTTCAGAGATTTCTCCTTATTTAACTTGATATTATCAGCGCAGGAATGCGCCGTCGGTTTGTTGTTCTTACTGCGGTGCCGGACTTGTTCTTACTGATAGATGCGCAGGTCTGTACGCGCGCGCGGAAGGGATGCGATTGCGGATTGTGCATAGCTCATTGGCGGTGGGTTTGTTGTTGTGATAAAGGGATATTGGGGATTTTATATGTCTATGGGGGCATTTCTTTGGGATGTATGAGCGGCAGAAGCCCTCATTTCCGCTTAAAGAATAGCCAGTTCTTCTTCTGCCCACCGAATCCGGCTTTGATGAGTGCGTACCTGCCCTGCATTTTGTCACCTGACAGTTCGAAGAGTATCTTCTCGTTCTCCCTGAGGTCTTCAACCACAAACCCGCCCCGATCCCAAATCGTCACTGTTCCTGCGCCGTAGTGCCCCTGTGGTATCTCGCCCTCGAAGTCTGCGTATTGAAGCGTGTGGTCTTCTGTCTGGATCGCGAGCCGCTTGATGCCTGATTCTGTGGGCGGTGTTTTTGGGAGCGCGAAACTTTTGAGGAGGGGGGCGATCTCAAGCCTGAGGTCGTAGTAGTGGTGTGATACGTTGTGGGATTGGATTGTGAATGTTTGGGGCATTGGTTTGTCAATTGTTCGCCGGGTGGACGGCGCTTTGCTATTGTGTTGTGTTTATTGAACATGGTCAGAAGTGCTTAATAGTTTAAGGTGAAGTTACGTTGTATGGATACTCATATTGAATCTAACAAAATCTGGCTTTACAAAGATGAATATGATGATATGATTGAATACATTGATCGTTTGACAGAAACGATTAATATTTTCTCAGAGAAGGGGACCATAACAGCAGTCAAACAAGCTTTTAACAGGATTAATTCCGGCATGTATCTCACAAAAGATGACATGGTGTTTGATTAATTCGCGATAAAACGACACCAAACATAAAACTTTTTATCATTAACGTGAGAAAAGAATAATGAACAATTGAACTACCAAATATGAGGAATATCATGACACTTGATCAAAAACGTATAAAAGAAATCACCGATCACATCGTCAAGGAGATACATCCAAAAAAGATATACCTTTTCGGTTCTCACGCAAAAGGGACAGCAGGTCCACAAAGTGACTTGGATCTTATGATAATTGCAGATATGCCGGGGCCAAAAAACAAACGCAGTTTGGCAGTTAGACGCATATTTCCACACCGTGATTTCTCGCTGGATGTTTTCGTATATCATGAAGATGAATTTGACGAAGAAAAATATGTTGTCAATACACTCGGAAACATAGTCGTACGGGAGGGTAAACTAATCTATGCCTGATAAAATGAAATGGGTGGAAGAGTGGCAATGCAAAGCTGAAAATGATTTGATAACAGCTGAAATTGTCCTGTCATATCCCGGTGCTCCAACCGACACCATATGCTTTCACGCACAACAATGTGCAGAGAAATATTTAAAAAGTTATTTGACTTTCAAAGACATAGCAGTGGAGAAAACACACGATCTTGCAAAGATCAACAACACATGCATAAATGTTGATTCTGATTTTGAAGAATTATCTGATGCAGCAGAAATTCTATCTGGTTATGCAGTTGAGATTCGCTATCCAGGCGCATTTTATGAATATTCAACCGAAGAAGCAACAGAAGCTGTTGAAAGAGCGAAAATGTTCAAGAGTCTTGTACTAAAAAAGTTGTCATAAACTTTGTGGGACCATTCACATAACGCGGAGCGTATCTGCATTCATTTGTGATCAATTTTCATTTTTTCAGACGCAGATTCACACTGATTTACGCAGATTTATGGTTGTAAGAGGTTGGTTAATTGTTCGCTTGACCGGGCGGCACTTTCCAATATCCAGTTATTCAAATGAAGATGGAACAAAATTTCAACCGCAGAGCACACTCACCTCCTACGGAGTTGAGTGCCTGCTACACCCACAAGGCGTGCAGGTCGCCGAGAGCGCAGAGTTGTGAAACGGCATACAATCCCGCCCCTGTCCCAGAAAGGTCACTGTCCCTGCGCCGTAGTGCCCCTGTGGTATCTCGCTTATTAGGCTTTGATGCATTTAAGTAAGTTTGAATATCCAACTAATCCAGCCTTTAATTGTCATTGCACGTCTTTCAATAACACTATGTCCATACCTGTCATCCATATTTTGTTCATACATCATTTCGATTATTTTGGATTTATCTGGTATTTCTCCTTGATCTAAAGACATTTCAAATATTTTATTAAAGATGTTGTGTTCTAGTATCTTTTCCACCAGACGCAAATATTTGCAATTATATTTTTCTTTTAATATGCTTCTTCCAACATCAGTTAAAGAATAAGTTATTTCTCCACTTATTCCGTCTTTATATTTATCAATTAATCCTAGATACCTTCCCGCATCAGTATAGTAATTTGTTTGTCTGCTATCAAATTCATAATTTGCAGTTATCATGTCTCTAGTCAACTCATATTCATACAATAAACCCAGTAAGTCCACAACACGTTCAAATTTATCTGCTTGTGGAAATGGCACATTAGGTTCTTCACAAATTGCAATATTTTCAAAGATTTCTTCAACATTATGCAATTCAATATTTTCAGGGGCAATGATATAATCGACTTGTTTTATCAGTTCAAGTGAATTATATTCTCTTTTATTTTTAAATTCATACAAAAAGAAAGAGAATATATCATTAGAGTAGGTCATAAAAACATTGACAATATTTTTGTCTACTTTGTTTTCCCATAAACGATATGGGTAATAAATCTGCCTTACTAGAAAATCATCCACTTGTGTATTTTTGGCTTCAACAAGTATCAATGAACTGTCACTTTCAAAGCCTGCATCAATTTCAATTTGTGAATTTTGAACATTAATTGGGAATAACTCACCATTGGTAGAATTATTTATTCCAAAATCAAAATTTTTACTTGACATTCTTCCAGCCAATGTTAATGCTACATCTTCACCTACCAAGTCATCAATTATTCCAGAATTGAAAGCATATAGCAAAGATGAACTTTCAGAATAGAGATTTGTATGTTCTATACTTTCATAATCAAGAGATTCTACTGATTTAGGCTTTTGGCCTAAATATGTTATTGGTTCATGGGTTTGAAAATTTCCAATAACATAAGAAGACCTTGAATTTGGAAGAATTGATAAATTGTTCTTTTGAAAAATGGAAGGTAAATTTATGAGATGGTCAAATTTTGTCATTAATCTGCTTTCTCTAAACTCATTAATCTGCTTAGATTTAATCTCAAAAAAACCATTCCCTTCGACTTGATTTAAAATATTGTACTTTAAGAATATTTTATCCCAAGCAACATCATTTTTAGTCCCTGCCATAGTTTAACACCAGAATTTCTTCAATTTTGCCTCTTTTAGAAGCATTTGAATTAATACTTCTTATTGCAGATACATCAATTGTTTCATATTCTTCATAAAGTTTGGTAATAAATGGTGTTTTTGAATTGCTCAGCATACATTTTACACCTTTATTTGTAAGTTCTTCAAAAGTATCTTTTAATCGTTTTTGTTCGCCTTTACTGAAACCGTTGATATCATATCCTGTAAAACTAGATGTATCTGATATTGGATCATAAGGTGGATCAAAATAAACAAAATCTCCTTTTTTAGCAGTGCTTACAGCTTCTTCAAAATCGGAATTTAAAATTGTAACATCCGAACTGTTCAAATATTTGTTAACTGCCTTCAACACAGTTTCATCCAAAATTTTTGGATTAGTGTATCTGCCAAAAGGTGTGTTAAATTGTCCTTGACTATTAACTCTAAATAAACCATTGTAACAGGTTTTGTTTAAGTAGATTATTCTTGAAGATCTTTCCACATCGGACAACTTCTGATAAGCAGGCATTCGATCTAATTCCCGAATTGAATAAAAATAATCCTTTTCATTTTTGTAATTATTCAAGTCTTCAATTAATTCATTCAAATTGTTTTTTATTACGTTGTAACAATTGATTAATTCGGCATTGGTATCATTTATGACCATTTTATTAGGTTGTAAATGAAATAATACTGCACCTGCTCCAATAAACGGTTCATAATATGTTTTCATTTTAGGCACAAGTTCACTTATCTGTGGTAATAATTGTCTTTTGCCACCTGCCCATTTTAAAAAAGGTCTCGTTAAAGGATTGTTTTTTTTATTTGCCATAATTGATCCAACACCAATGTATTTGGTAATCACGTTGTATCCCATTATGCACTTAAAACTTTTACAATAATAAATTTGTATAAATGCAAACCTATAATGAACAAGGTTAAATAAATCCTTGTCGAGTACATTTGAAGTTATATGACAATAGAAATACGACCTATGGAATTAATCACTAACAAGAGCTACAACGAATTTAGGAAATCTCACTCTGAAATACGTGTTGAAAATGTGCAGGTACATCTCCCTAAAAAATGGACTCTGAAAAAGTTTGCACCACCAGAAGAGTATCAACCTGAAACTACAACAGTATGGTCTTTTCCAGATAGGGGCGATTGGGCGACTCATACTGGAAAATATCGAGGTAACTGGTCGCCTTATATTCCGAGAAATTTAATTTTATGTTATACTGAAAAGGGAGATACTGTTTTAGATCAAATGGTTGGAAGTGGTACAACTCTTGTTGAGTGTAAACTATTGGAAAGAAATGCAATTGGTGTTGATGTAAATCCAAATGCAATTATGATCTCAAAAAATAGATTAAATTTTAAGTACGAGCCATCCAATGAAACTTATCAAAAACCCAATATTAAAACATACGTGGGGGATGCCCGAAATCTGGATAAGATAAAATCCGAGAGTGTTGATCTAATAGCAACTCATCCACCATATGCTAATATAATACCATACAGTCATGAGATTGTAGAAGGGGATTTGTCAAAAGTTCATGCTATTTCTGAATTTACAGATGAGATGAAAGATGTTGCAAAAGAAAGTTTCCGTGTTTTAAAGTCAGGAAAAATGTGTGCAATTTTGATTGGCGATACAAGAAAACACGCACATTACATCCCACTGTCAGTTCGTGTATTACAATCATATTTGGATGCAGGATTTGTGCTCAAAGAAGATATTATAAAATTGCAATGGAAAACGTCAAGTAGTCGTGGAAAATGGGCTGGAAAAAAATATAATTTCTATCTTATTGGCCATGAACACCTTTATGTTTTTAGAAAACCGAATGAAGATGAGCGTTTGACTAAATTTAAGAACAGCATAAAATGGTGGTGAAAGGTTTATCAAACCCGTTTAAAGAAAACTATATATTAACTAAGTTACTTACTTAGTAAGTGTGGTTTAAATGAATATGAATAAAATGGTTAACCAGTTAAGAGTGATGGCATCCGAATGTGAAAATGTGCATGTATCTTTTCCTCATGAAATTGTACAAATAATAAATGGTAAACAAGAGAATGGATGGGAGAATATTCAAGCAAGTAAAATGTTGCAATATATTGCTGATATGTTAGAGGAATAAACGTGAAAACATTAAACATAACTTTCGATGATGCTGAGTATAATGATTTGGTGAAAATTAAAGAGAAGAAAAAACTGAGTTGGCACGATTTTATTTTATTGTTAGTTGAATGTGATGCTTAAAATACACATCGTTCATTTTATCGCCTGCCACCAGATGCATAACACCAACATGCGCGCCGATATGCCCCTCTATTAATGGAAAACGCGTATGGGAATGGTTGCAACTGTGTCGTGCCTCCGACTGCGCGCCAATTCACAATTCCCTCCCCCTCGCAAGTTCAAATCTGCGTAAATCAGTGTAAATCAGCGTCTGAAAACAAAATGATAACCCCGCGCGCGTCCTGTCACTCACTTTCCTGCCCCTGCGCCGTATCTTCACTCATTCGCGCCCGCACCAAGCGCAAAGCGCCGGACGCGCGCCGGTTTTGGAATGCGCCGACTGCGTGCGAACTCATACTTCACCTCCTTCACAAGTCCAAATCCGTGTAAATCGGTGTGAATCCGTGTCTGGAAAAATAAGAACCACGCCCCCCATCTTCACTAATCCGCGAGCATTTTAAGAGCAAAGTGCCGGACGCGCGCCAACTGACGATTCACTCCCCTCTAAAGTTCAAATCTGCGTAAATCTGCGTAAATCTGTGTCTGAAAAAAATGATAACCCGCGCGCGTCCTGTCACTCACTTTCCCACCCCTGCGCCGTATCTTCACTCATTCGCGCCCGCTCCAAGTACAAATCGCCTGACGCGCGCCGATTGGATGTGGGACACTAATAAATAGCAGAACATTCTACTTTTAGTAGAGGGAACAAAATGTACACCAGCATCAAAGTAAAAGACATTACCAAACACAAATTGGACAATCTTCAATCGGAATTCACACTTCGCACAGGCAAAAAAATCTCCTTAACCAAACTAATGGATAAAATATCGGATTTTATCATTCAACATGAAGGAGAATTTATCAAGAAAACACCTGCCCTAAAGGATGATCCGGCATGGACTGAACCTCTGGATTGGGGCGTCACCACCGATGCATCCAAAGTAGACGAATACCTGTACGAATGAGGCGCACGAATGGCGGTACTTATCGACACCGGCGCCTTCATGGCTTACAGGAACACAAAAGATGTGCACCACAAAAAAGCAGACAGGTTATTACGCCAGGCACTAAAAGGTGAATTCTCAACCATATACACAACCGATTATATCTACGATGAATCACTCACCCTCGCAGTTGTCCGAACCGGGAACAAAGAAATTGCAACCGACATCTCAAATATAATATCATCACCAAGGATCGAGATGATAATGATCGATGAGACCATTTTAAAACAAGCAACAACGTTATTTTTTAAATTCTTCGACAAACGGATCAGTTTCACTGATGCAACCACAATGGCTGTAATGCAACGAGATGGAATCGACAAGATCATCACATTCGATGCTCATTTCAAAGGGATGTTTGATGTGTTGGACGAATAGTGATCATTGAACTACACCGACCAGCAGGCAACCCTAACTTAACCCCCGCACCTCCACCTCTGCGTCCTCCGCGCCCTCTGCGGTTTTTCAATTACCCCACACCATGGATCATGATGTCATAATCCTCACATTTAAACAATTGCCGCACCCGCTCAAAGCGCAAACCGCCGGACGCGTGCCGATTGCAATGTGCCAACTGCGCGCGAATACGTTTACAATTTCAGACAGGATTTACAGGATTTGAATGTCGGTTTGTGACATCCTGTCAATCCTGTTCATCCCGTCCGTTATGCCTGCGACTGATGTCGATTCTGGACACGCAAGTTGGCAGGCAAATCCTTGAACCAATTCCCTCACAAATTAAAATCTGTGTAAATCCGTATAAATCTGTGTCTGAAAAAAAATGATAACCCTGCGCGCGTTTTGTGATTCACCTTCCCACCCCTTCGTCGTATCTTCACTCATTCGCGCCCGCTTAAAGCGCAAAGCGCCGGACGCGCGCCAACTGACGATTCACTCCCCTCACAAATTTAAATCTGCGTAAATCCGTGTAAATCTGTGTCTGAAAAAATGATGACTCCGCGCGCGTCCTGTCACTCACTTTCCCACCCCTGCG
>JAUWQD010000092.1 GCA_030611265.1 Methanosarcinaceae archaeon | reverse complement strand
ATATTCGCATTGCGGCAGTTAAAATCAGACCTTAGAGGGATTGAAACCATGTAGACCCAACAGCGAAGGTTGAAACTGTGGTTAGTTAAAATCAGACCTTAGAGGGATTGAAACCCGAATCACTAACATCCTTCGCAATACCACGAACAAGTTAAAATCAGACCTTAGAGGGATTGAAACTCAGAAAGCCCCCGCGCTTGTCGCCTGAGTGACTCGTTAAAATCAGACCTTAGAGGGATTGAAACTTATGTAAGCGCTTATTAAAGGATAGGCGGTGTTTCTGTTAAAATCAGACCTTAGAGGGATTGAAACCGGAAAAGAGCCTCTTCGACTGTGCCGATTACGAAGAGTTAAAATCAGACCTTAGAGGGATTGAAACACGAAACAGCAAACCAGTCCGGCTATTGGGTCCCATGTTAAAATCAGACCTTAGAGGGATTGAAACCACGCAGTTATTGAACATTTGAATTCGCGCCGGGGTGTTAAAATCAGACCTTAGAGGGATTGAAACGTGCGAGAAAAATTTGTCAAACCTATAATTTTAATTTTGGAAGATATATTTTCAGCGAATTATCAATAAAATTATAAGAAATATAAAGCATAATACGGATTTACATCCCGAGATATGCCTCTTTGACATGTTTATTGTCAAGCAGTTCGCTGCTTGCACCTTCAAGGGTGATTCGGCCGGTTTCAAGTACATATCCCCTGTTTGAGACTTCAAGGGCGTGATGGATATTCTGTTCGACCAGTAGGACAGTCACGCCCTGGCTTTTCAGGGTCTTGACGATCTCAAACACTTTATTGACCAATATCGGTGAAAGACCCAGAGACGGTTCATCCAGTATCAACAGTTTAGGACGTGACATAAGACCTCTGGCAATGGCCAGCATTTGCTGCTCGCCTCCGCTCATTGTACCGGCAGACTGATTCTGTCTTTCTTCTAATCGTGGAAATAGGTCGAACACCCATTTGAGGGTATCTTCTTTTTCGCTAGATGTATATGCACCCATCTGGAGATTTTCCATTATTGTCATTCTGGGAAACAGATCTCTTCCTTCAGGCACCAGTGCGATACCGTCTTTTACAATCTGGTGTGTAGGTGCCTGATGGATCTGTTTTCCATCAAATTCAATAATTCCTGATGTAGGCTTAAGCAATCCCATCAAGGTTTTGGCAATAGTGGTTTTACCTGCACCGTTAGGACCTATAATGGTAATGATCTCTCCGTCATCAATTTCGAAGTTCACATCCCATAGAATTTGAACAGAACCGTATGAAACATTGATATTTTCAAATTTGAGCATTTCATAACCTCTTAAAAAATATACTTTTCACCCAGATACGATTCAATTACTGTTTCGTTGTTTGCGATCTCCTTAGGTGTACCATCGGCTATCTTTTTCCCATAGTCCAGCACCACTATGCGGTCAGATACGCCCATTATGATACGCATTATGTGCTCTACCATGAGCACGGATGTACCGTTGTCGCGCATTTTTTTTATAAGTTCAATCGCCTGAAGGCTCTCTTTTGGGTTGAGACCGGTAGTCACCTCATCCAGCAGGATTAGTTTTGGGTTTGTGGACAGGGCACGAGCCAGTTGAATATACTTGAGTTCCATCAGGTTCAGGTTCTTGACAGGCAGGTGGGTCTTATCTTTTGGAAATCCTATGAACTCGAGCAGTTCAATTGCTTTTGTTTCTGCACCTTTCATGTTTCCATTATCCTCATCGCCGAACAGCGCCCCTACCATTACATTTTCCAGCGCTGTCATTTCAGGGAATGAATGTATCAACTGGAAAGTTTTGGTGATGCCCAGTTTGCACACCTTGAATGGAGGCATTTTGGTAATGTCGTTACCGTCGAAAGTAATGGAACCTGAATCCGGTTTGTATACTCCACTAATAAGGTTCAAAAGCGTTGATTTCCCTGCACCGTTTGGTCCTACCAGACCTACGATCTCACCTTCACCTACATGGAAGTCCACATCTGAAACGGCTACAAGGCCACCAAAACTTTTTGTAAGGTTTTTTGTCTCCAGCAAAATGATCACCTTTTGAGTAAATCCTACCTTAAGTAGGGATTTTATCGTTCTGCGATTTCTATGGTACGATATAATATAGACTTTTCCGAATTCATGTGTGGACTTGTTAAAAGTTCACAATACCTTTTTTTGATCTTAATTATTATTCAATGACTAACTGGAAGTGTCAACCCGCCATAGGGCATGATGCACACTCTTGCATCGGGTCTTTCATTCAAAACTCCATCCAGTACTTCCTGAATGCTTCCTGCCGGTTTAAAAAATGCATTTAAGGCATCAGCATCCGGCAGGTCTGATACAAGATAAAGGTCATATTTCTTTGAAAGTTGTGCAATAAGTGCAGCCTTGTGGCCACCAAACTCAAAAGAATGTTTGAATTTCATTATTGCATCATCAGGCGTCTTTGATTCATTGTTCCAGTGCTCATAAACTGTATTGCCGAGTCCCTCAGAACATTGTGCAGCAAGTATTATTGTACCGCCTTCAACAACTGCATTTTTTGCATTGTCAAGCGCTTTGTGTGCCTGGAATATGTTTATATCCTTCGGATAACCGCCGGGTGAAACAATGACTACATCGGCTGGTTTAACAGCGATCTTATACATATTATCCACCTGCACAACTCCCATTCGATGCGCATCGACCACATGACCGGCAGTTGCGTACACGATCTCCTTTTTGCTGTTCAGCACAACATTCAACAAAAAATCAACACCAACATGCTTTGCTGCCTCTTCCATATCCTGCCGCACAGGGCTATCGATTCGCCCCGTGGAGGATTTTTCATCGATCATCATCTTATGGTTGGCAATGATAGACTCTCTTGAACTTACACCGGGCAATATTGCTTTTGCACCTCCACTGTATCCTGCATAGTAATGGAATTCAATATTCCCCATGCAGACGACAACATCAGCATCCAGTACTTCCTCGAATATCTCTATGGGGGTACCACGGCTCGTTTTACCAACATTTCGGCATCGTGTGTTATCATGTTCGATACATCGCACCCGCCTGTAAATATCCTTGCTAACGATCCTTTCCATTTCTTCATCAGTCTGGTTCCTGTGTATCCCAAGTGCAAAAATAATAGTAATATTCTCATCCCTGACACCACCACGATACAGTTCTTCAAAAAGCAGAGGCAGCATCTGTGCGGTCGGGGTTGGACGGGTCGTATCGCTTACAATGATTACAACGGATGTATCAAGAGCCACGATCTCACTAAGACGCTCACAATTCACCGGATTTTCCAGTGCGGCCTTGATCTGTGAAATTCCATCTGCTGTGACTTCTGATTCAGAAGGTATTATTGTGCCTGCAAGATTCTTATCTGGTACATTAACACTTATACTGTCATGTCCAAATGGCAGATTTATCGCACTCATGCGGCATGAAGAGTAGTTGATTCTATAAAGTGTTGTTGAAACATTCCCACGAATATATTAAGTAGAAATATAATACGCAGAAATACAATGTCGTTTAAAAAATGTATGATGAATGGGCAAAAGCCGTATGACGAGCATATAGAGGGGATAGATAAATAAATAACAATTCGACTTTTGCCTATTATAGCATTCGACATCATAGGATATAAACCTAATCACATGTCATATTTGAAGAAAGTTATCGCTATTAATTTTATAGTCGATATTTTTTACGATCCATGATTTTAACCTTGCTCCGCAAACACTATATAATGACTCGTACATAAAAATGAAACCTGATGAAAATAGGTGTAGTTATACACGGGCCTGAAGTAATCGATTCGGGACAGGCAAAGGCAATTTTGGATATATTATCTGCTGAAGGTGAAGTCAGCGCCAAGCTTGGTGGCACCATGGGAAGAACGGCAGTTATCGATGCTGGTCTGGAAAATGTTATAGACACAAGTCAGCGCTTAAAACCAAGTGAGAGTATTGTTGCACTATCCGCGACAAGTGATGTGGTTTTTCTGCTAAATCATGGCAAGACTACTGAAACCGGACGTGCATTTGGGAGTATCGTCATATCGAACCTTCCGGATATGGACAACAAACCGATTGTACAGATAGAAAGACCCGGGTGCCAAGATAATGAGATTATCTCATGGAATAAAAGTGCATGCACACATGCCATGAAAATGTCGTCCGTATTGGGTATGAAAATATCGGAACAGCCCATACTTACCGCCACACCAGTGCAGATCGAAACTGATGGGCAACGCACCATACGGAAAATATCAGGTGTGCACGCAGGTGAGAACATACTCGTAAATGGTGTTGTGATTGGTAAGGCTGAGTCGAAGAATATTGGGATTGTGGTTGAGAACGGGTTTGTGACATCAATTGCAGGAGGAACTGTTAAAGAGCACGGGATTGAAAAACTTCATGATTATGAGAATAATGTTCCAATTGACATAAAGACTGCCTGGGTCAAAAGCGGTTCATTGCGCAGGAGTGAATTATCACCATGTATTGGAAGAAGCGTTGAAAGCAATATAGGCATAGGCGGCAAAGTGGTCATGATCGATCATGCGGCAGAACATTGTTTCGAACTGGCTGTTGATGCACAATTTGCGGTTACTGTGGGGGATGATACTACCGCAATTGCAGGTGATATTCTCTACAGGTTTGGCGTTCCGATTATTGGCATTACTGATGGCGACTTTGATGGCTTATCCCATAATACAAAGATCTACCCCGGTTCTACGATCCTGCGTCTTAGGTCAGGACATGATGATATTGTAGGCAGGCGTATCAGTGAGGAACTGTTTGGTGGAAAGAATGCAGTTACATTTGATACATACGAAGCACTTGAGAGAAAGGTAATGGATATTGCAGATGATTCGATTATATCTTTTGTACATTATTGACTTGTATTAAGTTCAATTTTAAATTACAATCTAAAAAAATATAAAATCAATGGATATATCTAAATATTATAATGATTTACTAAATATTAGTATAAGGATAATATAGGGAACCTTATATGGAAATATAAAATGGTGGAATGGGTTTATTATGAAAGAATTTGAAGTAAAAGTGTTAGACGACGACGACCAACGGTTTATAGAAGCGCTGAAAGATCTGGGCATGTCAAGAAACATTGCAACTACATTGACATATCTTACAAATGTTCCGGAAGCATCGTCTCAGGAGATTGAGATGAGTACAGGCTTAAGACAACCAGAAGTAAGTGTCGCTATGCGGTACATGCGCAAAAATACCTGGATCAATATACACGATAAGAAAACTGCGGGTAAGGGTAGACCCACAAAGATATATTCATTGTCAGCACCTGTTGATCGGATCGTACAACATTATGAGAACAAGATACTGGATGAAACACAGGCAACAATGAAAGCTATTGATAAACTAAAAAATATCAGCAAATTAGTCTAAACGATCTGACTGAAGAACATATCTGCATACAATATCGGGTAAATAGATAAATATAAAAATCATCCACCTGACACTATTTTTAGAATTGTTAAATCGCAGGACGTAACCGTTCCATCGAGTGGAACGGCTTGTCCATCTTTCAACACAATAACGGTTTCTTGATTTATATCAAGCATGTCCAGTAAATATCCGTAGGTAGCGCCGTCTTCAACTTCAATTGTTTGTTCAGAAGTGCCACCTGCGAGTATTTTTATATTCACTTTTGTGCTCAATCTAAAACTTCACCGCCTTCTCCTTTTAAATCCTCGAGGTTATCTTTTATCAGTTTATCCTCCAATCCCTCATGTTTTTTGGTTCCTTTTCGCTCAGTATCTCGCTTATGAAACTTTGACATTTGACTCACCTCAATGATTAATCGGTCACTATGATTATTAACGTTTTCGGGATTAATTGACCTTGGGAAAAAATTCACTTATTCCCCCTTACATGCCCAATAAGGAGTGGCATTGTTCATCGATACCAGATTTGTGATCCCGCGATAAGCATAGATTCTGTCCAACAATCAGTACACCCCAATATTAAATCACTTCAATTAATCGATTGTTTTCCTTTTTCACTCATTAATTAATCTTAAAAATATCATCAAACCAATTAAAACCATTTATTTTATATATGAGTAAATAATTTACTATATTTAGAATAAATATCTAATATTAAAGGTGTTTTTATAAAATGGCCATACGAGAAGATAAATTAGGGCAATCGTGGTTATTTCCCCCACGCATTACTGATTTTATACCGAAAAATCACATTTGTAATCTAATTATAGAAATAAT
>JAUWQD010000007.1 GCA_030611265.1 Methanosarcinaceae archaeon | reverse complement strand
ATTATTTCTATAATTAGATTACAAATGTGATTTTTCGGTATAAAATCAGTAATGCGTGGGGGAAATAACCACGATTGCCCTAATTTATCTTCTCGTATGGCCATTTTATAAAAACACCTTTAATATTAGATATTTATTCTATATATAGTAAATTATTTACTTATATATAAAATAAATGGTTTTAATTGGTTTGATTATGTTTTTAAGATTAATTAACAAGTGAAAAAGGAAAACAATCGATTAATTGAAGTGATTTAATATTGGGGTGTACTGATTGTTGGACAGCCTCCATATTAAGTATAGTCAAATGTACTAAATGACCAAAAATATGAAGATCTGATTAATTTGTCGTTTCTGTACTTGCTTCTGCTTCAAAACATTCGATTCCATATTAAATTTAAATGCATAATCACATTTAAGCGTCCTCGTATTTACATTAATTGGCTCTCTTCCCAAGACATCTTTTATAAACCTTTTACAAATTTCCTTGTGTCCAATTTAATTCATATCCAATTTTTATATTGTCTATTTATATCAAAGTGACGGACCCCGGATTTCGCTAACGCTCAAATCCGAGGCATCGTAGGGATGGCCATATATTATATATTTTCATATTTAGTGATCAAAATTTATATTATAGTATAAAACTCAATATAAGTGGTTTAGATGATTTTAGATGGTTCTATTTTTTTACAAAAATCAATAAATCAATAAGTATTTATATTATAATCACTAATTTCATATTTAATTAATAGATGTGATTAGTATCAAAAGAGGTAACAAAAATGAAAATTGAGGTTGAGACGGATAAGCGAATTAATGTTAATGCATTATGGAGTGGAAAACAAATTATACTGTGTAAAAAAAGGCCAATTAAAACTTTGATTAATGGTGGAGACTGGGTTGGGTTATGGCCTACGAAAAATGGTGAAAGCCAAATGAAACATCGTAATTTACCAGTCGAATCTGGGGATTTTGCCCTATCAGATGCTGGGTATGATTATTTCCAAAATATTTATGATGAATATCCAAAAAATGAATATATTGCAAAAGTTGAATATTATCAAATTGATGGAACTCAATTACTTTTGTGGCAAGAATTAAATGACACAGACGAATTTATGTTATGGGACATTGAACTTGGTCCATATAAATACTTTAAAAGTGGAAAAAGAAAGAACTTTTTGGCAATATATAGGGTTTACAAAATCGATGATGAAATCAAGGAATCTGATCTTAGAAACGAAAGCAATACATTACCACGCTATAAAAAACTAAGCGAAGAAAAGTCTCAGAAAATTATAAACAATCTAAGTAATGCAAAACCTGTACTATCAGATAGTGAGTTTGAAGAAAGGAAAAATAAAATTTTAAAAATCATTGAAAATTATCAGCCTATGGTTTTCAAAAATAGAATCTTTAATAAAATTGAACTAACTAAGAGAGATAATACAACAAAATACTTTGAAGAAATTGATTTAAAACAGAATTCTTTGGAAAATAAATATTGTATTTTTTGTGGGGTAGAATTACCCTATGAAGCAATCTACTGTTATAGATGTGGAAGGGAACAATATGTAATTCAATGAAAATTCAAATATCAAAACAACGCACAAGAGGTTAAATATATGGCAAAAATAAAAATTAAAAATTTTATTGAAAACAAATACCCACGTATAATAACGTCTGTGTTAATATTCTTACTGGGTTTTTTTATTGGTAGGAATTATCCAGATACCTTAAATCAAGCAGTTGTGTTGACAAAAGAATATTCATCTTTAATTGTGGCAATAGCGACAGTATTTCTTGTAATAGCAACAGTATTACTTGTAAGGGTAACGCTAAACCAAAATAAGCCGTGGTTATATTTCTATTTTAAAAAGGAGTATCGACCAAGCATGGAATTTACTGAAAACCAAAATGCTATGCCCCGTTCACCCCCTCAATTATGTGTGAAAAATGTTGGAAAAGGACCTGCAATTGAAATCGAATTTAAAATAGAACAAATTAAGATTCCACTTAATGCATTATCTCCTCAAGAGGAAGTAAATATTAATGAGATACATCCTGGTATATTAGGCATGTCTGAAAAAATTAAAATAGTAAATATAAAATATACTGACTTAAACAAACAATCTTGTAGTCAAGATGACTTAACCCTTTAAGCTTAAATGCTGTAAGTGTGAATTAAAAAGGATGCGTTGAATGGCTATTCTTTGAATTCACGGTATACCTCGTACAAATGTATAAGGCCTGTATATGGTGTTTTTATATTCAATTTCCATGCCGCCACCCACTTATACGTCTCCCCATACTCATCAATAACCGACTCCTCACACATGTTCACTCCATGCCTGTGAGCCGCACGGCTGATCATGTGTGCCGAAACCGGCACGGTCAACATCAGGAAAATACCAACCGTTATCGCCTTCACACCCATTGGGGCAAAACCGACCTTCACAAATATGCTCAGCATCACGCCGAACGCGCCGAGTATCTCGATCTTTGATATTGCGTGTAAACGATTATACATATCAGACAGACGCATCAAAGAAGCGTATCATCAAGTTTTTGGAAAACAATACGCGGCGGAAAGCCATTAATGTTGAATAGGAGCTTGATAGCTCCCGATTGTTCTTTTTTTGTTTTATATTTGGCTAAAATCAAAGCCAATACAAATGTCTTCGGCAGCATATCACCCAAGTGAAAATACTTTTTACATCGAATTCTAAAACGTCAAAACTTTATCGCAACTTTTGACGACTTCATACAAATCAGCCATTGTTGACATTGGACACATTTCCGAACCCTCGGATTGGCGGATCTTAAGGCAACTGCCACAAGCTAATATTTCTCCACCATTATCAACTAATGTTTGCATCTGTTCTGTCACATTAAATTTATTCGTGTCAATAGATTCGCACTCAACACCCTTTCCGAGCATGAATACTTTTACTTCGTCGCCCTCATTCAATGCATAATTTCCAAATCGAATAGCATTCCATACGGTTTCTGAGTCGTTTGAATAGATTATAATTCCTATCTTCATGTTTTCACTTCTTTTTGTAGAAATATTGGGTTCAATTTAACATCATGTGGGCAACATCACTATTCAGGATATATCGCCAAATATGCAATAGTATTGATTGAATTAATGGACAGGATTGACAGGATACAAATTGCCTGCCCCATCCTGTTCATCCCGTCGAATACTTACTCACTCAATGTTTAGGATTCCCAAATATTGTATATTCATCTATTTTCTTCTCATTCATTAAGATTTCTAATTGATGGTTATACCATCACATCATTTGCATGACCCAACTCAGCCTCGGGCATCCACTATGATATTTTCATGACACATGCTTTCCGTACCGCATTCACTTATACGTCTCCCCGTACTCATCAATAACCGACTCCTCACACATGTTCACTCCATGCCTGTGAGCCGCACGGCTGATCATGTGTGCCGAAACAGGCACGGTCAGGATCAAGAAAATACCAACCGTTATAGCCTTCACACCCATTGAAACAAAACCGACCTTCACAAATATGCTCAGCATCACGCCGAGTGTCTCGATCTTTGATGTCGCATGTAAACGGTTATACACATCATGCAGGCGCAGCAGTCCGAATATTCCAAGGGACACGAATATAAGACCGATCACAAGCAGTACATTGCTCAGCATATCAGGAACCAGAACAAGATCAAGATCGACACTCATAGAACCACTTCTTCATCGATGAACTGATGGAGGCAAATGATCTCAAAGGCGCATCAAAGAAGCGTCTCATCAAGTTTCTGGGAAATAAGTATGACTGGGACAAACACAGGGTCCAGTTCAGGCTGACCCGGGCACTTATTACTGAGCGATACGCGGTATCGAGTCATTAAATACAGAATTTTTTTAAGGGGCTTATGAGGGAGCCTCTGGTTATTTTTTGGTTCTTTCTAACATCTTGTAGGCAATGCGACCAATTTTGACAAATACATCGGATATTCAGATATCTTGTGACAATTGGATTGTATGACAAACAGTCACAAGAAAAGGCTATTAAAACGTTAACAAGGGCGGGCGGAGCAAATCGGGACGGGCACCCAGGCAGGGTGAAGGTGAAAGGAGGGAGTAGAGTTGAACATTGGGTGGGGGCTCAAATTTGAAAACAGATACCTTGATGTGAAGTAATTTAGAAAATTATTTATGATAAATAATTTATTGCCAATATCATGGGGAATAAATTATCATTTTTGACAATATTTACTATTCTGTTATTACCTCAGTTGGCTTCTGCTGATGTGATTTTTCCTTTATCGTTTCACACTATACCCTTATTTCCTCTCATAGTAATAATTGAGGCTGTTATTTTCTGGAAAATAGCAAATAAATATCTAAAGGTTCCGATTGGTTTCTGGAAATTAATTCTGGTTACATTTATTGCCAATATTGCAACATCATTACTGGGGACTTTTATTCCGATTTACAATTATACTTCAGAAAATTTGATTTGGATAGTAGTTGCATTTGTATTATCTGTATTTATTGAATGGGGGATTTACATTCCCTTCTTCAGGAAAATCGCAATAAAAACCATAGATCTACTGAAAATTTCTTTTGTAGGGAATTTAATTACTTATGCAATCATTGCTTTCTTTCTATTAATGTGAATTTGATGCTTCCCTGATCAGCCACTGCTCCCATTGCATCCAAGGTGTATCATAAAAGTCCATGCCAGCCCCCCACCTGCAAACACCTACCCAAGCATCCATCTCCACTTCACTTCCAAAGACCGCCGGAAGAATCGAAAAGCGCCTGCCAGTCCCCACACCACAAGGGCGGGTGGAGCAGACCAAGACGGGCACCCGGGTAGAGTGAAGGCGAGAAGGGGGGAGCCTGCCAGAATGCAATGGATCACAGCGATCCTGAAATCGTGGTATCGCCAATTTCCCGGTTCAAAGATAACAGTTAAACTGTCCAATAAGTACTCATGCAATAGCAGGCCGAACAAGAGAATAACGATGATGCCAATTCCAAGGATTGCCGGATTGTCCTGAAACTTTTGCCAAATTGGTGAAAATTTCATCTTGCTATCACCTTCTTCTTTTTCAATCTGTTTCGTGATTTTCGTGAACCAGTTCACCAGACGGCTGTAACCACATAACGTCATAAGGTTGCAGTGTGATAATCAATTTCTGATCTTCAACCGACCACACTTTTCTTTCGATAAGATCGTACCACCGGGATTCGGATGAACCAATATCCGACATTGGAATTTCGATGCGGCATTCCTTATCCGTCACATTAGTTATTGTTAAAATATGCTGATCCAATTCCGGTGAAGTTCTCAGAACCGCAAACACAGACTGAGATAGCATCAGTATTTGTTGATCGCCATTGGGGTGAAAGGCCCGCTTCTTAATTCGGATCCCGATAAGCCGCCCCAAATCCCTGTTAATGAGTGATTTCTTTGAACTGGGATCATTCATGGATTCAATTATTGAATCCACATCAACGATAGTACGATTGATGGCGCGTTTATCCTTTGTTTCTTTGACAACCTCCTGATTACCGCGGGTTCCGAATAAACTGTGCAGGTAGATTCCCGGAATCCCTTGGATGACAAGAGCTATTGACCTTGAGGCAATAAACCGCTTGACATGTAAATGTATATCTTCATCACTTCCCATGGGATTGAGGGCACTATACCAGGTTATGTTGATCTCATAAGGCACAGTACTACCATCTTCAGCAGTTTTGTGCGAAATACACCCTCCGTGTTCTTTCGCCTTTTCGATCATATGATCAATATCTTCTTTTTCCAGGATGTCCCTGACTGCCATTAGTCCTATGCCGTCATGGGAGTCCAGGAAATTGAAGTAGGTGGCACAATTTGAAACATTCATGAGACTTTTTGCCCAGGTGGAGAGGATTGTTGTATTTTCCGTATAGAACGAATGCAAGACAAGGGGAGGCAGTGCAAAGTTGTATACTATCTGTGCCTCATCCGTGCCATTTCCAAAATATGCAATGATCTCATCATGAGCCACATTTGTTTCGGTTATCATGGCAACACGCGGTGCAACCATATTTAGAATATCACGGAAGAGTTTGATGATCTCATGGGTCTGCTCCAGATGTATGCAATTTGTTCCGGGCTCTTCCCAGAGGTACATCACGGCATCAAGGCGAATAATATCTGCTCCATGCCTCACATATGAAAGCAGGGTTTCAATAACCCGCAGTAAGACATTTGGATTTTTAAAATTAAGGTCTATCTGGTCTGGAGAAAATGTTGTCCAGACATAAACCGCACCCTTAAGCGACTGGAATTCTGTCAGGATATTTGATGTTCTGGGACGGAATATTAAACTCCGCTGTTCGGTTGTTAGTTCCTCTCTGGAATTGAATGTGAAGAAAAAATCCTTATAATATGGATTTTGGTTCAAAAATTCACTGAACCACCTGGCTTTAGATGATACATGGTTGATAACGCCATCAAACATAAGCTGATAACGATTTTCCAGATCTTCTATGTCATGCCACGACCCCAGATTGGGGTCTACTGTTTCAAAGTCGATTATAGAAAAACCCTTATCAGAAGATGATGGAAAGAAGGGAAGTAAATGAAGGGTATTAATGTTACCTTTGAGATATTTATCACAAAAATATGCCAATGTAGCCAGAGGAGAACTCTCTTTCCCACGCAGGAGATCACCGTACGTGATCAAAATTACATCCTTTTGAGTAAACCGTTCTGCCGGATCAAATATCTTCTCTTTTTCGATCTGTTCAGAGGGTTTATGGGCATAGTAAACCTGAAGGATGCGCTCAAGTTCGAGTATTGTGGTCTGGGCTACAGATTCACTGTATAAGAAACGTAGCCGATCATGCATCCGTTCCAAGAATTCTTCCGGAATCTTCAAGATGGGGTTTGTGTAATCCGGTTCAGGATTGTGGAGGGTTTTGGTGGTGTCATTGGTTTTAGTTTTCATTTCATCTGTCATATGATTCGCCCTCTGCTTTAGTCAAATTATATGACCTCTTAATATATCCAATATCCTCTTGAAGAGATATTTCACCTTTGCTTCAACCCGAACAAGAACCGCTTGATGTTGGCGCGCTTTACCAAACAGGTCGTACAAAATAGTTTCACCGCAAATGCACCTATGACAATTACTTTAAAATTATATTTCGCTAAGCAGCCAACCCCATGCAAACACAAAATCATCCATTACGAACAGACCACCAAAATTAATTGAAAAGCGCCTGCCACCCTCCACACCACAAGGCCGGGCGGAGCAAATCAGGAAGGGGACCCGGGCAGGGTGAAAGCGAGAGGGGGGGCGGCGGGACACCGTCCCATTTTCCAGTTATTTTTTAGACACCAACTATAGGTTAAATCTGTGTTAATCCGTGTTAATCCGTGTCTGGAAAAATAAAAAGACACGGATTTCACGGATTTACACGGATTTGTAGTCGCATCTGCGTTTATTTGCGTTCATCTGCGTTTTGTTCCAATTAAATAACCTTGTAATTATATTTCAGCCGGAGCCCCCCACCAGCAAACACCCACCCAAGCATCCTTCCCACTTCACACCCAAAAACCGCCGGAAGAATCGAAAAGCACCTGCCACCCCAAACCACAAGGGCGGGCGGAGCAGATCGGGACGGGCAACCAAGCAGAGTGTATTAATTAAACAACTCTTAAATTATATTTCAGTCGGAGCCCCTATCTGCAAACCTACATATTAGTGCACAGATGGTTCGAATCCGGCCACTCCTCGCCCCTATGACTTCAACTCATGAAACATCCGGTTTTTTTGAAACAGCCTGCGTCATTAGCAAAAAAAGCCATACTGGGATATAGGTAATATTATCATCCTTTTTCAGCAAGTCTTTTGTCACAACTATGCCTTGCGTCTTGAATGTTTCACAAAATTTTACCAGACCTTTGAGGTCATTTTTCTCAATATCGTTTGTGTACTTTACTTCTATGGGAATTGTTCTGTTATTTGAGGTAAATACTATATCCACCTCATTTTTGGCTTTATCCTGCCAGTAAAATATTTTAGGGAACAGCTCTTTCTTTTTCAGGGAAAGCACATGGGAAAAAACAAGGTTTTCCACGATCTTTGTTTTTTCGAGTTCATTTATTTCTTTTAAAACCAAAGAGTTACGAAGACCGCAATCAATGAAAAAGAGTTTCTTTTCCTTTCGCGTTGATATTACCTGTTTTTTTGAATATATGTAAGCAGTATAAACAAGGAAGCATTCTTCAAGATAAGAAATGTAATTTTTAACAGTGTCCACTTTTATACTGAGAATTTCTGCAAATCCTGAATAGTTCATCTTCTGGGACATGAAATCCGAAAGCAGGTCTGTCAAGTCGCTTAAGATCCTTGGCTCTTTAATGTTCTTTAGATCCAGAATATCCCTGTTGATTGTCAGCGTCTTATAAAGTTTTAAAATGTCATATGCATTTTCCGTATCGTCCATGTCAAAAACTTCAGGGTAACCACCTTTGAGGATATAATCATCCAATTTTATGAGCAGATCCTGCTTTTCCAAGATCAGGTTGTCATGTGCTTTTTTGATGTCATCGAAATTATGGATGTCTGCGTCTACCTGCCTGCCGGTTATTTCCGAAAATGACAATGGTAAGATCAAGTGAAAGTAAATCCGCCCAAGTAAACTTTCCCCGCTGCCTTTTAAGATCCGAAGTGATGAAGAACCTGAAACTATGAACTTTATCTTCAGCCCCATATCCTGCCAGTATTTGATGATATTTCCCCAATCATCAAGCTTGTGTATCTCATCGAGAAAGATATACACAGTGTCGGTCAAACTATCTATGGGTTCCCTGACCATCATGCCGGAATACTCCATCAGCATTTCATCAAATCCATTTTGTAATGCCAGCCTGATCTTTGGATTGTCAAAAGATATGAACAATATGTTTCGTTCATTCACACCGCTATTGAGTAAATGATCGATCATCCCGTACATCAGGGTTGTTTTTCCGGCACGCCTTGGTCCCAACAAACATGTTATTTTATTGCTTGCAAGTTCCTGTGTCAGAGACTCGAAATCCTGCCTACCGATCGCACCCAGTCTGGATTCGCTGATATGTTTGGTCTTCCACCAGGCGTTCTGTATTATTATCTCTTCTAACATTATTCCATTAGATGGTGTGTAATGTATAACTATCTTTCTGTTGCAAAGTAAAAGATTGTGATACAATTCTCTGGTTGAATGGAAAGAAATGTTGGCTTTAAAAGAGTCTTCTGCTTAATTCGGATAAATTGCAAAAAGCAGGGCGGAGCAGATTAGGACGGGGGCACGGGCAGGGTGAAGATGAGAGGGCGCAGCTCAAACCATAGGAAAAGAACGAATCTTTGACTCATCAGCAACAATTATATTGCTGCAATTCATGCAGTAGCCTTCTGTGGTACAGGATAGATGTGCTCCGTCTTAAGCAGGTACGAAGCATAATTGAGCGCAGCTAAAACATCTTCGTTCTCAAGCTGAGAATAGTTCTCTATGATCGTTTCATGTGACCAGTCGTTTCCCAGCAATTCAAGTATAAATTCCACTGAGATACGTGTTCCTTTAATGGTGGGTTTCCCACCTAAAATAGTGTGGTCAATAACGATCCTGTCATTATATTTCATTATGATCTACTAAATATTAAAAGTCATATTTTATTTAAGCATATCCCAAAAACCGCCGAAATAATAGAAAAGCGACTGTCACCCCACATACCACAAGGCCGGGCGGAGCAGATCAGGACGGGCACACGGGAAGAGTGAAGGCGAGGAGGGGTGAAATCATTTCAATTTTAACAACAGGGGAACACAGAGAACAGATGCATTGAAAACTCTGTGTCCCCTGTAGTTCGTATATACCCCTTATTGCAAGAGCAACAGATGACGGAGATTCACCAGCCACAAACGTCTAACCCTTCAACATGTTTAAAATGGGCATCCTGACTAAGAAGCGGAACTTCGAGCTCTAAACATGCGGCTGCAATCCATATGTCGTTTTCAGGAATAGGAGTTCCTCTTTTTTTAAGATTGAAACGCACTCTAGCGTAACGTGTGGTAACTGCTTCATCAACCTGCATGACAAGAGAATACGCTGCGAATTTTTTTATAATTTGTTCGTTGTATTCAGTCTTTCCACTATTCAAAGCGCCGTAAAGAAGCTCACCCATAACAGTAACCGGTAAAATAATTACATCTGCTTCATCTATCAATTTACAAACGTCATTAATACCTTCCCTGTAAGCGATCACAGCGTTGGTATCAACAGCTAATCTACCATTCGCCTTCAATTTTTTCGAACTCCTCATCAATAAGGTTCTGCATTGCTACAGCTTCATCATGTGTCATTGTTCCAGCGAGATCACGCAGCCCTTTTTTGACAGGAAGCTGGGAAAAGATCGCAACCATCCTCTCATGTTCCTTAAGACCTTCAACATGTCCAAGCGGTTTAAAAACGTTATCTTCATACACAACTTCTATGGCTATTGTCATAATATTGTTTCATTCCTATTATGTTAATAATTAACATTCGATTTCATAATATATAACCTATTGCCGCCATTTTGTGAACTAACCCCTATCGATATGCGACGAGGAAAGAGTCTTCTGCTTCATTCGGATAAATTGCAAAAGGGCGGGCGGAGCAGATCAGGACGGAGGCACGGGCAGAGTGAAGGCGAAGAGAGGGGGGCTCAAACCATAGGGAAAGAACGGACCTTTGACTCATCAACAACAATATAATTTCCTTTGAGTTCAATGCCGGATTCAAAAATGAGCCACTCAAGCGTTCTCAGGATATGTTCTGGAGATTTGGCTGGAATTCGCAACAGCACAAATCCGCATAAGGTGCCCGGTATGCCACTATACACTCTACTGCCGAATTCCTTGTCAAAACTTATCAATACAGCCTTATGTTTTATGGAAATGTCAAGTACGACCTCATCACTGCACCCTCTGGCTTCTTCTACAATCGACACGATATCACATCCGCGTGCTTTTAAACCGCGTATGGCAAACATCGGTATATTCTCATCAGCAACAATTATATTGCTGCAATTCATGCAGTAGCCTTCTGTGGTGCAGGATAGATGTGCTCCGTCTTTAGCAAGTGCGAAGCATAATTGAGCGCAGCTAAAACATCTTCGTTCTCAAGCTGAGGATAGTTCTCTATGATCGTTTCATGCGACCAGTCGTTTCCCAGCAATTCAAGGATAAATTCCACTGAGAGACGTGTTCCCTTAATGATGGGTTTCCCACCTAAAATAGTGTGGTCAATAACGATCCTGTCATTATATTTCATTATAATCTACTTAATAATAAAAGTCATATTTTATTTAAGCATATCCCAAAAACCGCTGGAATAATCGAAAAGCGCCAGCCACCCCCCACACCACAAGGCTGGGCGGAGCAGATCAGGACGGGCACACGGGCAGAGTGAAGGCGAGAGGGGGCGGGAAAGTTGAAGATGAGATGGGGGCAAATCATTTTGAAAATATAAAAAAATATATAAGCAAATAGACCTTTAATTTGTAAGTTATTTAATAAAATAGCGGAGTGTTTTAAGATGGATACTAAATCCCTAACTCAGAATTCAACTTGTACGGATAAGATATCAATCTTGCACCTTTCTGACCTTCACTTTAATAAAAAAAATGAATATGAAATAAAAACAGTATTAGATTCTCTCACAGATGATATTAAAAAGTTGAAAGACAATGATGAAATTTATCCATATATTATAGCAATTTCGGGAGATATTGCAAATGAAGGCAAAAAATCAGATTACGATTTCGCCCTCATCTGGTTAAATAACTTGATAAAAAAAATCAATGTTGACAAAAACAAAGTATTCATTGTTCCTGGAAATCATGATGTGAATAGAGGTGAATTACTAGAATTTAGCACGGTAAAATTTGATGAACAAAAAGGTATTACTAAATTCTTAAAATCGAATGGGGCCGAAAAAGAAGCATTATTTAAGAAATTAAATAATTTTTCGATGTTTATAAATGAATTCTATGATGAAACGAATCCTTATTCAGATAATTTTAATTTTGCGACTTCTGTAAAAGTTGGTCCACATTTGATGGGAATAGTAGGTTTAAATTCTGCATGGTTTTCTGGCGAGAGAAGATTTGATGATATTGTAATTGATGATAAAGCACTGATTGTTGGTGAAATACAAGCTAAAGAAGCTTACGATTCAGTTAAATCTACTGATTTCTGCCTTACTATAATGCATCACCCTTTTTCATGGCTTGCTGATTTGGATGAAGGGGTAATAAAAATGATTGCTATGAAAAATAGCGATATTATACTGCATGGTCATATTCATTCAAACTCTGCTGTTGAAATGATGACACCTGATTCTACTTGTGTTATATTATCAGCGGGGGCTAGTTTTATTGATAAATGGGCTAAACGTTATAGTATAATAACTATTGATTTATCCGATTTATCATACGAAGTTTTATTGAGACGATATTCTGAAGAAGGTAAATTTTGGGCTAAAGATACTTTGACTTACCAAACTGGAGAAGGTGTTATTCATGGTGCAATTAAAGGTGCAATTAAAGATGATATAAATGAAAAAGCAGAGTATCCTTTTAGTGATTCTAATCCATTAATCATGGATTTTGCAAAAAATAATTGGAGAACATTAGCATATAGCGAATATAATAAAGGAAACCTTTTTGAGATTAGAAAGGCTTTTTTTCGTAAATCTGAAATAAATCCATCACTCCATGATATTGCACTCCATATTGTTCAATTTATATTAGAAAATAAACTCATACATTCAAAAGATGAACTCGATAAATTATTTTATCGATCGAATTTTATTAATGAGCAATTGAATAAACATGAGAAAAATGGAATCTTTTCATATTTTAACGATGAATATTTTAAAAAGCAGGCTACTGGATTTCTTATTTCCAAAGAAGAAATTGTAAAACTTAAAGATCGTCAATTTCTTGTTAAAAAAGAAACAGAAATAGCAAAATCTCTTGAAAATGTAATTAGAAAAGAATATGAAGACAAAACGAAAAAACTAGAAAAGAGGGAAATTGAAATAGAAAAAGAATATAATTTATTTAAATCTAAGATTGATGATTATAAAAAAATCTCCGAAGACAAATTGCCAAAAATTAATATATTTCCACCACAAGAAAAAGACAGAGAATGGTACAAAGAAGTTAGATTAAACGATAATCCATTCAAATCCCATATAGGACTTGAAGCATTTGATGAAAATCAATATGAAGATGTTATTGTGAAAACATCAATTTACCATAAATTTGACCATCAAATAATGGAATTAGAAAAATCGATTCAAAGAAGAAGCTTCTTAATTTATGGTACGAATGGTTCAGGCAAAACAACACTTTATAAATACTTAGAAAATGCTATTTCAATTTTCAATCCAAAAGCACTGACTATATTTATTCCACTTGAAGCACAAAAAGAACATGAGCTAATAAGGAATGATTTTTACCAAAAATTATACCAAAAATTATCCAATAAATACTATTCTCTAACTAATATACCAGCTGAAAATGAAAAAAATACAATTGGTGATATTGCTATTTTGGAACTGTGCACAAAACTCTCCCAACTTGGAAAATTTGACAATTATATAATTTTCATAGATGATCTCCATAAACATCATAGATATATGGAGGAGGTTTTTGAATTTATTTCAGGATTGCAGATTATTAGATCATTTCTCCATGAAAATGGGATTAATTTAACTTTATTTTTAACTGGTGATCTCTCATGGGTTACTCATGTAGATGGTAGAAAAGCATTGGGAGGGTCTATTGATATAAAAGATAAGATTCCTGAGATATCTGTAGATGATGCTTTGGAAATGATTAACAGACGACTTCTAATTTTTTCAGAAGACCCCGAGAATCCAATTGAAATTAAAAAAGATTATGTTGAAAAAATATTTAAAATTTTGAAAGCTAGGATTCCAATAGAAGTTACATTTAGAGACATTATTGAAGAAGTAGAAGTACATTGGCAAAATTATGAATTTGAATCGCTTACACTTTCTGAAATTCTAGATTCTAACACATTATCGAGTATGTTTTTAGATTATGAGGCAGATCACCCCAATATAAAAAATATGATGGATGAAATTTGGGAATATTCTGAAAATGATGAAGGTATTTTCAATCATTTTGGAAAAGTTATTGGAATGCTCTATTCACAACACGGACTTTCTGAAGATACATATAAATTTGAAGACAATAAAGAATATTTTGGATATTTATATAAAGTTGGCATAATTGATAAATTTAAAAGACAAAATTCATTTTTCTGGGGATTAACAAAAAATACATTGAAAATGTTTGATAAATTTAAAAATAAATACGGTTTCAATCCACAAGAGTTTTTACCAAAATTATATTTAAGAGATATAGAAAAAGAATATGTCACAGAAGAAAGTTCTCGTTTACATATGATTTTAAAAACTAGCGGATTATATGGTGATCATTTTCTGAAAAATATAAGTGAATCATTAGATGGTTATAAAAAAGTTTTCAAACATTCAACATCATTACAAGATTTAGTTGAACCAGACGATTTAATTAATATTTGTCAAAAGTCAATATTAAATTTAATGAAAGGAACATTAATAGTCTGTGAAAATATTCAAATCGAATCAGATTCAATTTTTGAAGTTTCGGATTATTTTATAGATACTTGGTTTGAAAATTCTGATTTAACTGAATTTATAGGAATTTATCAAAATAAAAAACAAAAAGAAACTGACCTTTCTGATACTGATATTAAAGAAATTTGTCGTGATTATTTTAGAGCAATGAAAACTACTATATCAAAATTGCAGAAGTTTATCAAGTACAATAATATTTTTACATTGGACTCCAATTTGATATACTCTAAAGATAAGTATATTTTGAATAAATTGAGGATTAATATTTACAAAGAAAATTATTTAACTTCAATTGAAAGGGCTAATTCTCTAATTGAAATTAAATTGAGAGATATTATCTATATAGTAAGTTCTTTGGCTTATGGGCCAAATAATTGGATGAAATCGCTTCCTACTAAAATAAATGGAAAATCAAGTAAAGTATTAATTAATACTAGCAGTAAAAGCAATCTTAATAAATTATCAATTATTGATCTGACAGATATTTTTTTAAAATTTGATGATGAGATTGAAGGTATATTTATAGATTTATTTGACGAAGATTCATTCAAAATGTTTAAAGATAAATTATTATCGAACTTAGAACTACAAAAGAATAACCAAGAATATATTAAAAATATAAGTAAACAAGATATTTTAGATTATTTAATGCAAATGAAAAATCTTGTTGAGAATGTAGATGGTTTTTATTATAAGCTTTTTACTAATCAGATTTCATTTTTAATAAATTACCAAAAATTAAGAGTTGTTGAGGGGGAAATTTGTAGTTATGAGTTTGATAATGAAGTTATTAATTCAATTAAGTCTAAGCTCGAATCTGATGGCACTTTGGAATTAAATTTAAATCAATATATCCCACATCCAATATTTAATAATCTAAATTTTGTAGATTGGATTATGTATATCTATCATTTGAAAAATAATTTGAAGAACATTGATATTGGATTTGCTCCAAATGGGAATATTATAATCACATAAATATTCACATTTAATCGATAATCAAACTTAAACTATCAAAACGTTAATTTACAGTAATACCATTATAACCCCCAATGGAAAATATAGTGTCAATCAAATCTCTATCAAAAGCCTTTGGAAGTCATCGTGTTTTAAAAAACATAGATCTCGATATCAAAAAAGGAGAATTCATAACGATCTTTGGTCCGAATGGAGCGGGTAAGACCACGCTCATGAAGATCATGTCAACACTTGTAGAACCATCCGCAGGTTCGATCTCAATTGATGGATTCAATGTGAAAGATGACCCCGTAGAGATTCGAAAGCGAATCGGTTCCATCTCGCATGAGACATACCTCTATAGTGAATTGACAGCCGAGGAGAACCTGCGGTTTTTTGGACGCATGTATGGCATGGACAAGAACCACCTTGATGCCAGAGTTGATGAACTCATAGAGCAGGTCGGACTTGAATACCGCTCAAACGACCGTGTAGGAACATTCTCACGCGGCATGAAACAACGACTATCCATTGCCAGGGCATTGATACATGAACCCTCTATCCTTTTCCTTGATGAACCTTACACAGGACTTGACCAGCACGCTGCATCTACTTTTGAAAATGTGCTTCGAGGTCTCGATGCACAGAACACGACCAAGATAATGATATCACACAACATTGACAGAAGCCTGAAAATGTGTGACAGGGTATTGATACTGAACAATGGTAAGATCGTATTCGACAAACTGCGGCACGATGTTGGAAGTATTGATGATTTTAAAGCAACCTATGAATCGTTTGTACATGAGTAAACAGAATTAAATCATGGAGTTTGAATGATCCGAAGTTTACATATTGCAGCAAAAGACCTCAAAGCCGAATTTCGCACAAAGCAGATGCTAAATTCAATGGTCATCTTTTCACTTCTGGTCATAGTAATATTCAGCGTATCCTTTGGAGACCTGCTGGGCGACTCAAAGATCGTCAGCCAACTTGCACCCGGCGTGCTGTGGATCGCTTTTACCTTTGCAGGAATGCTCGGACTTTCACGCTCATTTGCAAGTGAACTCGAAAATGGATGTTTGGAAGGATTGAAGCTCTGCCCTGTTGATAGAAGCGCGATATACAATGGAAAAGCAATCTCGAACGTAGTCATCATGTTCCTCGTCGAGCTCATCACAATTCCATTATTTGCCGTAATGTTCAATTACAACATCCAGGGATTGCTCGGACTCGCAGTTGTGATAGTACTTGGAACAATTGGCTTCATATCTGTAGGAACCCTGCTATCCGCACTCACAGTCAACACGCGCACCCGCGAATTACTCTTGCCGATACTTCTCTTACCAGTCATAATCCCGGTCATAATCCCTGCGGTTCTCGCAACCGGCAAAATATTGGCAAATGGTGACATCAGCGACATATCAGGAGAACTTCGCCTGCTTTTGGTCTATGACATCATATTCTTTGTCATGGCCCAACTTGTGTTTGAATATGCGATCGGGGACTGAAATCAAATAAATTGTGTGACTATTCAGCATCCCAATTTAGCATAAAATATTCGCTTTACCTAACCAATTCCTGATGCTAAAATTGGCTGGTCAATTGTAGTATTCAGAATCAACTTATTGTGTGTTTTGAGGAGTAATTGAATTCCCCATGAAACAGGCTACGCTACTTTAATAAATAATAACAACTTTCACATACATATAAAATAACATGGGTCCTTAATCATGATTTCAAGAGAACACATTCAAGATATCACTACGAAAATCATCAATAGTGTTCATCCTGAAAAAATCATTCTTTTTGGATCATATGCATGGGGCGAACCAACCAAAGATAGTGATCTTGATCTATTAATTGTAATGAAATCAAATGAGAGGCCAATAAAAAGAGCTGCATCCATTAGAAAAGCATGCCGAGATGGTTATGTGCCTATGGATTTAATTGTTCGAACTCCTGACGAAATACAGAATCGACTTGATATCGGAGATCCTTTTATCAAGAGAATATTGAGTGAAGGAAAAATGGTATATGCTCGAAATAGTGCATGAATGGATTGAAAAAGCGGACAAGGACCTGTTATCCGCAAATCTCCAAAAATGATGAGCCAAGAAAAATACATAATCTGTTTGCACTTGTTCTTGAATGTGAAAAGTATGATCCAAACTTTGAACAATTGGAACCAATAATTGAAGGAATTACAGATTTTGCGGTTGAATTTTGCTATCCTGGCTACTGGGCAACTCCAGAAGAAGCAAAAAATGCTTTGGAGAATACCGAAAAATCTCGTGCATTTGTTATGACTAAACTATAAATAAACATATTTTAACCATCGGCATCCAGTCTTAAGAATAGCTGAATAGTTACGATAAAATAACATAATTAATATTCACAAACTGCAAATTCACTTAACACATTAAGGTGACAAGATGTCAACAAATTCCAAAAAAACCAATATATTATCGATCATCACTGCCATTGTCATGCTTATTGCCACATACATGATCTTCTTTTTCCTGCCACAGATGAAAGATGCATCAGGGCAGCTCCTTGACAGCAGCTTTAAGATATTTTATTTCCACCTGCCAATTGCAATAACTTCCTATCTTGCGTTCTTTGTAGTATTTGTTGCAAGTATAATGTACCTTAAGAAAGGAACACACAACTGGGATGTGTTGGCACGTTCAGCAGCAGAGGTTGGTTCAATATTTGCATTACTGGTACTTGTGACCGGCTCCATCTGGGCAAAAGCCACATGGGGCTGGTACTGGGTATGGGAACCAAGACTTACAACATCCCTCGCACTGTTCTTGGTGTATCTTGCATATCTTATGATGCGACAGGCAATTGAAGAACCTGAAAAACGCGCGCGCCTCTCGGCAGTCTTTGGAATTGTCGGTTTTGCGTCCGTACCGCTAAGTTTCCTATCAATTCGAATGTGGAGAACGGCACACCCACTCATGTTCGGACCAAGCGCACAGGGCTCAAGTGGCGGTCTTGAAGGCACATCACTACAACTTACCTTGCTTATGAATTTCATTGCATTTTTCCTGCTGTTTGCAACGATACTCGCGTATAAAGTGAAAAATGAGAATCTACAGGAAGAAATTAATGCAACAAAACAGGCGCTTCCATAGAAGCAACTACCGACACACAACTGCGATACACTGAATCAACAGATGGACGTTGAAATAACATGTTTGAATTTGCTCCATTAAATACAATATTATTGAGTATCATACTGGTACTGGTATTTTGGGAACTGTTCTGGAAAGGTATCGCACTGTGGAAAGCAGCCCGAAACAACCAGAAATACTGGTTCATAGCAATGCTTGTGTTGAACACCGCCGGAATCCTGCCTATTCTCTACATCTACATATTCCAGAGCGGAAAGAAAGGCATATAAGTCGCGTTCGTTTATCCTACTTTACTGACAATTGGTGATGCAACATGATCTTTGAACCCATAACCGTATGCAACCTTAATATCCAAAATCGTTTTGTTCGCTCGGCAACCCATGAATGGCTTGCAGATGAGAATGGATGTCCCACATCCAAAATCGGCGACATATATGAAGAACTTGCCAAAAACAAGGTCGGACTTATCATCACAGGCTATTCCTATGTGAATCCCCGTGGAAAAAGCAGCGACAATCAGCAGGGGATATATGATGACAGTTTCATTGAACCATATCAAGACATCATATCAAGAGTACACAAGTACAAAAGCAAGATCGTGATCCAGATCGTACACGGAGGACGTCAGGCAAAGCCCACTCATGAATATCCAATTCCCATTGCACCATCGGCTGTCACTGACACATCATCCGGCATTACACCCATGGAAATGACAGAGTCCGACATCCTCGAAACCATTGAGGATTTCGCAAATGCTGCCAGACGTGCAAAAGAAGCCGGGTTCGATGGCGTACAACTGCACTGCGCACACGGATTCCTGCTCAGTAATTTCATTTCTCCTTACACAAATCAGCGAAACGACAGATGGGGTGGATCGGTTGAGAAAAGAACACAGATCGTCGTTGATATTATCAAGCGTATACGCCAGATGATAGGTGAAGATTTTCCTATAATGGTCAAATTGAATGCCACAGATGGATTTGATGAAAGATCAGGAAAAGTCGGGTTGGATGCTTCCGAATGTGTTGAGATCGCAAAGATACTTGAGCAGAACGGCATTTGTGCAATAGAAGTAAGCGGCGGAATTTCCGAAGCAGGAGAAGTAATGTCACGCTCCGGCATTGACAATCCTGAAAAGGAAGCCTATTTCAAGCAATACTCAAAGGCGATCAAAGAAGCAGTGGACATACCCATCATACTTGTTGGCGGGGTACGGTCAAGAACCATGATGGAATCACTGATAAGCGATGGATATGCAGATATGGTTTCCATGAGCCGACCATTTATCCGTGAGCCTGACCTGATAATGAAACTCAAAAGCGGGGAGAGCGAACAGGTTTCATGTGTATCATGTAACAGGTGTTTTGACCCGAGCGGGATCAAGTGCAACTACCCGTGAACATTGGTAAATGAATGGATTGCCAACTTTCTTATCAGATATTTCAGTCAAACGTTGCGACGGCACACCCAATCGCAGCAGAGCTGCGGGGTAGAGTGATTAAGATTGAATCTCCCTGACATCCATCACTCGCTCAAGCAACATTCCTTCGACAATGAGAGGCATATCACGCTGTGCATTCACAAGTGCATTGCTCAACTTCCACTCCTTTTCTGCATAGATAGTGAGCACAGGTTGGTCTTTCTCAACAGATTCCCCGCGCTTTTTGTGGATGAGCACGCCTGCACCTTTATCGTTTGGCGCACCTGCGAGCCTTGCGATCTCAACAAGCCGCTTGTTATCAAACTCAATGATATATCCGTTTGTTTGCGCACGCAGTTCTGCGGTATGCTCTCCTACCACAATATCCTTATGAGTAACATTCGGGTCGCCGCCCTGAATCTCTATAATTTGCTTCAATTTTGCCAAAGCCTTACCGTTTTTAATTGTCTCAATAGCAAGATTGTGCCCCTGACCTTTAGCTGCCACCCCCCCCATCTCAAGCAGCATTCCGGCAAGTACCGCGCTTTTTTCGATCAGGCTGTTCGGACCTTCACCTGTCTCAAGCACTTTCAATGCTTCAATAACCTCAAGTGCGGGTCCCACAGTCCTGCCGATCGGAGAAGAGCCGTATGTCAATGCGCAGTCAACGTTCATGCCCAGTCTCTCACCGAGATTAATAAGGTCGCGTGCGAGTTTGCGACCGGCCTGAACGTTCGGTATCTTGGTGCCTGCACCTGTGGGGATATCGATAACCACATTATCCGCGCCAACAGCACCTTTCTTTGCCATTATGGATGCCAAAAGCTGGCAATGGGGATCAACAGAAAGAGGATACTCGATCCTGATAAGCTTGTCATCCGCAGGCGCAATATTTGTCGCACCTCCCCATACAATTACCCCGCCAACCTTCTCAGTCATTTCCTTGATCTGTGCTGCGTTGAATTCAACCGGTGCGAGTATTTCCATCAGATCTGCTGTTCCGCCTGCACCTGTGATAGCCCTGGAACTTGTTTTTGGGATCAGCAATCCATTCGCTGCAACAATAGGAACAACAAGGAGAGATATTTTATTACCGGGAACACCGCCAATCGAGTGTTTATCCATGATAGGGTGAGTTTCAAACTCGATCCTGTCACCGGTATCGATCATTGCTTTTGTGAGCCACTCGGTCTCATCATCACTAAGGTCATTAATATAAGATGATGTTATGAATGAAGACAATTCGATATCGCTTAGACTTTCATCCACAATATCCTTGACAACCAAATAAATTTCATCCTCTGTCAGTTTCTCCTGATCCATCATCTTTTTGATGACCTCAGTAGATTTCGGACGTGTTGCAGGCATCACTTCAACCGGCTCGGTCCATGCTCTTTGAAGCCGTTCCGCAACCTCATGATATACACCTATCATGCCGGGTGCGATCATGTCTTCAGTAGTATCCACAATCGCTGTCAGACTCTCATGGTCCTTCACATATACACGGTCGCCTTCGTTGACGCCCAGTTCCTTTGCATCGATAGTATTCAGGACTACTTTGAATTTTCCGACTTTAATATCAAGAGGTTGTACTTTTAATTGCATTGTTTCACCTTGCGTTTTTGTGTAGTTTTGATTTGCGGCAATGGATAAATAGATTTACTTTTTTACTGCATATAATTTATAAATATATAGTGCGAGTTCGTATATACTCCTTTTTTGCGACTACTGCCGTATAAGCTCCAAGTGGACAGGGATACCTACAGAAAAATCGTGGAATAACAACGCCGCCTGCCGGCACAGCCCCCAGTATTATTAGTGGGAGTATAGCACCGTTCTCTGGCATTTCAAGCAAGTAGAAAGCGCGTGCAGGACAAAAATCCCTGAATATGTATTTTGCCAAATGTGTAATTGTGGATGTCCACCTAATGGAAGTATCGAAACGCAGCGGAGATACTTCGATGCGCCCTCCCGAGGCGCAACTCGGATGCGCGAACTACTTATATAAATATGAACAATACATGTGCATATGATTGAATTTACAAAACTTCATGGCAATGGTAACGATTTTATCGTAATCGATGAGTTTGTGAAAAAAATAATTTCTGATACTGACAAAGCTGAATTTGCTGTAAAGTACTGTGACCGCCGGTTTGGCATAGGGGCTGACGGTGTTCTTTTTATCTCCCGATCTGACAAGGCAGATATGAAAATGCGTCTCTTTCAGCCGGATTCATCAGAAGCCGAGATGTGCGGGAATGGTATTCGATGCCTTGTTAAGTATGCTTTTGATAGTGGTCACATTGATGTAGGGACTGCTATAGTTGAGACTATGGCGGGTGTACTTCCTGCTGATACGCGAACGGATGATACTGGATTCTGGGTAAAGGTCAATATGGGGCAGCCTCTTAAGACCCGTGCACAGATCCCTGCAAAAGGTGATGCAGATGATGAGTTCATTGATGTGGAAATGCATGGGTACAGTGTTTCTGTGATAAACACGGGTGTTCCACATGCGATTGTCTTTGTTGATGACCTTGACCTTGATATTCTGGAAATTGCGCCAAAGATCAGGTTTGATCCTATATTCCCAAATGGTGCGAATGTGAATTTCGCGAAGATGGAGTCGAATAATGAGATCACCATCAGGACCTACGAGCGAGGGATTGAGGATGAAACATTGAGTTGCGGTACGGGTTCGGTAGCGAGTGCATATCTTGCACACACTCTCAAAGGTCTTGGCAATGATATTCAGGTTCACACAAAAGGCGGAGATCTGAACATATCCATAATAAATGATATTGCTTTTATGGAAGGTCCTGCTGAGACAGTGTACAAAGGAGTAATCCTTAAATAAATATTAAACATATAATAAAATAAAAGTAAATATAATTTATATATCTAGCTTATATTGCACTAACATTCCAAATTACGAAGTTGATATCAGATGAGTGACCTGCCATTGGAAAAAAAGAAGGAATTCGATAAAGAACCGTCTGAGGACACTCCATCATTTGATACGAAGTCACAAGTAGTTAATGTTCATAAAGTTGATGATATAAAACCGCCTGCAATTTCGGTAATAGATGCTTTGTCTGAAGATATGAATGATGAGATCAATGGCGAGATCAATGATGAGCTTAGTGATGTGGATGATAGTGTTCCATCGTATGATGATGTATTTGGTTTTGATAAGGCTAATGACGATAAAACGGATCTGCAAAAATCGTCATCTCGTCCACTGTTTGAACCGACACTTCCGGCAGACGAAGATACTGTGGTCGATGATGTTTCCGATAAGTCATACACATTTCCAAAAATGCCACATCCATTTGAAGTTTATGGGCAGGAACCGACAGAAATGGATCATGTAAATGATGAAGCAGAAACAATAGATGAAGAAACAATAGAACAGGAATCAGAAAGTTTGACGCCATTCCCACCTACATCCGAAACTGATATTTCACCGTTTCCTCCGACTCTTGAATCGGAACCACATTTTCCGCCTTCTACGCCTGATGTTCAACCACCATCGCAACCTTTTGCAACATCTTCATCATTGGATGTTGTAGCCAAAAAAACAATGGATGGAATTATGATATCATTTAGGAGTGTACTAAAAAAACTCACACGGGGCGGTAGTCTGATCAACAGGATGGAGGAATTGCGCGAGGAAGTTGAGATTGCTGAGGAAGAACGACTAAAGGAAGAATCAGAGAAAAGAACAACACCTGAAATATCTCCATTTGAAGAAGTTCCTGAAATTATTAGGCCGGAACCTGAACCACAGGGAATAGGGCAACCAATACCTGTTCCACAGCAAAAAATTGAAAAGGTGAAAGTCAAAGAGCCTGAACCAGAAAGGGTAGTTGTCGAACCTATCGGTGAATTACACAAGGATGAGATGCGCGAGCTTGTAGGTGGTCTCAGTAAAAATGAGGTACAGGCGCTTGTTGGGGAACAGATCAATGAGGCATTTGAGAATCATTCAGAACCTGTGACTCCCGTTGAATCGGTGGTTTCAGATATGGATACTAATGTTGACGATCTGAGGAATGAGGTTGAAAGTTCAAAAGGTCTCATAGATGAGATTGTAAATAACATTAAGGAGCTTTCAAGTACAGTAGAAAGTTCTACTGTTACAATGAACGAGATCAAGAGTTATGCCGAAAATTTCGATTCTGATGTATCACTTGGATTTGATTCTGCAAGGGAAAAGATAAGCGGGATCGAAAACAGGTTGGATGTTGTTGAGGACACTTTGACATTGATCCAATCTGAGAATGCAGATACGAAGGCTGGATTATCTAATATTGGGCAGAACATATCCGATCTGGTTGGTTCATATAATGCGCTTTTGTCGCAGATGTACGAATCTGCACAGAGCAGTGATGTCAGGTTTGAAGAATTGTCCAACAAAGTGGACCGGATTGACTTAATCGATTCAAAGATATCGCATATTGAAAACAATCAGGCAATTGCAGCCGAAACAATTACGGAGTTTGGGAATACTACCTCTATACTGATGAGTGACATTGCAGAGGCGTATGAGGCAAATGAAACTTTGAAAGATGAAACAAAGTCCGATAATGCAGAACTTCGCGAAGAGATGGCATTGATCACGGAGTATGTGGAAAAAGGACTAAAAAAAGTGGGTGCCGGAAGTTATAGGTCATTTGGACAGGATGTGGAGTTGGTCCATCTCGAAAAGAATTCATCGACCATGAAACTCTGTATGGAATGGCTTGAATTCCTGATGGAACTTGTTGGACGGAACAACTTGCCTGATATATTGTCCTATTATGAGGACCTTGGTTGGGTAAGTGATGATGTGCGTTTGGAACTGATGCGGTATGCAGAGGGCATTGATTATTATCTAGAAAAACCTGACTGGAAATTGAATCCGGATGAACACGTTAAATCAATATGGTTCATCGAAAAACTCGCCGGTGTTAAAGTTGACAAAAACAGATTGTCAATAATTGAAAGAGATATTGAGAGGGTAAAGAAAGGTACGGAAATCTATGGTATATAATCCGGCTTTACTACTTAAGTGACAGTTTTTCCATCAGGGCTTCACATACGATCTACGAGCTTCATTCATAAGGGTTTGACAATGGGTCTGATATATAAAAAATTCAATGTTAATGAAAAAGGTCAGATGACGATCGATTATCTGATCAGCATAACCATTTTCCTATTTGCAATATTTTTCGTTTTTCAGTATATTTCAGGATTGTTCGCCCCATTTGAGTCAAATTCGGATGAGGTTACACTTATGGCGGATAGGGTGTCCACACTGGTTGTTGAGAATATCATGACCGCAGGAGATGCAGCGGTACCGAACCTTGTAATCTCGACAAAAGTTAACACGTTTTTTACGTTGCTTGATGCTGATTATGGGGGTACACGCTCGTCTTTGGGGTTATATGGTGCCTATGTTGAATATGATGTCAATATCACCCTTGAAAATGAATCGGTTGGCATTATAAACTCGACTGGTGCGGTGCTGCCATCTGTTGGAAATGTCGGGCAGACAAAGAGGATTGTGCTTTTTATGGATGCTGATACAGGCGTAACAGAAAATAGGATCGTATCGGTCAGGGTGTGGTAGCTTGAACCGTGGTAATCTACTATTCGGATCAGGAAATGACCAGTTGGCACAGATGCATACCCTTGAAGCGATCATGGCTTCAACAATTATGGTTATGGTTATTGTTTTTGCAGTTCAGGCAACGTCACTTACTCCGCTTACATCATCGACCGCAAATGCTCACATTGAAGCACAGCTTCAGGTAATCGGGCAGGATATGCTAAGTGCACTTGATTACTCACAGTATGACCAAAGATCAAATCTTAAAAATGACATATTGGACTGGAATGGTGACGAATATGCATGGAGCGGTGATTCTTATGAGTCAAGAGCAAACACAAGTAGCACTCTCAACAGTTCTATGGAAGACATGTTCACATATATTTTAATTCCGCGCGGGATTGCACATAATGTTCAATTCTCTCATATGAGTGATACTGGAAGATTCTCATCAATATTTTACATATATAACGGTGATCCGTCTGACAATGCAGTCATCATCTCAAGAAAAGTAGTGTTGTCAAATCCAGATATTGGGAACACTTCTACATTTCAGGCAAATACGGGCATAATTGACACAGATGATACTACGGATCTTTACAATATTATTGATGTGAAACTTATACTTTGGCGCATGTGAGATTGATAAAAAGGATGTATTGCAATGAAGAAAATGGATGATTCTGCACAACTGCTCCTAATAGCCGGATTCACAATAGGACTTGCTATTGTAGTTTCAACTATCATGCTAAACAATATCATCTTTGCAAGCAACATGGCATCAGAATCGAGTATTGATGCAAACCGTTATTATGTTTCAAATGCCAGGCAGATGTCATCGGATGCATTAAGTGGTGCATATGGTTATGCAACAAAGAACCAGACATCATTCAATGCAACACTGTTCAACCAGTACATGTCCAGTTACAATCAAAAGGCTGCATCTGTGTACGCACTTTCAGGTATATCATTTAATGTCCGGAACAGTACTTTTTATGATGGTTATTTTACAGGGAATGGACTTTTGGATGGTAAACCCGATTGGATTGTTATAGCAGATGTGAATTATACAAATTCATTTTTGATCGAGATAACTGATACAAGTGTTCTTGGAAATACTACTAATGCGTTTACGATCCAGGCCATAAACAGCTCAGGTAGTTCGTTATGGTCACTTAAGTTGTATAACGATAGTGGAAATGTAAACATTACTGTTTATAATCAATCAATGGCGGCAGTTGGAGAAACGACAACAACTATTTGGTCATTGAACATAACAAATGATTTGGTAGATGTTACCACAGACTTCCCATATCATTTTAATGATTATACTACAAATGAGACCTATAATTTGAAGTTCCTAAACGGCACCAAAGCTGCTGGGCATTTTACAATGTCCGGAAACCTGGCTGATGGCACGCCATATTCGCGGGCAAGATACTGGATGACAAATGCTACTGTCAGTACATCTTCAGGAAAGACAAGGATCAACATATCTATACCGATTTCCATACCATAGGAGTTATCATGAAAAGAGATATCTTAAACGATGATAATGCAGTATCCATATCAATAGGGTTCATATTGACATTTTCAATTACTGTTATCGCTTTTTTGATGATAATGCAGACATTCTATGGCATGCTTTACCAGGCTGAACACACGGTGTTGCGAGAAGAGTTTGAGATACATGGTAACGATATTGCGGTTCAGCTCACGAACATTGATACGATCGTTAATGTTACTCTTAGTTCAGGAGGGGACATCGGTGAGATACGTTATGATGTATCTTTGCCTGATAAGATTGCAGGCAGTTATTATTCGGTTGAGTTCTCAAACCTGACCAGTGAGATCACATTCAATTCGGATGATCGGCTTGAGACCACAGTCAAAATCCCTTATGTTACACAGACAACCAATGTTTCATCAACGAAGATATACAGTGCTGCAGGTGAGCATTATTTATTATACAACCCATCGACTAATTTAATTGAAGTGTATTGAGATGTGTGCTGATGGGCGATAGGCTACAGACAAAAACCGGAAATGTAAACATGAAATGTATAAGATTTCTAAGATCGGAAGATGCAGTTTCAGAGGTTGTTGATTTTAGCATTATACTTGGAATAATGCTCTTAGCGGTTGCTGTGATCGGAGTTGCAGGTTTTCCGCTTGTAGATCACATGCAGGAATCAGGGCATGCAGAGAATGTCAGGCAGAGTTTCATAGTTCTTACGGCGAACATCAACAAGATAGTGTTTGGTGCTGCACCTTCACAGTCGGTTGAATTGAAGTTGTATGGTGGTCTCGTTTCGGTGACTGGTGACAGTGCTATCAATGTGACTGTACAGGCATGGAATACATCGAATTCAACTTTTGAATCCTATACTTTTGAAAGACAGATGCGAGCAATCCAGAATGAGTATGAAGACAGGTTCATCTGTTATGAGAATACGGGTGCATGGGCACAGTATCCAATAGGTGATGCATTAATGGTGTCGCGACCAAAGTTCGTATTACATGATGGTGTACTTACAATTCCTGCGGTGATGATATCGGGTTCAACCGGCATATCCGGAGTAGGGCTTGTACGTGTGACCTCTGATGGTGGTACGGCTTCGGTGTACAGTTATTATAATGTATCTCAGGTGGATATTACAATTAAAAGTAAGTATTACAAGGGATGGGAGAGATATCTTAATGACACAGATGATTTGGGAATGAATTTTGTGAGTTTTGATCATACAAATACAACCGTGCATTTGCACAAGGATTATTCTCCTAATATTGATGTGCATATCATATATTCTCCGATGAGCGTGACTATCGATTAAGGATATGATATTACAAATATCATGGTGCGTGAAAAATGAGCTTTAAAATGTTTAAGTCTGAAAGTGCGGTTTCGCCTGTCATTGGAATTATACTCATGTTAGGTTTAACTATACTTTCGATCAGTTCAATGTTGATCTATAGTGTTCCCACACTTGACGGATTGGAAGATATGGCAAAAGCACAAAAAATTGAACAGGCTTTTACGGTCTTTGACTCACGAACAAGTAAAGTGGCACTTGGTGAATCTCCAATCCAGACCACGTATGTTTCACTTATGGGGGGTGCTATCAATGTCAATGGTGATCAGGATGCATATAATGAGAGTAGGATAGTAATTGTCACTGTTACTGTTAATATTAGTGATGAAAACTATGTCGATTTCATGACTGGTCAAAACAGGTATAGGTGGCAGAGTTGGGAGCATTATGTAGGCGGGAGCGGTTTTGATGAGTTTAATTGTTCACTCGGATCCATTGAATACAGTATGGATGATCGTATCATAGCATACGAAGGTGGTGGCGTTTGGTCAAAATATCCAACAGGTAGTACAATTATGATATCGCCTCCAGAATTCCACTACAATGGTGAAACGCTTACTCTTCCACTTATGAAGATAAATGGAAGATCCGGTGTGAGTGGTACTGGTGATGTGGGTGTTTCTATTAGTTCGAACAATATGCCTCTTGTGTTATTCCCAAATACTACAATGGCAGTTAATAGGGTAAATCCACTTGAAGCGGATAAGGTAATTATCTACATAAAGAGCGAATATTATGATGCATGGGCTAATTATGCAAATAGTCAGACATATACCAGTGCAACTGTGGATGTTGCGAACAAGACTGCTATTATTGAACTGGATGTAATTCCGCCAATGGGGACATCTACATTAACAGATGCGTTTAAGGTGGGGGTGCTCAATGAATCAACAACTGCGCCAATTTACAATTTTTCCTTTAATTTTGTTGCCGGTGGTGCACAGGGGCTTAATCCTTCAAATTATGATATATCTGCATCATCTGGAACTAAAACATTGACTTACACATTAGATAAGACTGCAGGATTGAGACTTGATGTTGAATATAAGGATACTGCTGCTGGTTCTGAATATATCGAACGCTGGTCAAATACTGCATCAATTCCAGTAATAGAGGACCCTGAAACAGCGATGGTTGATTTTTTGGATGATACATATTTTATGGAATACGCTCCTGGTAATCAAAATGATGATTATGCAGAACCTGATTTTTCATGGGGCCCTGAGAGTTCAATAAGTCTGCCGCCTGATATTGAAATAATTGATAATAACTACCAAACATCTCTATATAATTTGACCCAGCACTACATGAAACTTCTTACAATGGACGGTTCGGTCATATTCAGTATCGATGGGGGGCCGCAGGACCCTGTTGATTATGAACAATCAACGATAACTTTGTATTATGAAGGCATGCCCGGGGCTATCACATATTTGCATATCACAAAAAATGAACTTGATGCGGCTGTAACTGTTTGATCAGTTTATAGCCAGCATCAATTTTTCACAGAAAAATTATGGTTTATTCGATCTCGCCGACAATTGCAGTTGGTGCTTCTTCTATAAAGCTGGAAGTCGCCAGTGTGTAGCATATAGTGGTATATGGCAGTACTAATGCAAAAGCAAGTGGTATTGAACCGCCGATTGCATTTAAGACGACAATTATCACGAACAGGATCAGTGTGTCCTTAAAATTCTCTTTACCTATGTTGATGTTCTCTTTTATTGCATCTATTCCACCGTAGTCTCTCAAGACAAGGAGCGGAAGTGCATATATTAGCAAAATTGACAATATTATTCCAGGTATTATCAAAAAGAAATAACCAATCATTAGTAGTATGCCGGCTACTATTGCAAATACCCAGCTTCTTATGAAATTGTTGAATCCTTCGAATACATCATTTATCTCTACTGTTTCACCTTTAATTCCCCTGACTGCCATGTAGGTCAAGCCATAAAACAATGGGGCTATGGTTATGATGAATATCGATCCTATAACTGCGATCAAAGTGCCTATGATGTAAGCTACGATATTATTCTTGAATATGTTCTATGAATCTGTCATTATGGTTCCAATTTGCATGAAATAACACCTCATTAAATTTAGGCGCGATCAACATATATTAATTATTTCATGATAGACAGCAAGATTAACGATTTCAAGATTGTTATTACTGCCAGATCATATTTCATCATGTTTGAAAAATATGGATGGGGCAAACTAGTTTGTTAATTAGGTAACCAATTTTGAACAAGTTATATCATTATTTTGAAAGCACACTCTAACGTACATCAAACAATAAGAAGAAACCCCACTCCTCTACCCGCTTGTTTAACATACCCCTATGTTAAACAATATGTATGTTGTGCAACATTATGTACATAGTAGCATCAATATATATGGTGGTGTGAATGGAATACTACTGCTAATTAAGATGTTATATTACTTTGTTATCATAATAACTCCATTTAAAATAAGTATATTGGAAGATAACTAAATATAACTACTTAACTAAGATTTAAACCGTATTTAGATGCGTGAAATTTAATATTTAATACTAATTATATGTGAAAACACTTAATACCAAGTAGTACTATATTAATACTAAACACATCGATTGTTACTAAAATAGCATGGAATTAGATTACAATGTTAATTCGGAAAAATATATCTCTGGATGAAAAATACTTGAAAAAACTGCAGCCACTTCTGGATGCAAATGATGGCAATCTAAGCGCAGCCATACGTGATACGATCGAACTAACAGACGCTGCATTACAAAAACATGAGACTATTGAAGAATCCATTGATGTTTTAAGCACTCTTGTTGCTCCACCTACCAGATTTGATGAATTGATTGAAAACGGGGAACACCTCATAATAAATCGGACAGCACTGAAGTGGTTGTTAAAAAACAGCCGCGGATGTCTCGTAGATGAGGAACTTGTTGATGAGCTCATAAATCCATTTTCAGTCCAGACAATGATGGAACTTGATGCGTATCTCAACAATCTCAGTCAGGAATTTGGATGGGGAATAGAAGTATCAATATTTTGTGTGGACACACTTGATCCAGACAATGCAACAATTGTGTTTTCAAAAGGTGACTCATACCTGAGGGATTTTTTTGCAGAACACGTTTCATTGTTTATTGCAAAATGGAAGCAACTGGATATTGATGGCCTCTATCGCAGGTCAAAATCGGTCAGGATCGATTTTAAAAAGACCACATTATTATCAGGAGAAGTGCCACCTGGGATAAAGAAGCATTTTGGTCATCTTGATGATATTTACAGGGAATTTAGCGAAAAAGAAGCATTTTGGGGTGGACTTGTAAATGCCTATAAGGTGACAGGTTACAACATGGTGGCTATTCCAAAGAACCAGTTTGAGTCAATTGCAGCGGGTAACGTGCCTGATGGTGTTGACATGTTTGAGACTGTGACAAGCCATCCGATTGCGGATATTCCGCTTTCCGAATTGCTGGTGTTATTCAAAAGGTTTTTTTCGGTGTCACAGATCGTGAACAACATTGAGATACATTTGGAACCTGGCAATGAATTTGTGAAGATCCAGCATGATTATAGGGATGAAAAAACTATCATGAAATTAATTCAATATTTCTCTAATATATTTGAAGCGAACGGACATAAGTTTGATGCCACACACTCAAGCAGTTTGATAATCTTCAAACGTCAGGCTTCAGGGTCAAAATAACGACTGTATACTAAATTGTCAGAAGTTGTCGGACTTTTCCGACAATTTCTATAAAGTCAAAACATTCGGGACTACACACCGATGAAATTGTTCCAATAACTTTTCACATGTTCATTTACATTAAATTCCAATGTTCATCCCCTCTTAAAATTTATTATTGATGTATGTTCATAGGAAAAGTGGCACTTTACCTACAATTCTAAAATTGGGGATGAATATTTAAAAATATAGAGTGGATGTCGGAAAGAGTTAACGTTAAATAGTGAACTTATGGATTGGTAACCACCATATATGTGACAACTCATTATCATAATTTGTAAATCGATATCAGTCAAACAGATCCAGTATTCTGATTGCCAGATTCGCAGCATTTGCACCGTTATCGATCCCTACACTTGCGACAGGTACTCCGGGTGGCATCTGTGCAATTGACAGCAGTGCATCAAGTCCACCCAATTTTGAACTTACCGGTACGCCTATCACCGGTTTATTGGTTTTTGATGCAATCACGCCGGGCAGGGCGGCAGATAATCCTGCTATGGCTATATACACTTTAGCGTCACTGGATGCAACGTGTGCATCCAGTTCATCAGGATTGCGATGTGCTGAGATTACCTGAACATCAAATGAATATTTGGTTTTCTCAAGTACAGATACTGCACGATCTGATATTTTGCTGTCAGATTCAGATCCCATTATTATAGAAACGTCAACCATTTTGTTATTCTCCATGTTCTTTGAATGTTATTACGGTAGATTACCTTCACCACTCAACTCATGCTGGCGGTCAATATTCATTTGTATAAGTATTTTGTATATCTCTTTAATGGCACCCGTATCGAGATTTCGTTCGGTGGCTTCATTGACTGTACGATTCAGGACAACCTGGTTCTGATCTTCGTCATTGATGGACTTGTCAATATGTTTTTTTGCTTCCAATACCTTTTCAGCCAATTTCACACGTTTTTCGATAAGTGAGATTATCTCAACATCTATGTGCTGGAGTTCTTTGCGTACTTCTTCAAGTTTAGTCATGGACTCACCGTTGTTTAACTGTCATTTAGGCGCATTGCACCTTCATTATTGATCTTTGTCCTTATCACATTTCCGCTTACACCGGAGTTTTCCCATGCATCCTTGAGAATGTCAACCCTATCATTTTCAACAAGTGCAGTATATGCCGGACCTGTTCCTGAAAGGCTAACACCTTCAATCCCAAGTTCAAGGGCTTGCATCATGGGTTCTGTATCAAATCCAAGTGCACCGCAGTAGAGAAATCCATTCAATGTCATTGCACGCTCGTATTCACCATCAAGTGCAAGGTAATAAGCAATATCCACCCATGGTGCAACCAGTTTTGAACGGGAAACATCCGTTTGTGCGGTGAATGCTTTTTTGTCAGGTACAAAGACAAGGACATCCATCTCGCGTTCCACTCTCTTTACTAGTTTCATCTCTTTGTTGTCAGTAACTACGATACCGCCAAAAAATGATGCACACGCATCATCAAAAGCGCCTGTTATCGTAACTCCTGCCTCTTTTGAAGCCTGTACACCGATCCGCACCGCATCAAGTGGTTCCATGGACTCGCCGATTGCGTCAAGTGTTGCAAGGACAGTAGCATTTGCAGCCGCACTGCTGCTTTTCAATCCACGTGCGAGTGGAACTTCACTTCTTGTCGTCACTGTGCCGCCCATTTTCATGCCGAAATGATCGAGCACAAGTTCAACCGACCTTTCGATAAGGTTGGTATCCCCATCCGGCATGCCCTCTATGGAACCCCGAATGGACGATGTACTTTCTGAAAGTTCGACATCAGCAAATGTCTTAAGGTCAATCCCAAACGCTGCGCCTTTCCAGGTAGAAATGGCGTTTATTATTGTTCCCGCACCCAAAGCGTAAGCGTGTCCTGTTAGTGTCATGGCTTGATCTGTCCTGTTCAAATATTCTGTGTTATCATTGCTTTTAAGTTATTTAATTCAGTGACAATTTTATCCCTGTTAAGTTCTGCCGGATTTTCAGTGCGAGTGTATTTGCTTATAAGTTTATCAATATTATCAAGTTCAAGGTATGCTGATGAGTATTTTGGTTGATACTCAGACAAGTCATCAAGCGGCACGACTTCAGTCTCAGCACCGCCCTTTAAAACTAATTCTTCAATTCCTTTGACCACGATCGTAAAATTGTACTCTGCAAAACCAAATATGCGGGCAAGGTTTCGCGATATATCCGATATCTGCTGCACCTTTTTGGCACTCATGCGCTTGTTTGCAGCGTGAGAATCCTTGTACTCAATGAACCATACCTTATCGTCACGCCAGAGCATTGCATCGTATTCAGCAAGCACTGCTGAATTTTTGGAAGCCACAACATTGAAATGTGCACCATTAACCCCTGCAAGGTTCAAGTTATCCCGAAACTCCTGTTCGGTATCGATAACATCAGGGCGTGTTTTGAGGGTATAAGGTTCGCTTCGCAGTTCTACCATGTGGGTAATGTAGGTAGAGAAGATATTTAAATAAATGGGAAAGCTATACATGAATCATGATTGACAGTTTTGTTATTTGGCAGCATAAGGATTAATACTATTATGTATAGTAAAAGGATACAATTATGAAGTTTGCACTGTTGGTTTGATAAAAATGAAAGTAAAAGGATTGAAAAAACAACATTTTCTGGCACTTTTGGGCGGTATATTCCTACTTGCCGGAATTATGATGAATATGAGTGGCAGGGATGGGTTTTCATTCATCTATTTCGGGGCAGGAACATGGTTTGCTTCTGCAATATTCTATGGGACTGTGGCAGTCCGTCAGGTTGTAGCATTTCTCATCGGTTTGATCGTATTGCATACAGGTGTCCTTTTAATAGTAAAAGGTGAACTGTTTTATCCGATGGAATTCGGATTCATCACGTTCGTATGCGGTATTTTTGTCGTGCTCAATTCCGGTTTTTCTGATTTTATGAAGGATAGGAAGAAAAAGTAATGGGTGTATAGATTTAACAATTTCAAATTAACAATTCACACATTTCTTATATTTGATTTACAAATCTGACCGCTATCCTCCCTCGTTAGTATTGTGGAAATGTGCCGCTTGCGGCGGTTACATTGCTTTTTAGTTTCACACAAAAACATTCAAAAAAATAAAAAAGAGGTGGGGCTGGTGAGATTCGAACTCACGATCGACGGGTCTCTCCGAACCACTGCCTTTTGACAGTGTTCTATGTGAGCACATATCAGTGCTCCAACGGTTCCTCACCGATCGACCCCGTCGGGTAGATCTCAGTAGACCCGTTGTTCATCATTTATCCGCTGGAGCCCATCGCCATGCCGGGCTAGGCCACAGCCCCATATCCATATTGGGCAGTACCAGTTCAATACATCTTATCAAAGATATATTTAGCGGTAACATGAGCGGTAATGGATGCTGGTTTATGCCGGTTATAGTGTTGAAGACAAACCATTTAATAGTTTAGCAGATTTACAATCTCCCATGAGAAAAATAGTTATACTGCGTATCGGACACCGCCCTGAACGTGATAAGAGGATAACGACACACGTCGGGCTTACAGCCCGAGCTCTTGGTGCGGAGGGTATGTTGCTCGCATCCGAAGATAAAAAACTCGTAAGCAATATTGAAGACGTGGTTCAACGTTGGGGCGGTGATTTTTATGTCAAGAATGATGTCAATTGGAAGCATGAGATCAAAAAATGGAAAGACGATAGCGGCAAGGTCTGTCACCTGTCCATGTACGGTATCAACCTGCCGGATGCTGTGGACGATATCAAAAAATGCGACAAACTCATGATAGTGGTTGGTGCTGAAAAAGTACCTGCCGGAATGTACGAGCTGGCAGACTGGAACATAGCAGTTGGGAACCAGCCACATTCCGAGGTTGCAGCAGTTGCCTTGACAATGGACAGGATCGCAGAAAATGACCCGCTCAAGAAAGAGTTTGAGGGTGCAGAGTTGACGATAGTTCCAATGGAACGCGGAAAACGTGTTGTTTAAGAGTATTTGTATAGCTGTATTAAAATAGCTACATAAACGAGATTATTATGTCTGAAACAAAAACCAATACAATGCCGAATAAGAAAGAGCGATTACTCGCTTTTTCTTATTCGGCGATTGCATTGAATAGTTATACACACACAAAAGATTGGAAAAATGTCATAAAAATAAAGTGGACCGATCGGGAATTGAACCCGAGGCCTCTACCAGTTAGGTTGGACAGCCTGTGTAGTCTATCCAATTGCCAAGGTAGCGATCTTCCCCTGATCTACCGGCCCATTATTTTTGAACATACTTGTCACTATCTCAAATAAAGGTATCGTTGTGTTTATGATTTTCGAAGTATCTCAATTACCAATCATCGTGAAAATATTAATGGGATACAAAAGACATATCAAAGAGAATCATATGACAAATTGTCCATAAATTCAAATTTATTATCACAAAACGGACATATTAAAGGATATATGGGGTACACTTTTAACTTAAATTCGACACTTACTTTTTATGGGAAATTATACTTTGAAATGTTTACAGTGTGGGAGTGAGTATCAGGGTAATTACAGACTAAAGTGTGACCATGATGATTCATTACTTCGTGCAAATTATCATGCAAAGCAGCTTGCCCTGAAAAAAACACAGGGCATGGGCAAGTTCTATGATTGGCTGCCAATACATGAGCAACTGGATACAAATGCGGCTCCGATTACTTATAAGAGCGAGGAACTTGCACGTGAATTCGGGCTTACCAATCTTTACATAGGTTTTAGCGGCTACTGGCCTGAGCGCGGCGCATTGATCAAGACATGCAGCTTCAAGGAACTTGAAGCCCATCCCACGATGCAGCGATTAAAAGAGGCAGGCGGCAAAGCGGTTGTGGTCGCATCGGTAGGAAATACCGCACGATCGTTTGCGCATGTATCTGCAATGACAGGGATCGATGTGTACATAGTTGTACCACGCGGTGGACTGTCGCGTATGTGGCTGCCTGAAGAACCTACGGATTCCATTCATTTGATCAGGATGGCAGAAGGCAATGATTACACCGATGCCATTAACCTTGCAGACAGGATCGCACAATTGCCGGGCATCATGCCGGAAGGAGGTGCAAGAAATGTTGCCAGACGTGAAGGCATGGGCACTGTTATGCTTGACGCAGCAGTGACAATCAAACGCATCCCCGACCATTATTTTCAGGCAGTTGGCAGCGGCACAGGCGCAATTGCGGCATGGGAAGCTGCGATTCGATTGCGCGAAGACGGACGATTTGGAAACCGGCTCCCAAAACTCCAGCTTGCACAGAATTTACCATTTGTACCTATGCTAAGTGCATGGAATGCAAGAAGACGGGACATTGTTCCAAAAATCGATATGCTTAACCCAAAAAAGCATATTGATGAGATGTATGCTGACGTTCTCTCGAACAGGGCTCCACCTTATTCGGTTAGTGGAGGACTGTTCGATGCCTTGACCGATACCAACGGTTTGATGTATGGCATCACGAATGACGAGGCAAAGGAAGCAAAAACACTGTTCGAGACACTCGAGGGAATTGACATCCTTTCACCTTCAGCAGTTGCAGTTGCATCACTTATCAAGTCAGTGGATGCAGGAAATGTCGCAAAGGATGATGTGATACTCTTAAACATTGCAGGTGGCGGCACAGAGCGACTTAAGGAAGATTATAGCCTTACAAAGATACACCCAATCGCCAATGCAAAGAATCCTGATGTACCGCTTGAGGACCTGATCCAGCCGGATAAATATCTTGGAGCAGGCGCAGGGTTATTGGAGTTTGATGACGGCGAATGCGAACGGTGAGTGGATATGGGATCACCTGAAGAATCTGTCATCGAAATACTGCAACAGAATGAAATTGACATGGTAGCAACGCTGCCGTGTGACCGTATCAAGAACCTTCTGCCGCTGATATCCAATAACTTTTTTGAGATCCCACTTACAAGAGAGGAAAATGGCATAGGTATCTGTGCCGGCGCATACATGGCCGGTGGAAAACCTGCGATGTTAATCCAGAGTACTGGTCTTGGAAACATGATAAATGCGCTGGAATCCCTGAATATCACCTGCAACATTCCACTACCAATACTTGTAAGCTGGAGGGGTGTTTACAAAGAAGGGATCGAGGCGCAAAAACCACTTGGTGAACATCTTCCCGGAATACTTGACGGCGCAGGGATCATATATACCATTATTGATGACCCCGACAAATTGTATCTGTTGGATTATGGCATCCTTGATGCATATGAGAACCTGCGCCCACATGTGATCCTTTTTTCCCCGAAGGTGTGGGAAGACTCGACCTGTACGGCATGGAGTGAAAAGAAACTTGTTGTGCCGGAGGAACGTTCACTTGACATTATGTTCAAGAGCACTATACACGAGCCGCATATGATACGATTCGATGCCATAGCTGCGATAGCACCACTGCTTGATGCTGAGATCATGGTGGCAAATATCGGAGTTCCGTGCAAGGAATTGTATGCCCTGCGCGACCGTGATCTTAATTATTACATGTTCGGTTCCATGGGACTTGTGTCATCTATCGGGCTCGGACTTGCACTCAAGTCGGAGCGCAAGGTGGTTGTGCTTGACGGTGATGGCAGTCTTCTGATGAATCCGAATGCTCTTGTAGAAATTGCATGCATGGATCCATCGAACCTCACGATCGTGGCTCTGGATAACGGAGCTTATGGTTCGACAGGTTCGCAGGAAACATTGACTGCGAAGTTCCTTGACCTTGAGCTGCTCGCACGGGGATGCGGTGTTGAAAACACGGTTAAAGTGCACACAAAGGAAGGGGTTGAGAATGCAATGTCAAACGCACTTGGTACGGATAGGCTCACGTTCATACATGTGGTTCTAAAACCCGGGAATTCGGATTCTCCGAATATTCCGCTCAGTCCTGTAGAGGTTACTGAGAGATTTATGAATGCAATTTAGAATTTTAGAGTCGATTTTATTTGTATATGTTTACTACTTTTTCCTTCTTATAATGTTTGTTGGCATGGTTTTTCAGAGCCGTTCTGTTTATAGAATCCGCTTGAGAATGGTGATTTGGACACAAAACAATCAAATTGCCCATTCTGTTTTTTGAGATACCAACTTTTATGTGCCACAACACCAAAGTATTTGAAGTTCCCAATCGACACAAACTATATTAGGCATACTATGTATACATAATATACATGACTGAAATAAGCGTATCAGCAAGGGTTCCTGACTACATCTATAAAGATATTGAAGCATTTATGACGGAAGAACACCTCGAAAAATCCGCATCAATACGAAAACTGCTTGCTGATGGGTTGCAAAACTGGAAACAGAAGCGAGCACTCAGGCTTTTGGAAGAAGGAAAAGTTACATTTTTAAAAGCTGCGGAAATGTCTGAATCATCTATATGGGAGCTTGCTGATATTGTCCGTGAAAAAGGGATTGTCTGGGTGAGATCTGAAAAATACATAACCCATGATATTGAGAAGGCACTGGAATGAAACCACTTATTTTTGATGCCACGCCTCTTATATACCTCGGGAAAATTGGCCTCCTCAGGAAAATAGAGCACTTCACTGAAGACAAGTATATCACAAAATCTGTTTATAATGAGGTTGTGGTGGAAGGGAAAAAAAGCGGGGAGCCAGAAGTGTTTCTCATTGAGGATGTCATACAAGCCGGAATAATCCAGAAAAGAACACCCAACAATAAACAATATGTCAAATATCTCAAAGAAAATCCCCGGATCCATGTTGATGATGCCGATGTGCTTGCTCTGGCTGCTGAGTTGGATGGTATTGCCCTTCTGGATGATGATGAAGCCAGAGGTATGGCGGAAGTGGAAAGGATCGACCACCATGGAACAATATATTTGCTTCTCAGAATGATGAAGATGGGGGTTTTGACGAAGGACGAAACTCTGGAAAAAGTAGATGAAATGATACACATGGGTTGGAGATGTTCCACTGAACTCTATGCAGGCATACTGAAGGCAGTGAGATCATCGGATTTGCGTTGAATAGGAATGGTTAGCATCGGGCGGGTGTACACTTTTTGTTCGGGTGCGCACGCTTATCAACTCCTCTGCCGCATCCGCAGCACGCGCGCGGCATTGAAAATACGGTCAAGGTTTACACAAAGGAAGGGATTGGGAATGCATTTTCAAGCGCATTGGCTACTAATAGGCTCACATTCATACATATAGTTCTAAAACCGGAATATTCGGATTCTCCGAATATTCCACGCACTCCGTTGAGGTTACTGAGACAGCAGTATTGGGCAAAATCATTGGTCAAGATTTAGAAAAACGTGGAAATCACTTGATTATGGGATTGTGTCGTTCAAGTTAATCTGAGCGTCAGCGAAGATTTTCTTGTAGTATATATTTTATAAATATATAGTGCGAGTTAATCCGAGCATAGCGAGGATTTTCTCGCATTAGATTATTATCATACGCCCACTGACATCGTCCTTTGCAAATCCTGTTGCATCAACAGAAGGGTATGTATCTATCAAACAAATATCGAATTTATCAACTTCATCAACATTCAGAAGTTTTCTAAAGTCCCCATGGAACACGTCAATTACAATACCATCTCCTTTAGCCTGTGCAACATGTACTGGCTCATCTCCAATATCCGGCAATGTTGATATGTCCACAAATTTTTCAACTTTAATTCCAACACCCAATATTTCCTTGTTCGCTTCGATATTGATCAGTGTATTTTCGATCGCAGTCCACCATGCATCGTTCAGTATCACATGTTCTGCACCCGCAAGCACACACATAAGCCCAAGGGTCCCCGGTCCGCAAAATCCATCGACTACGGTCTTGCCTGTCAGGTGTCCCTGCATGTATAATCCTTCAAGAACCTGCATTTTTTCGGGGGATTCGCGTCCAAATTCGATATGTATCTTTGATTGGCTTTTGTAGATGCATAGTTCTCCAAAACTTGATGCTACTACATCACATCGCACATCGCATCCTGCGAGTAACTCATAAATGTGTGGCTTACTGTTCGTATCCAGTATCCCCACGCTTTGCGAGGGAGTTCCCATTCTTTTTATTATGCCTTTAATCTCTGGTATGTCTACAAGTTTCTCTGCGACCTGTCGGTCAATGTTATCCGCGATCAGGATAAGATCATCAGTTTTAAGACGCGGTGAAAATGCGAGTGGACATCCGATAGCGATCAAAGGTGTTCCCACATCAAATAGACGTGCCTCCTTGCTTCGACATCCATACTTGACCATCACTGCCAGCGCATCTGCCATCACGATGTCCAGATGACGCGCTCCACAGTTGTTGCATGGTGTGTCGTCATATCCTTCCTGCTCGATGATCTGAAATGGGACATCCTTTTTGAGTTTAGGGTCAGGCGGACAATTATTACACGCCATGTACATGGAGTAGAGGTTATCCAGAATGTCCTCTGCCGGTTCGATACATTCAGAACCACCGCAAGTGGGGCAGGATATCGATGTTGTTTCGGTCGCTAAGGTCATATCTGTAAAGGATAAGTTAATATTATATAGGGATTCTTATCGTCTTTACATGACCGATGTTATGCTTATATGGGATACTCCACTGCTTTTTGAGAAACTGTTTGTAGACAATGATCTCAAATGCCAACGTATATTATCACACGCGGTAGGCACACCATTTTTACCACCATGCAAATGTATCATTATCCCGACCGGTTTTGCAAATCCCGATTACACGAAGATAGCTGCGGGTATCGAGCGAAACGGAAAGGCATTTGAAAAATTCGTGAAAAACGGCGGCATCCTTGTGGTGTTTGGACCAATGGTTTCGGAATATCACTACGATTGGTTGCCGATAAAGCTTACTTATGTACAAGAACACGGTTCGACCCTTGTTCAAAAAGTAGATGGGCACGGTGCGCAGTCTATCATAACAGATGCCGATACGCCGATTGAATGCGATGGGTATTTTTCGGGAACCGATGCCGATGTGCTACTAAACAACAGTGACGGAAAACCGATCATGGTTGCCAAAGATATTGGAGATGGTATGGTCATTGCGACTACGATCCACGAGTTTCCGTCTGCTGATTTTCTTTCATGGATTATGGAACGCGCAAAATTGTCGCGGACATAAAGCGCGTTTTGTGGGCAAAAATATTTCACAAGGTTTTTGGATAGATATTTTTAAAGCCAAGGCAATCCGCCGTAGGCGGCGTGTTCCCATCATCATAAAGAAAACGCTCACTTCATTTATGCCAACTTGAAGTATAAATTTTACAAATTAAGTGCACCAAGAAATTGCAACCCAATAAACTGCAAACACATACCAATAATTTCATATAATTTTCGCATTTGGAATGCACATTTTAAAAATATCCCATGTTGTATATAATTAATAGGATTATGTACTGTTTAATGGACAAAATGGGTTGCATTTTTTAAAGGTCAGTGGTATGGGAACGCGCCGCCTGCGGCGGTTACCACATTCGTTTTTAATACGTTTTTAAGTATGTTTTTAAAATATTTCATTAAAAGCCGCTGCGGCAGTATACACACATCCGACTCCGTTGATGTATTGGGCAACTCTTAATGCGTCAGTGATCTCTTCCTTTGTAGCACCAACGTCAAGTGCCTGCAATGTCAATGATTGAACGCCTTGAACTGCACCTTTTGATGCATCCAGTGCGATTGCTATTAAGAGTTTATTCTTCCTTGACAATGCACCGTCATCAAGTGCGAGTGATTCGTTGCTTTCTATGAGTTTCATAAGGTCAGGGTCGAGTTTTGCAATGGTTTCCAATGGGTTTGGCATTTTGATTTCCTCCGGTGTGGTTAGGTGTTGCTGCCTTTATTTAGGTTTCAGATGTTTTGCTCATTATCAATTCATATTCTTTATGTATGTATAAAATGATTGTTGTATGCGACACAGTTCCAAAATCCAGTTATTTCAATGAATATGGGACAAAATTCACCGCCGAGGGCGCAGAGTTGTCTATGTCTGAATTCTAGCAGCAAAATATTAAAATAGTATAATTCAAATTAGTATAACCATGATTATACAATTTAAAGACCGGAAAAAAGAACGGCAGGAACTCGATGAAGTTCTAAACAGCAAAACGTTTGAGTTCATAGTCATATATGGGCGCAGAAGGATTGGCAAAACCGAACTCATCCTCAAAGCGACCGAGAACAAAAAAAGAATATACTATCTCGCGATCGGTGCAAAGAATCTGGAAAGATTCTACAACATCTGCATTGGACACTATCCGCAGGTCTCAAAATTGAAAATGGACTGGGAAGTGCTCTTTGACTTTCTCAAGGATAATGCAGAAACTGTAGTTATTGATGAATTCCAGAACATGATACAGGAAGACGCGAATATACTCAACATATTCCAGTCGGTCACAGACACCATACTCAAGGATTCCCCATTGAAATTGTTTTTACTCGGGTCTTCAATATCCGTGATGACTTCAAAAGTTCTTGACCACAAAAGCCCGCTTTATGGGAGAAAAACAGGGTCTCTTGAACTAAAAAGTGTATCTTTTTTCGACCTTAAGGAGTTCTTCCCAAAAGCAGGCATGGAAGAACTTGTTGAGATATATGGGTTTGCAGACGGTGTTCCTTATTATCTTGTCAGGATTGACAGATCATTCTGGTTGTGGCTTAAAGATGAGGTCGAAAAAGAAAGAGGTTTCCTTAAGGATGAAGTGGATTTTTTGATGAGGTATGAATTTGAAGATGTGAGCACTTACAAACTTATACTTGAAGCCATAGCACACGGAAAGACAAAACTGAACGAGATCAAGAATTACATGAATGTCAAGAGGACAGACATTAGTCCTTATTTGAGAAACCTTATTGAAGTGGGGATGATAAAAAGAGAGGTTCCAATTACTGAAAATGTGCGATCACGGCTCGGAAGATATTATATAAGCGACAATTTTCTTAAATTCTGGTTCAGGTACATCTATCCAAATGTAAGTTCCATTGAAGAAGGGATTTTTGAAATCGATATAATCAAAGGCGATTACAACAGGTATTTAGGGCATATTTTTGAAGATGTTTCAAAACAATTCCTGATAAAAAAAAGGGACAAAATCTTCAAATTTTCAAAAATTGGCAAGTGGTGGCATAAGGAAAGGGAGATCGATATAGTTGCATTGAATGAAAGTACAGAAGAAATAATGTTCATTGAATGCAAATGGCAAGACCTGTCTGCAAAACAGGTAGACAAAATACTTGCCGAGTTGAAAGAAAAATCAAAATTTGTACGCTGGAATGACGATACAAGAAAAGAACAGTTTGCCATAATTGCAAAACATATCAAAGATAAAGATAAATTGAGGAAAAAAGGAGTTCTTGTATTTGATCTAGCAGATTTTTGAGTGCAGCAGGCAGTTATTCATCTTACAAATGTTGGATATTTGTAATAAGGGGTATATACGAACACAGAGATAATTTGCATATTAATCATCAACCCTGTGTACCCCTGTGGTTCAATTGCCTTGTACTGATTGCTAAATAATCATCTGAAAATCAATTTGCTGAAAAATAAGTAAATGCACAATTTTAAATCAAATACAAATATAATAGAACCACACATGGACCGCGAAATCAAAATACTCCACACAGCAGATTCCCATATCGGTTACCGACAGTATCACAGTGATGTGCGCAGGCAGGATTTTTTGGATGCATTCTCGTCAGTCATAGATGACGCCATCGAGATGAAAATGGATGCTGTTGTTCATGCCGGGGATTTGTTCGATTCAAGGAATCCTACACTTGAGGATATTCTGGATACCATGAATATCCTAGCGCGACTCAGGGATGCAAGTATTCCTTTTCTGGCAATTGTAGGGAATCACGAAAGCAAGCAGCACACACAGTGGCTTGACCTTTTCCAGAACATGGGAATCGCAATCCGGCTTGGCACTATGCCCTATGATATTGGATCAGTGGCTGTTTTACCATCCTGCAAATGTATCATTATCCCGACCGGTTTTGCAAATCCCGATTACACGAAGATAGCTGCGGGTATCGAGCGAAACGGAAAGGCATTTGAAAAATTCGTGAAAAATGGTGGCATCCTTGTGGTGTTTGGACCAATGGTTTCTAAAATTCACTCACGAAAAACACACGCCAAAAACACAGGGGACACAGAGTTACATTGGGGGGAGTTTTGTCTTGGTTCATATAGGTGCCACTTTTAAATCCAGTTATGGTTGATTGCTATTAGAAATTTAATATATTTACTCTGGATGATGTTCCCTACCTAAATCGATTTTTACAAAGTCCCCTTCATTCAGAAAGTCGAATTTTCGTTCAAATAGTGTAGCTATTTTATCACTCGCGGTTGCGAAATAAATCTGCCTATCGTGCTTTAACACCAGTTCGCGCAGGTAATCAAGAAAGGACAGAGAGTTTAAATCGTCTACGTGAGCTATAGGATCATCGATCAATATAACAGGCGGTGCCTCTTTTCCAAGTTGAGCATTTTGAGACAGAAAGATTGATAGTGCAAAAGCTGCCCGTTGTCCAGTACTTATTTGACTCAGTTCTGATTTTGTGCCATCATTGCGGATAAGTGATGTCCAATCTTTACCAATACCTCTAAATTCTACTGGTGAATGAATGCGGGAGAAGATTTCCTCTATACTTGCACGATTCTGCTGAAGTGCGGATTTCATTGCGGATTCTAGGGAATGGTTGTTTATTAAATCTTTGAGGACGATAAAGGCTTCATACATTTTTTTCTCACGTTTGTTCAGTCCAGAAAGTGTCTGTTCAAGTAACTCTTTTCTTTTTATAGAATCAGCAAAACTAACATGGGCTTGCTTCTCCCTGTCAAGAGCTGTTTGTAACTCTGCAGCGAGCTGACGGATTGCCTCTGCCTCTATTACTAGTTCTGCAAGTGGTCTTTTGTTTAACCATGGAAATGATGCCGAGAATGTGGAAAGTTTTTTACTCAAATGTTCTGTAGTGGATAGCCTCTCCTTCAGTTGAGATAATTCATCAATAATATCCATCGTAATTGTTGTGACCGAACTCAGAGTTGAGGTAATATTTTGATTTAGTTTAAGTAGATTTTCATTTTTCTCATCAAGGGTTTGCGTTAAATCTGCCATGTTCTGTTGAATTATTGTACGCAATCGCTCAGCTGTTTCTTGTGTGAATTCTTCAAGAGGATAGCCAAAATCTCGTAAACGTGTGGTGATTTCCTCCACCATTTCAACCGTCAGCCCTTGTGCCTCAAGAGATGTGAGGTCGCTGGAAAGCGTTTTAGACTGACTGTTTGCCTTTGCAAGCGTTTTTTTGGCATTTTCTACTGCTGATAGTGCCTCACGAACGGTAATATTTTGTGCGAAACCTACTTTCTCGCAATAATTCATAACCCATGTCATAATTGATTCAACGACAACTGCGTTGCGGACTGCATCCTTTTGCACATTCATCTCGGAAAGAAGCGCCTGTCCAAGCGCTTCGACACTCTTGTCAGCGCCAATGGTCATATGTTTTGAAAGTTCGCCAATCTTAAATTGTGTATGACAAAGTGGACATTCATCGGCTTCGGGATTGATCTTTAAGAGTTTACCCGCGATCTGTCGGAGTTCCTGCGCAAGATTCAGATGCCGATCCTGTATGTCGCTAAATTTTTTATATTTGCTCTTTTGCTCAATCAAAAGATTTTCTGCTTCTAATTGCTTTTTAATAGCGTCCCGATGATATTTTGCCAGCAAATTATCGCGATCTTCCAATGAAATTAAATCAAAATTAAGATCAGCCAATCCAGCTAACCACTTGGTATGGCTTGATATGATTTTCTGCTGTTTGCTTTGTTCTTCTGCACGTATGGCGACACCAGAATCTATTAGGCGATCTGCCTGCTGCAGGCTTTCCAATGCTTTTCGGTCATGTATTATCGACTTTTCTAAACGCTTTTGGCTTTTTTTCAATTCTTCACAACGAAAAATGTCCGGTTCAGTTTTTTTGATAGCAACCTTTACTTTACGGTAATATTTGGTCAGCCCATCGAGCGTCACAGGTGACTCTAACCACTTTAGCTCCGTTGATTGCTGAGCTATTGCCACCATTTCAGCAAGTGGTTCCACAATATCACTAGAGAAAGATACTTTATCACGCTGAACGATCGACCAGCCGTTACTATGCATCATGTCATTCAAGCGAACATGGATTGAGTCGGACTCGTGCTGAATTTTTCTGGCGCTATCAATCTGTTTATTTAAGGTTTTAATCTCTCCATTAATTGCCGATTTTTCTTTTTCAAGACCACGCAGTTCTGGCGAAAGATATTCATGCACTCTCTCCATATTTCTCCATGTTTCTGCAGCATCAGAGCCAACCAACAGTTTAGAGAGATTTTCTTCTAGATTAGAGGTTGAATCCGCCAAGCTTACAGCTGCGTCGGTGTTAAGGAAATTAAAGCGAGCAAAACTTCGATAAAGGTAGTTAGTTTTAATTTCGGTTTGGCCATACCACAATAAATTCATATTACGGAAATTTGACGCTTCACGTTCATCAGTGGCTTCCTCAATTGAGCCGTCAACCAGCTTTACAATAAACTTATATGAAAGCGATGATTTAGGATTTCTCTTGTTTCGTCCGCAGTAGAACAGCTCTATTGCTTCAAGAAGAGATGTTTTACCTGATCCATTAGGTCCAACGATGAGATTTACGGTGCCAAAATCAAATCGTTGTTGCTGTTGGATATTACGATATTTTTCTAACTCTATCGATTTAATGAATGATGCTGCTTTGACAGCCGATTTCTGCCTTGTTGGTTGTGACTTTTTCTTAGGCCCAAGTGTAGATTTCTCGATCAGCTTAATTCGGGCTGGCATATTTTCATCACTTAGAATCGCCTTATCAATGCCTGCGCTGATAAAACGTTCAGTCCACAATGAAAGAATGTTGGTTTGTGGAGCAGTTTGTGGAGTTACAACCGTAAGTGGTGAGAGTATTGCATCAAACTCCTCTTTCGTCGTAATTACGAACTTACGAGCATAGATTCGATCACGTTCAATCAATTCTTTGGCTTGTCGCATTCCCCTCTTTGCCAACAATTCTTCGCTAGTAATAAAATATAGATAATTACTCCATTGAAGACTCGGCTGACCTTCAAAATAGTATTGCCCAATAACATGATCCTGATACTTACCTAATTTCTCTTGAGTTCCAGGCAAGTCTTCAGTAAAGTCGACGTAGTACACAGCATAAGGTTTTTCATCTACTCGTTTGGTGAATCGGATAATCGAATCTTCTATTAGCTGCATATCATCAAACCGAGCGGCAATGCGCTCTTTCATTTCATTAAAATTTAAGCTCATTCTTCCCTCCCTATATCAAACGGGGATCTATTATCGGTCTGATCAATCTTGAGGTATCGACGGGATTTATATGGGATAACTGCACCTGTTCCATCGCGATACCAAACATGAAGACGCTGTTTCGCAGCCAGACTTTGATCTATATCTAATGATGACTTATGGAGAAAGTCTGCAATGTGCTTTTCGGTTTCTTCTACGTGAGTGAGGTCATATCCCTCACCCATGTAGATCACTGTTGCAAGTTTTCCACTCATAGATTCTACATTCTGATGGGGAGACTTGTGTGACCACTTAAAGCTAAAACCAGGCTTAAGATCCGAAAGCGCAGGTGGTAAATCTTTGCTTTTTATTATCTCCCATAAACTTGAACAACGTCGTAACCTTGCTATTCTAAATTTTCTAGCTTGTTGGTGTGTATCTTGAGCAAAGGTGATTCTATGAATGATTTCTGATGAATCAATCACGCAAGAGTCCAATAGATTTACTTTATACCAGTCCTCATTAGACTTAATTTCACCAGCACATAATGCAAGGATCCGTTCCACTTTGAGGGGATTGGCATCTACTACTCGCTTAATTTCAGTCTGCGCGTTACCGCTTTCTGTAATCACAGCAGAAAAGCCATCATCAGCAGTAGTTTTCTCGACCCAATGGCCTTCTTCATCATTCCAATTGCATGTCTTAGTTAGCTGCGGTCCACGACGTCTTGATGCAGACCCTGCAACTGCGACATGGGCCACCTTTGTTGCGGTGAATAAAAAGATAGCAGGTTTATAATTAAAAAATAGTGCGTGAGAGCGGCATGGCTCAAGCCATGTATAATAAAGACCCTGCCTGTGATTCCTGCAAAGAGTGATATCCCTATCGTCAAATTCTTTCGATTTCAAGTACCATGCTGATCCTGCGATGTTTTTCCAATTTATGTCATGACCGCCAATCGACATTTTCACATCTTCTGACCAATTCAGACATAATATTTCAGTAGCATCGCCACTACGGCCTAAGAGTAGCCCCCTGCAATCTAGAAACTCTTTATGGCGCGGATTTGGGTTTAATTGAATATGAAGTATCAGGGCGCGATCATATATTTCATCAGCTATTTCACCATTAAATTCAAAAACATCGGCACAGATCAAGGATACAAGCCCCAAATTTTGCCCACTACTCCTCCCGAATTGATAAATGCAAGTTCCTTGCTCCATATTATTAGTTTCGAAATGGTCGGAGTCGGCCATAGGGTGTGTCTTGAATTGCACTAGCACTACAGTCTTTGCTTCGCCATTATCTGATTCAGGTGGTGAAACGAAAATATAAGCAAGCGGGCTGACAAATCGTGTAGAACTTGCTTTAAGAGGTTCATAGATTACTGTAGCGAATGGAGCAAGACTCTCCTTCATTGATTCGAGTTCACTAATTTTGGTGCTTTCACACCCCAACGCCCATAACTTCCCGGGAATAGGCCCCATATCCCCAGAAATCGCCGCGCTAAGAACTTCCCATGGCATCGAGTATTCAGGTGTTATTACTAAATCGGCTTGTGTTTCTTTTGCATATTCTAGGAATTTACCAAACTGCTTTGTTGCTAGGTCACGATCCCGATTTCGGACACCATCAGCGCTTGCCTCAATATCACCATACGGTTGCAGTGCTAGCACAGTGTAATTGTCCGCGTTCGGGATCAATGCATTTAATATCGGAGTTTCGAGAGCATTTTCAAGTAGTATATCAGCGACAAGCTTGATATCCATCAATCAACACCTTTCCCATTGTCAGTATCATTGACTCGAGTCAGTAAAGTGGTGATTCGCTTTTTGCCCACGCTGTAGGCAAAGTATTTGATAAGATATTCGTATGCTGCACCCAGCAGGTCAGGCAACTCGAATTCGCACTTGCGTTCAAACTCACATAATAACCGCTTTATAAAGAGCATCCTGAAAATTAAATCCTTGAATTCAAATGCATCCATCTTGCCACGCAAAATATCAGCGGATTCAAACAGGAAGTTTTCGAGTTGGGTGGGCGTGATTATTTCATTTTTCAAGATTTATCCCTTCTCATAGATTTTTTTATAGATAAATACCGTTTATTATGAATTAAAAAGCTTTTCATCTTACTCCCCGTCCTACCAACCCCAAAAATCCATCATCATAATACCTCACCGCAGAATACAGCAACAACAACATCTCCCCAAGCCACCATTTAAACCCTCCTTCAACCACTGAATACCCTATAAACATCCGCACCAACCCATTGACACACAGGATTTCAACAAAAACGTCTTCGTCGAAGATCCGCACCTCCAGTCCCTAGTTTGACTGATTGATCCCATACAATTCAGACGGGTTGTTCCAGAAAAACGGATATGCATCCTCTTTAGTGATCTCTGCGAGTTTGACGTATCCCAGGATCCCTGCTTGGACACAGAATATCTTATGTATTTGTCCATTTACCCACTCAATGTTAGAGAGAATCATTTTAATATTACATACAAATATAACAGAACCATACATGGATCGCGAAATTAAAATACTCCACACCGCAGATACCCATATCGGTTATCGCCAGTATCACAGTGATGTGCGTAGGCAGGATTTTTTGGATGCATTCTCGTTAGTTATAGATGATGCTATCGAAATGAAGATGGATGCTGTTGTTCATGCAGGGGACCTTTTCGATTCAAGGAATCCCACTCTTGAGGATATTCTGGATACCATGAACATCCTCACAAAACTTAGGGGTGCAGATATTCCTTTTTTATCAATTGTGGGAAACCACGAAAGCAAACAACACACACAATGGCTTGACCTTTTCCAGAACATGGGAATCGCAATCCGGCTTGGCACTATGCCCTATGATATTGGATCAGTGGCTGTGTACGGTATTGACAGTGTGGCTAAATCAAAGATACCGCTTTTCGATTACTCGATATTTGACGGCGCAGGTGATGGGGAGCAGTCCAAACATGAGTGCAAGTATAATCTGGTTGTAATGCACCAGCTCATGAATCCGTTTGCATTTGGGGAATGGGACTCTGAAGAAGTGATACAGTCGCTCCCTTTTGACGTTCATGCGATACTTCTTGGGGATTACCACAAGTATGAAAAAACAACGGTTGGGGATACGTGGGTCACCTATTGCGGAAGCACTGAACGTAACAGTGCTGCAGAGCGTGAAACACGCTCATACAACATTATCACACTAAACGATTCAGGTATTGATATTAGTCGGCGCAATATATTGACGCGCGAATTTGAGTTTATCGAAGTGCTGCTGGAGGATGATGCAAAAGCACATGAGACGATATTTGCCGCTATAAAGGAACATGATATTTCGGACAAGGTTGTGTTTGTTGATATATCGGGAAACACGGATATTGTGGTCTCTTTCAGTGAGGTGGAGGACTTTTTGTTAAAACAAGGCGCTCTGGTTCCAAGGATCAGGGACATGCGCATGGGTGATGAGATCGCTGACAATGCATTGGTGAGTGTTTCGTTTTCAGATCCGGACGAAGCAGTTAAAGAGGAGATCAAGAAGATGGAACTCACAGGCGCGGGTCTGGTAATTGATGAACTTGTAAGAGATATGCTGATCGGTAAGAGCAAACTTGACACCGAGACTGAAATACGTATCGGTAAATTGATCGAAAGCATGGATTTCACAGATCCGATACCGCATATCAAGAGGGAAGCAATTCCAGAGGCGACGGTGGAAAAATCGATCCCTGAGTCAGTGGATGAAGACGTGGTGATGGATGACTCGGACGATGTTTCCGAATACGATAACAAGGGCGCGGGTGTGGATGTTGATGCGGACGAAAATGTAGGTGAAGATGATGAAGTCACAGAAACAAAAGCAGAAGCAAAGTACGGGACAAAAAAAACCACTTCTGTGCCAAAGCAGTATAATCTGGGGGATTACCTGTGAGGTTGAAACGGCTGCAAGTTGAGAATATCAGGAGTTACAAAGACCTTGATATTTCATTTGACAGCGGTGTGACCGTTGTGTCGGGTGTGAATGGAAGCGGCAAATCAAGTCTGCTCGAAGCCTGCTTTAGCGGTCTTTTTGGGAGTAAGACATTATCTGCCGGTTTTGTGCTTGCCGATATGATCCATAAAGGTGCGACAAAGGCTGCGATATCACTTGAATTTGAACAGGGTGGCCGCGATTATATAATTGAACAGGGATATCGGGTCAACCCCAAAACAGGCAGTGCTTCAAGTTCCGGATCGGTTCTCAAGGTTGATGGCGAAATTTTGGTGGATCAGGCGACACAGACATACGATGCTGTACGTGCGCTGCTCAATATGGATGAGGAAGCGTACAAGAATTGCGTATATATCAGGCAGGGCGAGATCGATGTACTGATAAACGCAAAACCCAAAGACCGCCAGCGTATGATCGATGACCTGCTGCAACTTGGCAGGCTTGAGGAATATCGTGAGCGTGCCGGCAGCGCGCGCATGGGTGTTGGGAGACTTAAGCGGGATGTAGGGGGGCAGGTAAAGAATATCGTAACCGAGATCGAGAAGATAGAAGGCGAAAAACCACATGACAAACTGAATCAGTCAAGGGAGAGGTCTGATCGCATTCAGTCAAATATTGATGACCTTGGTAAGAAGAAGGATGCTGCAAAGTCGAAGATGGATGAGTTGAATACGACCATTTCAGATTATTCGGCACTTTCAGCCACAAAGGATTCCATCAATTCCCAGATCACAGAATTCAATGGTAAGAAAACTGCTGCCTTTAAAGAGATCGAGTCTATCCGAAATAACATCCTGTCAAAGAACAGGACTACACAGGAGATCAAAGAGAAAACCTCCGCGCTTAAAAAAGACATCGGATTTGAGGACGGCGACATCAAGACTGTTGTTATGGGTATGGAAGATGATGAGCGGCGCACGCGCGACAATGTGAACGCCATTGAAAACAAGCGGAAATTGCTTGAAAATGGCATGGCTCAAAAAAGAGAGTCTGTGAAGGATGTGGACAAGCAACTCTCTGCCATTCAGAAAACTGTTCAGAAACTCACAGATGATATCTCATCCACGCAGCAGGAAGTTGAAAGATCGACCAGTTCTTTAAAAGAGTTGGATGCTAAGCGACAGGCAGCGGTTGTTGAGGTCGAAAAACTTGAATTTACGGTCGAGAAACTTGACAATATCAATGACATAATGGGACTGCTGACTGATCAGCAGAAAAAGTTACACGGCAGGGAACGTGAGAAATCTACCTTGATCGCCGAACTCAATAAAAGGATCGAAAAAAGCAAAGGACTTCTGGCAAAAGGGATGTGTCCGACGTGTGGACAGGACCTCAAGGGTTCGAGTGTCGGCGAGACAACTGCGAATGATGAAGAACAAAAACAAAAGTTAGATGATGAATTGGCAGGTGTCAGGTCGAAGCAAGATGAAAATGATGAAAAACTTGAGCGTGTCAAATCGTTGAAGACACATGCGAAGGTAATCACCGATTGCATCATGGATATGGAACTTATTCGCAGCAAGATGGAAACCTCTGAGAAATCAATTGCTGATCATAGTACAAGGATTGTTGAGGAAGAGGGTAAGATCGGTGAGCTTAAGGAGCGCAGGGATGAGGTTGTGCTGGCAATCGATGAAATTAGCAAAGAGATTACACAATTAATAGAAAAGATAGATGTTGCTGAAGAGGAGCATTCAAAAACCAGAAAGTCCCTCAGTCTTGCCAAAAAGATTCAGGATAATATATTGGAAATTGACAAGTTGCAGGATAACGTCAAGCAACTAGATGGCAAAATTGTTGGTATCCAGACTCTAATCGAATTTACTGATAAACAGATAAACGAGCGCAAGGAACGTCTCGTGGAAATTGATAGAAAGATTGGCACAATCGATATTAAAGACCTACAGGCAAAGTACAAACAGTTTGAGAGTGCACACACAAACATCGGAAGTCAGATCGATAGTCTATCCCGCGAAAAAGGCGAAGTGCAAAAGGATATAGGTCGGCTGGAGAATGATCTCGATCGCCTGTCTTCACTTGAAAATAACCTGAAGGTGTTGAAGAATAAGTCGGATTACCTGCATGCTGCATACATGGATGCCGAGTCTCTTGAGAACATGTACATGCGCATACGCGCAGACCTTCGTTCACGAAACATCGGTGCGCTGGATGCGGTACTCAATGAGATGTTCTCGTTCATGTATTCAAATAATGCATATTCCCATATCAAACTTGATTCTGAATACAATCTTACAGTGTATGAAAAGGACGGAACAACTCTTGAACCAAAGCTGTTGAGCGGCGGCGAACGTGCTATATTCAATCTGGTACTGCGTTGTGCAATATATCGCCTGTTATCGCTCGGTGTTGGTGGTGCATCACGCGGCACGACCCTCCCGCCTTTGATACTGGATGAGCCGACTGTGTTCCTGGATCGTGGACATATCCAGCAGTTGATAAAACTAATAGATATGATGCGCGATATCGGTGTGGGGCAGATACTTATCGTATCACATGACGAATCATTGATCGATTCGGCAGATCATGTCTTTGTGGTTGAGAAAGATCCTGTTACGAACACATCTGCGATATCCGCAATGTGAGTTTCAAGAAAATCCTCGCTATGCTCGGATTGACTCGCACCATATATTTATAAAATATATACAAGAAGAAAGATTACCAGCAGCAGCCAATATCTAATAGTGTCTGCACATCATCTGAGTTCTCGTCAAAGAACTCATAGTTCTTGATCAGATGTCCGTTCTGAGTTAGTGAATCCAGATAACCATACCAGTAAACCACCATACCAGGCCCGAATTCTTCTTCGTAGTGTTTGAATTGCTTATTTGAATAATGTTTATGTTCCGCTTCGTCCCCAAAAAGTGCCTTGCTTTCGATCCATGAAACTTCCGTGCCATCAATGTTCAGAGGTTCATCGAGAACACAATCCGGTGTTTTGGTTACACCACTATCACGAAGCTCGTTTTCATTTCGGTACTCAATGTTGTGGTTATCCAGCCATCTTTCAATAACATTTTCACCCATTTTTCCTTTTTTGGTTTGCATCCGGTGGGCTCGAGGGGAGAAATAATAGTCTGAATTGAGTGCCTGCACGATCTCATCTTTTATGCGCTGAATTTGAATTTTGTTTGGATCTTTGAACATCCCATTAATGTACTTTTTTGAGTGTCCCATCTCTTTCAATATCATGGAGGCCATTAGTGTGGCGGGGATCTCGTTCCGATTTGCAATATTAAGAATGGTGTCTCCTCTATTCCATTCGAGAACATGTTTTTTACTTTTACTCTTGATACGGCCGTGTGTCTTTTTGACCTTTGATACGATCTTTTGGGAAAGTATTGCAGAGATTACACCGACAGGCTGGGCGAATTCTTGTGAGATACGCTTGATATCATCAGAGGAATTAAGTGAATCACGAATTTTTGAGTAGGTATCAATATCCATTTTTCTGTGCCTCCAACTTACACCTTACATTTTAACAGCATCCGATATCAGCAGACACTCCCCACAGCGTTTCTTGCCACAGTATGTCTTTGCAAATTCAACGATCAGTGCATGATATTCTTTATACAGGTCAACATTTGTTGGCAGTTCCTGTTCAAAGAGTTCCTGTAACCTTATATAATTTCCATTAATTCCCAGACAGTTCATGATGCGTGAAGTATATGCATCGATCACGAATTTTGGCTTGTTTGCAGCATAAAGCACTATGCTGTCTGCAGTCTCATTCCCCACACCATTGAGGGAGAGCATCTTATCCCTGAGTTCATCAGTAGGTACACTGAACACGTTCTCAATACCAATATCTGCAAAATATTTTGCAATATTGTTCAGGCGGGATGCTTTTTGCCGATAGAATCCGCAGCAATGAACAAGTTCTTCGATCAATTCAATCTCGGCTTGTGCCAGGGTTTCAGGCTCCAGCAATCCGTGTTCCTTGAGATTTGCTATTGCCTGTTCAACATTGGTCCATCTGGTCTGCTGTGTAAGAACGGTACCGATGACCACTTCAAAAGGAGTATCTGCAGGCCACCAGTCCTGGTGACCAAATTCATTAAGAAGAGTGTTATAGATCTGTTTGAGGTCGTTATGTTTCATTTCTAAAAAAGAGAACTTTTTCATCTATAAAGCACTACAGTACTGCCTCGAACCTCGATCAATGTGGTCTTGGTGGCGTCTGCAAGTTGTTGTGCGAGGGTCTTGGTATCCACACCTGTGGTTTTTAACATCTTTACTTTGATTAAGCGGTTTGCTTTAACTTGTTTTTTCACTTCTTCGATGGCAGCATCTGTCAGACCATTCTTTCCGATATTGATTATTGGTTTTAATTGAACAGCTTCTGATTTCAGTTTGTATAATTTATCTTTATCCATTGTACATCACACATAATGATTTATAAGCAATTATCTTCAAATCTATATTTAAAAAAAGTGATGGGAGAATGCATCCTTGCACCCGACCCATTCATACTATTTTTTTTATCTTCTCAGCGGCCTTTTCAAGTTCTACAAGTATAAGACCAAGTCCTGCATTGGGATCTGTAAGTACAACCAGCAATGCTTTTGGTCCGGCTCCGGTAGCAATGAGTTTTCCGTGTTCGGATTCGACAATTACCCTGTCAGGTATGCCCTTGCCAAGTTCGGTAGTAGCAGTCTCTGCCGCACCGAGCATGGTTGCAGACATCGCTGCAAATGTCTCAGCTCTTGCACTACTCGATGGGATATTGGATGCCATTAATAGGCCATCACGACTCGCGATAACTGATGCTTCCACACCGCCTACCTTTTTTGTATCGGCAAGTATCTTCTCTAACATCTCGATCACGTTTGCCATATCATGCCACCTCCGTTATTTTATCCACAAGAGCTTCAAAGGCTTCAAACACTCCCACGCCTTTGTCGGCAACTGCTGGCAGTATTTGTACACTTTCCGGTATGTTAAAATGACTTCGGATATCCTCTGGTTTTAGTGCACCACTCTGGTCCTGTTTGTTCGCAATAACAACAAGTGGCAATCCGTATGCTTTTGTAATCTCAAGCATTTGCTTTGCACGTACAAAGTCCTTTGTGTTAGTTGAATCGACAACAAGGAATATGCCCATGGCTTCTCCGCTTAACATCTTGATAATTGGGTCAAAACGCTCCTGACCCGGAGTTCCGAATATATCGGCACTGAATCCTTTATGATCAACATGCCCGTGGTCAAGCGCAACAGTTGTTCCTATCCTGTCAACAGAAACTGCCCGTGTTGACAGTGCGTGTACAAAAGTGGATTTTCCTGCATTGTAAGGACCTGTAACAACGATCTTTGGAATATATATCCTTATTCCACCGGGTCGCAGTACCCTGAACAACATTGATTTAAGTTCAATGTCACTCCATTCTGCTTTAAGCACACCGAAATACTGTCCGAATATGACCCGCTCGGCAATACCGCCAACAGTGATGACTGCATCAAAGAGTTCGTGTTTGATAAGGTCAAGCGTCTCTGGTTCATACGGCCATGCAGTGAAATTATAGATGAGTACATGCTCATACAACATACCGTGCATGTTCCAGTTTTTAATTGCATCGATAGTTTCCTTTTCTCCACAAAGGTCCATGATGGTTGACAATGACTCGAACATGATCGTGGAACTTTCATCGAGTTCTTCCATCACTTTTTCTATCGTTCCATTAAGTGAATCAATACTTTCCGGGTCCTCAACAACGTATTTTTCGTTAGAGGTTGCTCCGACCAATCCTGAATATGCATCCACAACAATAAGATTTTCTTTATGTGCATCAAGATTCCATCCGAATTCCTTGAACGTATCCTTTATCATTAATGGGTCAGAACTCGATGCTATGAACACACATTTACTGCCTTCTGCAAGGTTGTGATATAATGTCTGCATTCCGAATACATTGCCTTCAACACCCGGATGTATATAGTATACAAGTGACTTGCCATTTGGAATACCACCCATAAGATAGTCATCCAGTTTAGTGATGCCTGTTTCTATCATGGTCACTCACTCTCCTGCATGGTGATATTCATTCCATCCATTTCATAACTAAACCATGGTGTTGGTTTTGGGGTAAACCCTACAACTCTCATTGCATAGCCGTCTCCATTTGTTTTGATCTCTATCATGCCATCAAAGAGTTGTTTTAAGGTGGCTATGGTTTGTGGATCGTGCATCTCATCCTCAACAACATATACTCCGAGTGCATTTGCTGCTTTCACACGTCCTGTGAAAACATGAAGAAACCTGAAAACTGTCTGGATATTGGAATACATCAAAATAGTGGAAAGTGAGTTGATACATAACCTTGTATCTGGAATGTTCCTTTTCATCAGGAATTCTTCAAAGAACTGGCTGATCTTGACACCAATTCCAGTTAGGTCAACAGGACTTGAGGCACGTTTGATGTTTTCAGTGTCAGCAGCACCCATGCCAAGTGTTTTTGTAACACAGTCCACAATTCCGATATTTGCGTCAGATATATCCAAACCGTTTTGTTCAAACCACTCAAACACACGTTCCCCGGGTTCACGGGTGGATACAACGATCGCTGAATTATTTTCAATAAATCCGTTATATATGATGGTATTTATAATTTCATCCTTGCCGCTCATAGGAGGGCCTACCATCATGATATTACTTCCTCCCCTTATTCTGCCTATGATATCATCTATTTCTTTGATTCCCAGTGAATATCCTGACATTTTGATCATTAACCTCGACTGAGTTATTATTAGTGTGATAATTAATGTTAATATGAATATATAATTGTACGTTATGGTATAAAAACAATCTCAACATAAATCCATCTAATGTCACATCCCAATCATTCTTTTGTGTGTTTAACGATGTGTCCTGCTTCTGGAATAATTATCTCATCAAGTGCCAGTCGTACAGCATTGGGAGAACCCGGCAGGCAGAATATTGCTTTGTTCTTTATAACTCCTGCAATTGCCCGCGTCAATATCACTGATGCGCCGATCTGCTGGATGCTTTTGTATCTGAAAAGTTCTCCAAAACCAGGCATTTCCTTGTCAAGCATCGGTGTGATGGATTCGATGGTAACATCTCTTGATGCCAGCCCTGTACCACCACTTGTGATTATTATGTCTGCGTCGGTGTCGATTGCAGATCTTACAGCATCCTGTATTTCATTCACCTCATCGCTTATGAGTGAATATTTCACGACATGATGCCCATTTTGTGTAATGATGTCTCGCATGACCTGTCCTGACATATCATCTGCATCTTCAGGATTTGAAACAGTTCCATCCCCACCATATTTTTCTGCTCTTGATGTTGAGATTGTCACAAGGAAAAAGTTATATGGGCCGTGTGTATTTTTCTTGTGTTGATGTGTGCTATTTGTGGTAGACGTATTCATACGAAGTATTTATACATCAGTCGGTATATGAATTATACGATTTAAACTATGAAAGTACTGGCAATAGATATCGGAACCGGAACGCAGGACATCCTGCTGTATGATACAAAAAAAGAGGTTGAGAACAGCCTTATTATGGTGATGCCTTCGCCTACGGTCATAATTGCAGACAGGATACGCAGTGCAACCGATAATGGCAGGGATATTGTGCTCACTGGCGGCATCATGGGGGGAGGACCATGTGTTCGCGCGATAAAAGAACATATTGGCAAAGATCTGCAAGTATATTCAACAAAAAACGCAGCGTTGACTATCAATGATAATCTTGAGAAGGTGCGTTCAATGGGTGTTACGCTCGTTGATGAACAGTATGTGGGGTCCTTACCCGATGATGTTTTGTCGATCGTGTTGCAGGATATTGATACTGATGCAATTTTTGGTGCACTTTCACAGTTTGGAGTGAATGTGAGTTTCGGTGCAAAGACAGGTGAACAGATTATGTTTGCTGTTGCGCTTCAGGATCATGGTGATTCTCCGGATGAGAGTAATCGAGTGGGCAGGTTCAGGCATTTTGAAGAGCAGATCAAAAAAGGAGGGAATCTTGACATTTTCGCGTATTGCAAAGGTGGCATTCCGCCGTACCTGACTCGAATTAAGTCCGCATCTGATACACTTGATAAAAGTGGTTTTGGCGATGGAAGTATAGACCAGGAGGGTGCGATGTTCATGGATACCGGCCCGGCTGCGATATTTGGTGCACTTTTGGACACTGCGGCAGAGCAACCGTCAATTGTTGTGAATATAGGAAATGGTCACACTCTTGGTGCGCTTGTTATGGATAATCGAGTGAGGGCATTATTTGAGCATCACACTTCAAGAATGGACTTTGAAAAATTGCAGGATCATATCATCAGGCTTGCAGAGGGCACACTTACGTTTGATGAGGTGTTCAATGATAGCGGACATGGGTGCTACATTGGCGATACAGTGGGTTTTGATGCGATACGGTCTGTGATGGTGACCGGACCAAAACGTGGTGTTTTGCAAAACGATACAGGCTCCCTGAAAAATACGGAATTGTGGAGAAAGTTGCATTTTGCAGCACCGTTTGGAAATATGATGCTTTCCGGATGTTTTGGGTTATTATCTGCATTTTTGAAAAAGGATGACGATTTTACTGATAAGACTTATAAGCTCATAGGTAATTAGGGGTAAAACTGTGATTGATAGATACTTTAATAGAGTATATGTTTAACAATCAAATATAAAAAATTCAAATAATACATCATTTATTAGATCAAAAGCGTCAGATGGCAACGATTGATGTCGTTTTTTTCTATTAAATTCCACTAATAATTCAAGGAGGCTCAATTTCATGGTACGAAAACCAGCAAGTATGTACAGAAACGTAAAATCACGTTCATTCACAAGACGAAAATACATGGGCGGTGTGCCCGGTAGTCAGGTTATTCATTACGATATGGGTAACAAGACCGCGGACTTCCCTATCAAGGTTACTTTGGTCGTAGAGGAAAGATGTCAGATACGTCACACAGCACTCGAAGCTGCACGTATTACAGCAAACAGGGCACTTACAAATGCAGCAGGTCGTGCAGGTTTTCATCTAAAGTTGCGTGTATATCCACATGAAGTTTTGAGAGAGAACAAGCAGGCAACCGGCGCAGGTGCTGACCGTGTGTCAAGCGGTATGCGTGGTGCATACGGTAAGAACGTGTCTACTGCAGCACGAGTTCGTGCAGGTCAGAAGATATTTACGGTTTCTGTCAACAAAGAAAATTTTGAAGTTGCAAAAAAATCAATGTGGAAAGCAGGACAGAAATTACCAACACCTGTTCGAATTGTTGTTGACAAAGGTCAGGAACTGGTATTGTAAGTAATTGTATTCAATATAATTGGAATAATCGGAGGCTGTGACTATGGATGATTACGAAGCACTTTTGGATCGTGCAATTGAGAATTTACCGGATATGGAAACTACGGATGCCCGTTTCGTAATACCTGAGCCCAAAATATTCATAGAGGGCAAGACCACAGTTTTGGATAATTTCAGCAACATTGTAGATGTGTTGAACCGAGACTCTGACCATCTCATGAAATTCCTGACCCGTGAAATGGGTACGGCAGGGAAATTAGAGGGTGGTCGTGCAATATTCCAGGGAAGATTTCCTAAAGAATTGATAAAATCGAATATTCAATCTTATGTGGAAGAGTATGTGATGTGCTCTGAATGTTCCCGCCCCGATACTCAACTTGTCAAGGATAACCGGGTACTGATTCTTAAATGCGCAGCATGTGGTGCACACAGACCTGTCAAGAAAAGGAGAGCTGTTGCTTCAGCACCTCGTGATGCTGTTGAAGAGGGCAAGGAATACGAGGTCAGGATCGATGCAGTCGGTTCTAAAGGCGATGGTATTGCCAAACTTTCTAAGTTCACTATATTTGTGCCCGGTGTTCCAAAGGGTGAAGTTGTGAATATCAGGATAAAGCGCATAAGCGGTACTCTTGCATTTGCAGAGAAGATATAGTCGAAACCTGATCCAAGTTTGAATTTATAATAATATATATTTTTTAAATATATAGTTCGAGTTATTGCTCACTTCGTTCGCATTAACTCGCTTCAAAACCCTCATGTTTTTATTCTATTAGATTTATTTATATTGTGATGACTCGCGTACCAACTGCAATCCCCGGACTTGATGAACTTATAGAAGGCGGTTTTATCGAGAATGATGTAATCCTGCTAACCGGAGGTCCGGGTGCAGGCAAGTCAACTTTTGGGATACAGTTCCTGTATGACGGTATCAAAAATTATGGTGACAATGGGGTATATGTTACACTGGAAGAGTCCCCTGCACGCATCATACGGAATATGTGGCGGCACAACTGGGACCTTGAACGACCAATAAAAGAGAACAAGTTGCGGATTATTCGGGCAAATCCAATCGCATATGGACGATATATCAAAGAATCAATTCAGGCAGAAGGAATCACTGATGTTGAAACTGCAACTGTTGAGAATCTGCTGAAACAAATATTTGCACAGGTAAAGGAGATTGGAGCAAAACGTCTTTTCATTGATTCAATTACGTCCCTTAAGATATCATCTGACGAAACAACTGTCAGGCACATGATCATGGAATTCATCAAGAATCTGGAGAATTTCGATTGCACCACACTGATAACAAGTGAACTACACAGCAATGTTGAGGAGTTCAGTATGGAAGAATACCTGTCAGAAGGTGTGATTCGCTTGCATGTATCCAGAGTTGGTGGAAATCGTGTTCGTGCTATTGAGATAATCAAAATGCGTGGTGTGAAGCACGATGAAATCCTGCATCCGTATGCAATCACAGATGAGGGCATTGTTGTATATCCATCTGAAACTGTCATCGGCAAAGAGGCAGATGTATTCGAATCAACATTTTTATAATAAGGGGGATACGACGTGAAAAATGATACTTTGACAGATAATACGAATGTTAATATTTTTTCAATTCCGGGATTATCCATAGATTTGAAACACCTGGAAGGTATTTTACAATTGGATGCATCAGGGCATTTGCGTGCTGTATGCACTCCGTTTCTGAATAAGATCAATGCTCGCCTCAAGGAAGAAAAACCGGCACTTGTTGATGAGGATAGGGTAATCGCTTCAACGTGGCTCCCTCCTATTCCGGGAAAAGTGTTTAACAGGCTTCTTTATGCAGAGACCCAGATCGCACTTGGGAAATATGTGCCTGAGACTGCATCGTTTGAGCTCACGCGTGAGTGTAAGTGTAATTGTGAGCACTGTGTGGTAAGCGGTGGGGAAGGGGACATGGATATTGATTCCATTAAACGTGCGATCGATGAAGCACTTGATATGGGTGCATTTATTATTACATTCACTGAAGGCGACCCACTCTTGCGGGAAGAGATATTTGAACTTATTGAGTATGTTGATAAAGACCGTGCGATCGTGAATATCTTCACACCCGGGACTGAGATCACGCCCGAAGTCGCAAAGCGGCTAAAAGATGCCGGACTTCACAGCCTGCTGGTTAGTGTCTATTCAACCGACCCAAAGAAACACGATTCAGTACGGCGGCTTGATAATGCTTATGATATGGCGACTGCGGCAATCAAATGCGGTCTCGATGCCGGTTTGCTGGTTACAATGACCACGCATGTTTCACCGAAAAACATCAATGAGTTACAAAATATGTATGAATTGGCATCGGAGTTGGGAGTTCATGAGTTCTCCTTGTGGGAATCCGTTCCGAAAAAGGCAGGGGATGCGATACTTTCAGATGATGACCGAAAGGTGATACTTGATATGTATCACAGGATCAATTCAACAAAAGGCGGCCCTCGTATTTTTTCCAATACGTTCTTTGAGGGTGAGATGCTAGGCTGCATGGCAGGGCAGCGATGGGTGCATGTTTGTGTGGACGGTTCCGTAAAACCATGTCCATATTTGCCGTTCGAGTATGGCAATATTGAGAATGAGTCACTCAAGAGTATCTGGAAAAAGATTCGTTCATATCCACAGTTCAAGGGCGAAAGGCATGTTTGTTTGATGCATGATCCAAAGTTTATGGAATTGGTATCCAAGATACCGGAAGATGCGAAAGTGCCTTATGATTTTGATCTGTTGAAGCAATAAATATAAAAATAGAAAAATGAAAAAGAGATATTGCATTGATATGCAAGATCGATTATAACTCTTTAACTGAGTGGATATTGGCAAGTGGAACATAATGTTTTTTGCCCACATCTTCACCTTCGGTCGGGTAGAATACGATGTAGTGGTTATGTCCTTCAACTTCCAGTAATTTTGAGTTGGTGATCCAGGTATCCGATTTGATTTCACCATTTACATCTTTTCGACATTTTGTTTTAATGAGATATTTCCTATCCGGCACAATAAAATCCTCCTTACACTTATTGAATTGTATGAGATAATAAACTATTGTCTATAATCGTATTTCAAGTTTAGCTTAACGGCGACACATACGAACATTTACATACATTTACGTGTTTTTATGGTTGATTTTAGTTGTATCTTATATAAGTTAAGTGGAAATAATTGAGGAACCGTATGAATGTGAAACTTGACCCATGGGGCGCAGTGAATATAGATGACTATTCAAAACTATTCGATGAATTCGGGATATTGCCATTTGATGCAGTGATTCCTGATATCGCCAAACCCCACAAGTATATGCGAAGAAACGTGATATTCGGTCACAGGAGTTACGACCTTATCACAGATGCGATGAAAAACAAGAAGCCGTTTTCAGTTATGAGCGGTTTTATGCCATCAGGAAAAGTACATCTTGGGGGCAAGATGGTGATGGAAGAGATTGTCTGGCACCAGCAGATGGGTGGCGATGCATTTGTAGGCATTGCAGATCGTGAATCACATTCGGTTCGCGGCATGTCATGGGAAAAATGCCGTGAGTTAGGTATTAATGAATACATCCTCAGTTTGATAGCGCTTGGGTTTGAACCGGAAGGGCTCATTTATTTCCAGTCCGAATCAAGCAGCGTAAAGGATCTTGCATTCGAACTTGGAATCAAGGCAAATTTTTCAGAACTCAGCGCAATATACGGTTTTAGCGGAGAGACAAACATCTCCCACATGATCAGTGCACTTACCCAAAGTGCAGATATCCTGCAGCCACAATTATCGGAATTCGGAGGGCCGAAACCCACAGTTATTCCGGTGGGTGCAGACCAGGACCCACATATCCGTTTGACACGCGGACTTGGTCATAAGATGAACATGTTCAGGATCGAGGGACGTGAGGACAATAAAGGCAACCAATACATCAGCGTTCGCGGCAAAGCTGCACCGGAAGGTGCACTTGCAGAGGTTGCAGAGCGCGTAATTGGTGATGCCAAACTCTTTGAAGGTCATGTTGATATATTCGGTACTGACGATTTCCCTGCGATAATCGATGCTGTTCGTCAGGTGGAACTGGACTTTGGAGGATATGGTTTCATGCCGACTGCGGCTACATATCACAGGTTCATGTCAGGGCTTCAGGGTGGCAAGATGTCAAGCAGTATCCCTGAAAGTTACATTGCTCTTACAGATGATCCAAAAGAAGCCGCAAAGAAGGTAAAACGTGCAAAGACCGGCGGTCGTGTTACACTTGATGAACAGAAAAAACTTGGCGGAGAACCGGATAAGTGTTCAGTGTATGAACTGCTTCTGTTCCATTTGATAGATGATGATAAGGAACTCATGGAACTCCATTCGGAATGTGTCAACGGTAGTCGCATGTGTGGCAGTTGTAAATCACTCGCTGCTGAACTCATGTCTGATTTCCTGACCGAACATCAGGAATTGCGTGAACTTGCAAGGGATAGACTGGATGAATATGGATTATAGGTATTATTGATCCAATGGAAATTGATTAGATAATTTGATAATGATACAATTATACATCATAAGGCATAGGTATATTCACAATACAACACAGGTGTAATTATTATGGGCGCTCAGTATAACCTCACAACGAATGACAAAAACGTATTGCTTGCACTGGATGAACTATCATCATCCGCAACTCCGCAAGAACTTGCAAAGGAATCACTTTTAAAGATAGAGACAGCCATGCAGTCTGCATATTTGCTGACTGAGATGGAACTTGCAAGCGTTGATGAGGAATTAATTGAAACATATATGCTGGCAGCAGAAGGTATCGAATATGCAAAGGACGGATTACCCGAGCGCCAAATAATCGATGCGATATCGGAACCGACCTCAATTGATGAACTGAAACAGCGCTTGTCTCCAAAAATGGTCGGGATCGCAACAGGATGGCTTCGCCGCAAAGGCTGGGCAACTATTGACAAAGGAATGATCGTTCCGACCGGCAATTCGGATACGGGCGATGATGAGGTTGTGCTTGAAATATTCAAGGATCATGCACAGACCATTGATGAACTGGGTGCTAATCTGAAAGTTGTAACTGATCTTATCAAACGAAAACTTGTGTCCAAACATGAGGAAAAACACAGGCTTATCACTATCACAGATGCAGGAAAAGCATTGGTGGCTGAGGGAATCGTTATTGAGGAAGAGGTTACCCAGATCACATCTGAACTGCTAAAGAGCGGCGAATGGAAAAATACGAATTTCCGCCCATACAATGTTAACACAAAGCCAAAACAGGTGTATGGTGCAAAGATACACCCATACCAGCGCCTGATCGACCAGATGCGCCAGATCTTCCTTGAGATGGGATTCACTGAGATCAAAGGCGATATCGTGCAAAGTTCATTCTGGAACTTTGATGCACTTTTCCAGCCACAGGATCATCCCGCGCGTGAAATGCAGGATACGTTCCATCTTTCATCCACATCTGAATTGCCTTCTGATTATATTGACAATGTGCGCGCAATGCATGAATATGGCGGCGACACTGACTCGACCGGATGGGGCGGAAAGTGGAGTGAGGATATTGCCAGCCGGAATGTGTTACGAACCCACACAACTGCGGTTACCATCAAGTATCTTGCAGATAATCCAAAGGCTCCTGTTAAGGCATTCTGTATTGACAGGGCATATCGCCGCGAGACCATTGATCCTACACATACTCCTGAGTTCGAGCAGCTTGAGGGTGTTGTTATGGATGAGAACATGTCATTTGCAAACCTGCTCGGATGCCTTGCTGAGTTCTATCACAGGATGGGATTTGAGGATGTTCGGTTCCGCCCGGGTTATTTCCCGTACACTGAACCAAGTGTCGAACCTGAGGTCTATGTTGAAGGTATGGGCTGGGTTGAACTTGGTGGTGCGGGTGTGTTCAGAAAGGAAGTCACTGAACCTCTTGGTATCAAACATCCTGTTTTGGCATGGGGATTGGGTGTGAGCCGTGTGGCTATGCTGAAACTGGGGTTGAGGGATCTGCGTGAGTTGTATCAGTCAGACATTGATTGGTTAAGGAAGAGCGAAGTTTGTGAGTTATGATTTTTTTTTTATTTTGTGTGGGTAGGATAAAGTATCCTGCACCATTCTCAGTTCATTTGAATATAGTATTTGCTTAGCGATTTTTGACGCCGATTCAATCCGCCGCAGGCGGCGCACCCCTCCATCAGCGATAAAGTTGCCATACTTTTACACTTAATGAACAAAATGAATTATCTTATAGATATTAAGGACAGGATTACAGGATGGACTGGATATGGATGTCAACTTGTGTATCATTAAGGTCGATCTTCAAGGCAAATGCAACTGATTTTTTTTGCTAAATATGTATCACTATAGAAACAAATATAACAGAATAACTTTTCTAATAATCATAATATTAGCAAAGATACATACATTGTAAAAAAGGAAATTGCATGACCAAACCCACAGTTTTCATAAGTTACAGTCACATGGACGAAGACTGGAAGGACCGACTGGTGTCCCATCTGGGTGTGTTGCAACATGAAGGTCTTCTCGATTTGTGGGACGATCGCCGCATCGGTGGGGGTGAGGACTGGTATGAAAAAATCCAAGAAGCAATGACAAAAGCCAGCGTTGCCATTTTATTGGTTTCTGCCAATTTTCTTACATCTAAGTTTATCCTTGAAGAAGAAGTCTCTCGATTGATGGAGCACCGTGAGAAGGAAGGAATGCGTATATTTCCAATCATAGCGAAACCATGTGCATGGAACCAAGTTAAATGGCTTTCTCGCATGAATCTTCGAACGAAGGACGGCAAGGCTCTTTCAGGTGGTGATGAGCACCATATTGACACTGATTTGGCGGCGATTGCAAATGAAGTTGCAGACATAATAAAGTGTGTTCCCGAGGATTCAATTGACAAAGGCCACATTCCTCTTGCTCCTGAAAAAATATCTCTTGCCAGATTGCCATCTACAAGCTCCATCCTCTTCGGTCGTGAGCAGGAACTAGAAGATATGGATACAGCCTGGGCAGACCCCAATACCAATATAGTCAGTCTGGTGGCGTGGGGTGGTGTCGGCAAGACCTCTCTTGTGAACAAATGGTTGCGCAATATGGCAGCTGACAGTTTCCATGGCGCTGAACGCGTATTCGGCTGGTCATTCTACAGCCAGGGTGCATCGGAAGATAAACAGGTGTCTGCCGATGTGTTCATAGCATCTGCCTTGAAGTGGTTTGGCGACCCTGCACCAGATGAGGGTTCACCTTGGGAGAAGGGCGAGCGTCTGGCAGATTTCATTAAAAAACAGAAGACTCTGCTCATTCTGGATGGACTTGAGCCTTTGCAGAATCCACCGGGGGAAGGGGGAGGTAGAATAAAAGACCCGGGCCTTCAGTCTATGCTTCGGGAATTGGCTAACCACAATCCCGGGCTATGTGTCATATCCACGCGTCTGGAAGTGGATGATATCAAAGATTTCATCGGAAATTCAGTGCAAAATATTTCTCTTGATCATCTCTCACCTGATGCAGGGGTGGAGCTTCTCAAACACCTTGGTGTAAAGGGAACTGATGAAGAACTCAAACAGGCATCCCGTGAATTTGGCAATCATGCGCTCGCATTAACCCTGCTTGGAAGTTATCTTACTGTGGTATATGGTGGGAATGTCCGAAAACGAGACCTAATTGAGAATCTTATTGATGAGGAGGAACATGGCGGTCATGCTAAAAGGGTAATGGAATCATATGAAAAATGGTTCCAAGGTAAACCTGAACTGAATATACTGTATATTATGGGGGTTTTCGGCAGGCCTGCCGAAGACGGTGCAATTAAGGCAATCATGACCAAACCAGTTATCAACGGTTTAACCTCGGATTTTAAAAAATTTTCATCTAAATACTGGTTGTTTGCTTTAAATCGTCTGAAGACGGCAAGACTTCTGGCAAATGAAGACGGCGAATCAGATAAGCTGGACTGCCATCCTCTCATACGGGAATATTTTGGCGAGAAACTCAAAAATAATAATCCTGATGCATGGAAAGAGGCTCATTCCAGACTTTACGATTACTATAAGAATACAGCAAAAGAATTTCCCGATACCATCGAGGAGATGGGGCCCCTTTATCAGGCAGTGGCACATGGCTGCGAGGCTGGCCGGCATCAGGACGCACTGGATGAAGTGTATAAACAGAGGATTCAAAGAAGGAATGAATTTTTCGCTTCGAAAAAGTTAGGAGCAATGGGCTCTTTGCTGACTATTTTATCTGGCTTCTTCAATCAACCTTGGGATAAAATTCTGGCTGAGATTGCCGAAAGTGATAAAGGTTATGTTTTGAATTAGACTGGTTTTTACCTTCGGGCGCTGGGCAGGCTGGCAGAAGCTGCACAGCCCATGCAGGCAGGACTGGATGCTGATGTTTCAAGTAAGGACTGGATAAACACTGCCATTTGTACCGGCAACCTCAGCGAACTCCACCTCATCTTGGGCAACGTGCCCTCGGCTTTGGATTACGCCAGCCAGAGCGTGGAGTATGCGGACAAAAGCGGCGATGCTTTTTTGCGAATGGCTAACAGAACGGCCCTGGCCGATGCTCTGCACCAGGCTGGTTGCTTTCCAGAAGCTGAAGCCGCTTTTGTTGAAGCAGAGGAAATGCAAAAGGAAAGGCAGCCCGAGTATTCATACCTCTACTCACTGGCGGGATTCCGGTATTGCGACCTGCTCTTGAGCCAGGGAATGTGTATAGATGTGCTGGGCCGGGCCGGGCAGACATTAGAATGGGGATCCGGCTATCTTCTCGACATCGCCCTCGAACACCTATCCCTGGGTCGTGCCCACCTGCTTCAAACCCGGCAGGAGGTAAGCAATGATTTTACTCAGGCCGAAGCTCACCTTAACAAGGCGGTAGAAGGTCTGCGACAGGCTGGAACTCAGCATCACATTCCCCGCGGCCTGCTGGCCCGTGCAGAGCTATACAGTGTGCAAGGTGAGTTCTTAAAAGCAAAGCGCGACCTTGACGAGGCCATGACCATAGCAGAACGAGGGGGCATGGGACTACACAAAGCAGACTGCCACCTTGAATATGTCAGACTATATCTGGCAATGGGTGAAAAAGAAGAAGATGCAAGAAAGAATCTTGAAACTGCAAAAGAGATGATAGGGAAGATGGGGTATCATAGGCGGGATGTGGATGTTGTGGAACTGGAAGATAAACTGTTATAACCCATCATCGTCACTATGAAATTAAACCGCTATCAGTGAACTGCACAAATTTTCAAATATGTTCTACACCTTCTTGACCCCGATCGATTTCAAGTAATCTCTCTTTCCGCAGGTAGATTTTGAAAACAAATCTTTTTCTTAAATATAGAATGATGTTGCATGATTACGGTTTTCAAAATATGCATACAAACGGTTTAGAATGATGTATGTCAATTTTCTACCGAAGTTTGCAAATTGTATACTAAAACAGGATCTCTCCAACATTAAGTGGGTGAATATTGTCATCTCACCATGTGCATATGTATATACAGTATAAATATAATATGTCATGGATATTCAAAACCGATATCAGGAAAAATGTTTAAAATTTGCATATACCTGCGGAAAGTAAGATTATAATCTGGATGCGCCATAAATTGGTGTGCGACATGTATAAATCATACTGGCATCAAACTATTTTCAATGCTTAATTCCACCAATACCTTAAACAAAAAACTCACCGAACCAGCCCATGATATTCGATATCTTCTTGCACGCGGATATTCGATAAGCGCAGCAATACGTTTTGTTAGTGATCATTATCGTCTGACTGAAAGCGAAAGGCACATACTTGTAAGGGTCGTACGACCTCCAGAGGTTGCAACGGTGCGTAGGGAAAAACAGCTTGCATGTGCAGACATTAATGGGCGCGATGTGCTGATCGATGGTTATAACGTACTGATAACCGTCGAAAGTATGCTAAAAAATGAAAATCTCTGGCTTGGGGATGATGGGTTTATTCGGGACACAAGAGGAGTTTTTAGGAACTATAACAATACGGATGCTACTTACAAAGCAGTTGATAAGATGCTCTCGTTCCTCTCTGAATACAGCGTAAGATCTGTCAACATTCTACTGGATACGCAGATGAGCAAAAGCGGACAACTTGCACGTTATATTGACAACAGGTTTCATATATATTCGCTAAATGGTAGCGCGCGTACATCCCGTCATGTAGACTTTGATCTCAAGAACGCGGGTGTGGGGGTTGTTGTGGCTACTGCAGACGGAGTGGTGATCGATGCTGTGCAGGAAGTGATCGATATTGCTGCGTGTTTGATGGAACGAGATGGAATTGAGGCGATGCGCATTCTGTAAGTGTTGCCACAAAATAGCAGAAAAACAAAATGTGAAGACTATTAATATAAACAAGAGCAATGAGCAATTCAATGAAAAAAACAAGAATCGGAATCGCCATAACCGACCCATCCGACTGGACAACCGCATCCCTCGTAACCGCAGCGAAACAGAAGAACATTACCCCAGTCGTAATAAACCTGCAGACCGCAGAAGTCAATATACAACATGGTATCCATTACAGTGCAAATGACACCGACCTGTCCGAACTTGACGCAATCATTGTGCGCGATGTTGGTGCAGGCATACTTGATGGCGTTTCTTTTAGATTTGACATCCTGCGACAGCTTGAAATGAACGGAACATTGATCGTCAACACCCCGCAGGCAATACAGAACGCTGCAAACAAATACCACTCAACCTGCCTTCTGGCACAGGCAAACTTGCCAGTCCCACGAACAAGAGCAGTCCAGAGCACCGAAGGTGCTCTGAACACACTGGCAGAATTCGGCGATGCCGTAATAAAACCCGTATTTGGCTACAAAGGCCTCGGAATTTTGAGAGTAAAAGACGGCACAGCATTTCACCCGAATAACGAACCGCACCCCAAACAAATCAAACAACTTATCGATGAACTAATCCGCGAAAAAGAGATGCTCTACATTCAGGAATTCATCGCAAACCCGGGGCGCGATATTCGCGCATTCGTGGTCAATGGCAGCGTCATCGGTGCGATATATCGCACAGCAGCAGATGGTTCATGGATAAATAATCTCAGTCAGGGCGGCACTGCCGCGCGGTGTGTCCTGTCACAGGAACAGGAAGAGATATGCATACGTGCCGCAGAAACCATTGGTACGGTCTTTGCAGGCGTGGACATCATCGAAGGACCAATCGGATCTGTGATACTTGAGGTCAATGGCACGCCATCGGGAGCAGGCATATATGAAGCGTGGGGCATAAACGTCGCAGAACAAATAATCGATTACGTAACCACGGGGATATAGGGATATAGTAACGTTTTGTATTAGGGGTCACGAGGATAATAAAGATGGTTGAATACAAACAATGCATTGTGATACGCGATGATCTCAAACTCTCAAAAGGTAAACTCGCAGTACAGGTTGCACACGCTGCCGTATCTGCATCGGAATGGGCAAGTAGAGATGCGCTTGAAGGGTGGAAAGATGGCGGTCAGAAAAAAGTAGTCCTTAGGGTTCCGACTTTACGTGACCTTTTTGAACTCAAGGAAGTGGCAAGACGGCATGACCTTCCGACAGCACTTATCACAGATGCAGGGCGTACCGAGATTGCACCCGGCACTATTACGGTACTCGGTATAGGACCTGCAAGATCAGATGAACTTGACAAGATCACGGGGCATTTGAAATTGTTATAGTTGTTGTAATTTTTGTAATTGTTATATTTGTCATAACATAGGGAGATCATAATTCATGGAAGTTCCAGAAATTGAAAAAAAGACAGGTATCGACATATACACTACAACCACCGAAGGTATCGGGGGGAAATTAAGGCAGGAGGTCGATGACTTTGTCGTAACAGAAATCACAAACCGCGAAGAAGGAGACAGTGGAAAACAACTGATACTTGAACTTACAAAACGTAACTGGGACATGCATCATGTGATCCGTGACCTCTCTCGCAAATTTGGGATCAGCCAAAAGCGCATAGGGTTTGCAGGGACAAAGGACAAGCGGGCAGTCACTACCCAAAAGATCAGCATCCATAACATGACACCACAGGCTGTGGATGACATTTTCCTCAAGGATGTTGAACTGAAAGTCATAGGCAGGTCGAACAGACCGGTAAAATTGGGCGACCTTACAGGAAACGGGTTCAAAATAACGGTTAGGGACATCGACCTGTCCGAAGATGAACTCCAAACACATCTTCAGAAAACTACAGATAAGATACTGGAAACCGGCGGAGTCCCTAATTTTTTCGGAATACAGCGATTTGGCGCAATCCGCCCCATCACACACCTTGTGGGAGAAGCAATCGTTCACGGAAATATAGAGGAAGCAGCACTTGCATATATTGCAAAGTCGTTCCCTGATGAATCCGAAGAGAATAGACATGTGCGGGATCATGTGTTCAACACAAAAGACTATGCATGGGGTCTTGAACAGTATCCACTGAACCTGCGTTATGAACGTTCGATGATGCACCATCTTATCACAAGCCCTGATGATTTTACGGGCGCGTTCGGAATACTTTCCAAAAGCATACGTATGCTGTTCGTACATGCATACCAGTCATATCTCTTTAACCAAATCCTGTGTGAGCGGGTGAAAGAAGGTTTGCCCCTGAATGCTGCTATTGAAGGAGATATAGTCTGTTTCAAAAACAAGGATGGACTTCCTGATATATCCAGAACTGAAAAAGTGACATCACAAAAGCTCAATGGAATGAATAATCTTATCAAGCGCAGGCGTGCTTTTGTTACAGCACCCCTGATCGGTCACAGCACTGAGTGGGCATCCGGTAAGCAGGGTGAGATCGAACACCGTATATTTGAGAATAGCGGAGTTCCAATTGAAGGATTCAAAGTCCCCACCATGCCGGAGTTGGCATCAAAAGGATTGAGGCGCGAGATGTTGCTATATGCACAACCTGAATATGTAGCATCAGAGGATGACCTGAATTCAGGAAAAACAAAAGCGGTACTTGAATTTTCACTGCCAAAGGGAAGTTATGCAACAACATTGTTGCGTGAGTATATGAAAGTCGATCCTAAAAGAATGAGTTGAACAATAACATTTGGGTTATTGTCAAATTTTAGTGGTTTTGACACCCTGATGAATGAAACGCGTGCAGGTGGCATTACCTGATAACAGACGGGCGAGCGCGGGTGGTTGAACTACTTGAAAATGAACGTGCCATCACCACGCACGAAGTGCGGCGCCGTGCTTCACCACTGCCCGAAATGCGCATCGAGTTATCAGTATCTGCGCCTTCGTGTTTTGTTGTGAAAGAGAGATTTGCGGGTTGTCAGAAGCAGTGGAATGCACCGCCTGCGGCGCTGTTGCTGCTTCGGCCTAAGTTTACTTATCTGGCTTTGCGCACGCACGCCTGCGATTGAGACTGCACTCAACTGGCGGCGGGCTTTAGTGCAGCAAAAAAAGGCAGCTGGGGCGCGGCTTTCGCGCTCGCTTCCAGTTCGCACCCCGCACCTTCCTCATTGCCTGTGTCCAGACCGCACGCGTGCTCTGAAGACAGCATGGGAACTGAAACGAAAAATAATTTTGGGAGAATTTGAGATTACGGAGCCGGTTGGGCGTATTGTATTGTGAGAAATTGACATGTGTTTATTTGGAAGAGGTCAATTATAGAAAATATAATAAGTGTGTCTTACATAGTCTATTATGATGTCCAAAGATGAAATGAAAGAAGAAGCAAAGCAAAAGATCAAAAAGCTTGTTGAACGATTCAGGTATAATCTTGACGTTTATAAAAAATCAACATATAATGAAACACAGGTGAGAATTGAATTCATTGATCCCTTCTTTGAAGCTATGGGATGGGATGTCGGCAATAAACAGGATCATGCAGAGCAATACAAAGATGTTGTTCATGAGGATGCGATAAAAATAGGGGGTTCGACCAGAGCGCCGGATTACAGTTTCAGAATTGGCGGTCAAAGGAAGTTCTTTATTGAAGCGAAGAAACCTTCTGTGAACGTAAAAGATGACGTTAGCCCATCATACCAGCTGAGGAGGTATGCATGGAGTGCAAAACTGCCATTGTCTATCGTGACCGATTTCGAGGAGTTCTCTGTCTTCGATTGCCGAATCAAACCCAATCAAACAGACAAAGTCAGCGTGGGGAGGATCGCCTATTATACGTTTGAAGAATATCTCGATAAGTTTGATGAGATCTACGACATTTTTTCAAAAGAAGCGATCCTCAAAGGAAGCTTTGACCGGCATGTACAATCAACGAAAGGCAAGAGGGGCA
>JAUWQD010000052.1 GCA_030611265.1 Methanosarcinaceae archaeon | reverse complement strand
GGCTTGAATAGTACTTCCCCGCGCCATGCCAATCGTCTGTGTGATCTCCTTCCCCACTATGAAATCTGTGTTTACGATCATCATATTCTAACCTCAATATTTCCTTTCGATCTCTTTATCCTTAACAGTTCTTTTTTCCTTGACCAATGACAATAATACCACTGTAATTCCCAATATGATTGCTGCAATGGATAATTTTGGTATGAGGCTTCCATCACCTGCCAATATCTCATAGAAAACATACATCATTAACAAAATGAAACCTATGAGCGTTAAGCCAATGCCAATATTTCGAACTGCTGTATTGCTATTCATATTACACAACCCAATTTCCGTTATTATCAAAATATCATATTGATTCTTATTATAATTTTCGTGATGGGACAGAGAAATTGTTTTGGAGGGGGAGACAGAATTAATTAATTATTCAATCTCTAATGCAACAGAAAAAGTGTCGATGATATCATCTATAGGAATAGTCTGGAAAAATTCATGAATAAGTTTATTTTGCTGGAATATTTTCAATTTTGCCATATTAGAATCATTTGAAATGGAAATTCCTGTTGTTGATTTACTGGTGGGAGATTTTCCGTCTTGTTTTTCTGAAAAAGTGATTTTTGACAAATCTGTTTCTATTTGCAATAAATCAACTGAATACTTTTTTTGCTTTACAATCTCATGAACCTTATCGAAATTGAAATGTCCATCAAATACATATTCTATGGCATTCCATCCAAAAATATTCTGATTGTCTATCGATTGCAAAATGTTCTTTAAATTTTCTGTCTCAAATTCGCCTGAAATTATGAATTTGAATTCGTTACTATAATCATTTGTTGATAAATAAATAATATTTCCAAAAGGTAATTCATAGATATTATCTTCTTTTAATATAATATCGCTAGGTTTATAAAATTTAATAATATTTTTTAACAGATTTCCTAGAATAATTTCTTTATTTAAAATGGTTTTTTCGATTCTCTCTTCTTCTGAAAGTGGTCTCCGTTTACCAGTGGGCAACAGATGCCTTACCCAACCACCAATATCTTCATATATCAGTTCAAAATCCGGTGATGTATATGTAGAAGTCAATTCTATGCGAATTAAATTTTTAATTTCATCAGAAATGTCTACTTCATCTGAAGTTATCTCTGATATTTCAGGATTTTTTACTTTTATCATCAATTTTCCTGCATATTCTAATCTCATATTAGGTGTTTGAGAAACATCGTGATCAAAAGCCCATTTTGCTACTTTTTTTGTAACAAATGTATATAAATCGTCAAATGAAATTTCAGAATTTTCATTAAGGCCAGCGTTCCCCTTCAAACCTTCAATTAAATAATGTGTAAAGACACTCATAGATTCATCTTCAAGAGAGAAAGATATTTCATTTTGTTTGCAGGAAGCAAATATTACTGAACCCTCAGATATATCTGAAAAAAGCGAGTTTTCGAAAGCTTCACTCATTTTTGAATCAACTTTCTTTCCGTGGCCTATGCCTGAATAACAACTATCGATCATTAAAATTTTGGTTTTCGCCTCACATTTTTCCAACTCATCTTTAATTCTTTGAATAGAAATAGAAGTGTCAGATATTAAATCCAAATCCGTATCGTAGGGAATTAAATAGCCTTCATTGTTTTCAGAATAACCATGTCCTGAAAAATATAAAACGATTACATCATCGGGTTTACATTTTTTGGATAAAGTTTGGATTTTACGTAAGATATCTGTCCGAGTTACTTCATCGCTTTGATTAATTCCTGTTGCTTTAATGTTGTCCTCATCAATTTCAAGGTTATTAATAAAAACGTTATTTAATTCAGAGCCATCTTTTGAGCAAAAAGGCAAATTATGGATTTCATGAGATTTATATTGTGGAACTGCAAAAATTCCTATTATATATTCAGACATAATTATTATTCCATAGTTGAATATTTATTTATTATTTAGTGTACTTATGTTCAATTTCATTTTTTCCGTGCCCAGTGATCTAATTCATGACATAATATAATTTTCTAAATAATCTTATCATGTACTAAGTTCGCTATTTACCAGTCGCCATAATCCGGGCTTAAGCCCAAAGCCTGTATACAACATCTAAGTACCACGATTTTCTACCTTACCCGTCAATCTATATTTCATCAATTTAGTGACAATACTCAATATTCATAAGTGAATATAATCATACCAGTCATAAAATATATAATATAGGTATTCTCTTTTTTAGATTATAATCGGTAATATTTACCAAGTTGTGAGTATGTGCAGAAATCTGACCATAATTCTATTTTTAACACAAAACCGTGTTTCCACCCAAACGATAATAATTAGGCATACCAAAACATTTATGCCCGCCCCCGCATTATTAGGCATCCCTACAAATCACCAATAATAAAAGGTGAACAAAAAATGATACCAAGTTTCATGATAACATTCCGTGAAGGTCTTGAAGCATTCCTCATTGTAGGAATTATTCTTGCATACCTTTTACAGACAAAACGAACCGAATAGAACAAGCACGTATATGCCGCAACAGGACTTGCCGTATTCGGAAGCATCGGAGCGGTACTCGTGTTCAATGCACTCGCAATAGAATTCGCAGGCAGGAACGAAGAACTCTTTGAAGGCATTGTAATGCTGATCGCAGCAGCAGTGTTCACTTCAATGATAATCTGGATGGCGCGCGCGAGCAAATATATCTCATCAAGTATCCGGGAGAAAGTGGACTCAAACCATGCACGCCGATTGAAAAACACGTCACATCCAATGGTGATGGTCTTTTTAAAAACGAGATAGCATGCACCTCTCACCATCAAATACCATCTCAAAAATAAATTCTCCGCTGATCGGTCTATCAAGTACAACTCCCACGTCATGACCATTCGCAACATCAAGATTGGTATCGATAAACCATATGCCGTTTGCATCCTGCACCCCATTCCTGAATTGAACTGTTTCCCCATTTAAGAACACGCGCTTTTTGACACCGTTCGAATATTGATAAACGATGGTATTTTCCTCAACCACCCATTCCGAGTCAGTGAGATTTCCATTCGCGTCAGGATCGGGATCAACGCCAAACCCAACGAATCTCACATTATCAGGCAGGGACAGTTCGACAACACACATCGAACCATCGGCACTGCGCGTATCCTGAATATCCCGCGCAGCACCCTGTTTGATCGATGTTATCTTGAGTGCAGCATCCGTGATCTGCTCATCAACGTCTGCTCCTTCTATGAACGGCATGATATTTCCCCACGAAACTGCGATAAGTACCATCACAGCACATGTGAGGGCAAGATACACCACGAGTTTGAGTGGTATTGTGTCCACTCCGCGAGTATCGTCTAAAAAAACATGCATTTTGCCTGACATTTTGCCTGTTCCAAGTCCTGTTGCAGCAATTGGTTTTAATCCAGCCAGTCGAAGAACTTGTCCAGTGCCCTTCGGCGGTGGGACAATGTATTTTTCACCGCGTCACCGAGTTCACCAAACGTCTGTCCTTCATACTCGAATATGGGGTCGTATCCAAAACCGCCGCTTCCGCGTTCTTCGTATGCGATATTCCCATCAACCGTACCGGTAAATACAACAGGCTCACCGCCGGGTTCACAATATCCGATCACTGATTTGAATGTGGCACGCCTGTCGGTCTCGTCTTCCATCAATTTCAAAACCCTCTGGTTGCCCAGATTCTCTTCCACAAACGCAGAGTAAGGACCAGGGAATCCATTAAGTGCATGTATGAACAATCCCGAATCATCCACCATGACCGGCATTTTCAATTCATCGGCAGCCCATTTTGCACCGTATGCCGCAATGGGTTCAAGTTCATCTTCCTGAAGTTCGGGATAACCGTGGTTATTCTGGATTACCTCAATGTCCTTTGCTGCAAGGATGTCTTTCGCTTCCCTCAGTTTACCCCTGTTTCCTGTAACAAATATGATCTTACGCATATCTACCTCTCTTCTCGATCTCTTTGACACGTTTTATGACCTCATCAGCATTCTCGAATGTTTTCCTGTATCCTTTGCAGAATGCTTCGATGAGTTTTTCATGGTCTTTGTGTGTACTCTCAAATGTCTGGAACAGCACATGCACATCCACCCCTTGTGATTCTACTATCTTGCTGACGAATGAAAGTCCAAAATCTATCAGGTATATCTTATCGTTGTGGAGTATCATGTTTGATGTAGTCAGGTCACCATGGATGATACCGCCACTGTGAAGCCGCCCGACAATCTCACCCACGCGCTCGCTCAACTCAGAAGTCATGACGTTCTTGATGGGCTGTCCTTCGATGTATTCCATCTCGATCTTTGAGCCATTGATGTCATAGATAATTGGTGTCGAAACCCCCGCACGTCTTGCTTCAGACATCAGGCGCGCTTCTGCCCGCATCCTTTCTTTGCGTATCCGCTCATCCAGTTCCACCAAACGATAACGTTTTGGTACACGCTCTTTGACTATGATGCCATCTTCGAGATGGACTGTTGCTTCTGCGCCGCTTGTGAGGTACATCTATTCAGTTTCCTCCCTCGAGTTTCTCATCGATAGTTCCATCGATCCATGTTACATCAACATCATCCGGTCTGAAATTAGGATTGACATGCGATCTGTCGATATCTGTCACGGTGCCGGATTCAAGCATAAGGAGTCCAAGATATGCGATCATTGCTCCGTTATCGCCCATGAATCGCTTCTCAGGCACGTAGAATGATGCACCACGGTCATCGCACATGATGTCAAGCATTTCCCGCAGGCGCATGTTAGCACCCACTCCACCTGCAAGGAGTACTTCATTCTTGCCGGTGTGTGCAAGTGCGCGCTCGGTCACTTCTACCAGCATTGCAAAGGCAGTTTCCTGAAATGAGTAACACACATCTTCTATTGATGCGCGCTTCAGTGCATCCGTTGCTGCGGTTGAGAGTCCCGAGAACGAGAAATCCATACCTTTGACCACGTAGGGCAGTGGGATGTATTCTGTTGCATTTTTGGCGTATTCTTCGATCTTTGGACCGCCGGGATGGGTTAATCCGGCATTGCGTGCGAATTTGTCAAATGCATTTCCGATCCCGATGTCAAGTGTTTCCCCAAATACGCGGTACTTCCCCATACGATATGCGAGTACCTGCGAGTTGGCACCGCTGACATAGAGCACAACAGGGTCGGAAGATGGAGTTTTCCATTTTCCGACCTCGATATGTGCTATGCAGTGGTTGACACCTACAAGTGGAATATTGAGGGATAGTGCGAGCATTCTGGCTGCGGTCGCAACTGTGCGAAGACATGGTCCAAGTCCCGGACCCTGAGAAAATGCGATCGCGTCAATGTCACCAGTGGTCACGCCGTGTTGTTTTGCTTCATCAAGAAGGTCGCGTATTACTTGTGAGGCATATCTTGCATGGTGCTGTGCGGCTTCACGTGGATGTATTCCACCGGTTGGCGGGCGGTAGGTATGTGTGACCTCTGCCACGACATCGCTTTCATTCACTATGGCTGCGCTCAGGTTCCATGCGGTGCCTTCGATTCCAAGAATTGTGGTGCTGCTCAACTGGCATTTCTCCTGCGGATAATGAGCAGCTACTGGATATTAACCTTGCCGTTTTCGCATATACAGGTACGCGCCCGCGATAGTCACCAATGCAACCACACCGAAGAGTAGATACTTCCCCCCGGGCGTAGGTTCCGGAGGCGTTTCTACTTCGGTTGGTGTTGTGACCGCGTCGGTCGGCATGGGTGCTTCGGTTATTGCTTCGGTTTCAGCAACTGCAGGAGAAATGAGTATCTTTTCCTGTCCGGTTATTGCAAACGGTGAAAAACCGGGTGTCTGGGATTCGAAATATAAGTAAGCAGTATCTTCATCTGTTCTTGTAGTTGGTAGTGCGGTCCATACATCTTCGGAATAGCGGTTGAGTTTGATGGAAGCAGCATCTATTTGATTGTAGACCATATAGCCTCCGGCTATTGATGTTCTTGCAATTAAGGGGTATATACGAACAAATACTGTGGTTTTATTTATCATGCAATATTGAAAAGTGAATGACATTAGTTTATATTGTTTGATTTTTAACTATAAACCAAAAAAACCTGCGAGGAAAGACTTTGCCCAAAATGCCAATTGAAGACTGGATAATCAAACTCCGCCGCGAGTTCCATAGCGAGCCGGAAATCAGTTTTAAAGAATACAAGACTCAGGAAAAAATTATCAGAATACTGCAAGACATAGGAATTGAACCGCAAAAGATCGCAGACACTGGAGTTGTCGCAACAATACAAGGGCAGTCAGGTGGATCATGTATCGCACTTCGTGCAGACATCGATGCCCTCGAGGTACTTGAAGTGCCCACCGCGCGAAATCAGGATTACATATCCCGTAACACCGGTTTCATGCACGCCTGCGGACATGATGGCCATATTGCCATGGTTTTGGGTGCAGCGCGCCTTTTGCATGAGAAACGGCATACCTTTGCAGGAAGTGTCAGATTGATATTCCAACCCGCAGAAGAGCAGCCACCTGGAGGCGCAGCAAGAGTTATTGAAGAAGGCGGGCTTGACAGCGTGGACGCAATTGTGGGAATGCACATCTTTGGCGCGGTGGATGTTGGAAAGATCGCATTTAGGGAAGGCAGTTTTATGGCGAGTTCGAACATGTTCAGCATCAAGATCATCGGAAAAGGCGGACATCATTCCAATCCTGAGGACTGTATCGACCCAATACTCATTGCGGCAGACTTTATCAGCACGATCAACAAAAATATCAAGAGCAGGATAGACTCCTCAAAATACGTGCTTGGCATCGGCAAGATCGAAGGCGGCGCGCAATTTAACAGGACGCCTGACGAAGTAGACATCATCGGAAGTTACCGCACGTTCAACGATGACGACACAAAGACCATTGATGACATGATAACGCAGACACTTGATAATTTGATGAGATCATACACAATCGACGATCGCAACGGTGCGCCGGCATACGACCTTGACATACTGCACGGCTACCCTGTGTTGGTGAACGATGCAGCATTCACAAAAGCGGTACACTCACTGCTGAACAACATGTGCCCGGATGTAAAAGGGGACGCTAAACCCATCTTTGGAGCAGAGGATTTTGCATTCTATCTACAAAAAGTGCCAGGTGTCTATCTCACACTTGGAACAAGGAATCCTGATAAAGATATCGTTGAGGGAAACCACTCAAACAGATTTGACATTGATGAAGATGTGCTAATCACCGGCACAGAAATTTTGAAGTCGATCGCACTGGACTTTCTGGAATATCCAGACAATTACGGGGTTCTCGTGCAATGTTCATAAAGACATTTTCCACGTCCCTGATTGGCGAGGTCAAGGACTTTGTTCTTGGCGTGCTCAAAGAGCAGGGGTTTGAATTCGATTTGAACAAGGATTTTGATCTTGACAGCATTGATAGATATTATCTACAATCCGGCGGCGTTTTTTATGTGGGGATCGTGGATGGTGTGATAATTGGCACTAGTGCTGTGCGAAGGATAGATAACAATCGGTGCGAGATCAAACGCATCTATGTCAGGAAAGATTTCAGAGGCAGGGGATTTGGCATGGAATTGTTTTTGAAGGCTCTGGAATTTGCCGGACAGAACTATTCAATTGCCGTTCTCAAAACGGATGCTAAATTGACAGATGCGATTCAATTGTATCTTAAAAATGGTTTTTCGGTTGTAAAGGAAGAAGATGGTGTGGTTTATTTTTGCAAAAATATGTAGTATATTTTCATTCCATATTTGTCATTTCATTTATAATCATCCTTACCCTCCCTAATGCGCCACACTTCTTTGTCAAAATCGGAAATGTAATTTTCATCCTGAATTTTCTTGAATGTTTCATATTCTTTGCTTGCCAGAGCCAGAGCAACTTCATGACTGATCTGTCCGGCATTGGTGAGTATTTCGTATTCACTGAACTTCAGGAATGCATTCAGTTTTTCAGTCCAGTCTTTCATGTACATTGGCTTATTGCGAACCGCCTGTAATTCTGCATAGTCAAGATACATGGTGACTATACGGTTCAAATGATCAAGTTCTGTTTTGTCCAGATAGTTTTTTGCTATGGCAACATCACTTGGCATGATTTTACCGTCAGGTCCTTTTCGCCATGATGTCAATCCCATATTTGGCTTGTCGCTCTTGGCTCGTTCGGCTACAATTTCCGCGGCGGTCTGTCCGGTAATGGCAAAGTGCAGTTTGTTTTGTACCGTTGCAAAGAACTGTTTTGTGTCCTCTGCTTTTGGCGAATAGTCAATGGAAGTGGCGTAAATATCAGTAATTTTCTGATACAACATCCGCTCACTGGAACGGATATCCCGAATTTCTTCGAGCAAGTCATCAAAATAACGTGTGCTGAAACGGGAACCATATTTGAATCGGTCGCTGTCCATTGCAAAGCCTTTATGGATGTATTGCTGAAGAATTGAAATTGCCCATTGCCTGAACTGTGTGCCACGTTCTGAGTTAACCCTATACCCCACCGCGATAATGGCTTCAAGCGAATAACACCTTACAGTACGGGTTACTTCGCGATTACCTTCGATTTGAACTACCGAGTAATCCTCGGTAGTTGCTGATTCATCAAGCTCCTTCTCTTTGTATGTATTTTTAAGGTGCAAGGATATATTGTCCGCGCTGCACCCGAATAACTCTGCCATTCGCTTTTGCGGCAACCAGATATTTTCATTGGCATAGAGCACTTCAATGTTGATATTTCCATCAGGAGCTTGATATACGGTAATTTGATTGTCGGGTAATTTTTTAGTTGTAGTCATCCTTATCCCCCTTAATAGAAGTTGACACTGCATATCCAACTGAAATGACGGCATCGAGATTGTAGTATTCTAAATTTCTTTCTGCTTGCCTCGATTCTTTCGCTTGAACTGTTCGGAAATTCCGAACAGTTGAATCCATCTGCAATTCTCCTTCGGCATCTATTTTTTTAAGATGCTCGCTGATCGTTGCTTTTGAATTTTTAAAGAGGTTCCCGATTGCTTTTTGTGTCAGCCAAATCGTTTCATCCTGCACAAAAACATCGACATTTATTTTTCCGTCGTTTCCAGTGTAGAGGATGAAATCTGATTGTTGGTTTACAATTTCTATTTTGTTCATGTACAAGCCACTTGTTACTCAAATTTCACCCTCACTTCCCCGCTCATGAGTTTTGGAAAGAGCGTGTCACGCATGTGGATGAGGATTTTATTTTATTTCACGTTTTCATAAATATCATGCATTGCTGCTTTCAATACTTGCCAACTAATTTTTGCTGTATGCATATCAGGATTGAAACCTGAACTCATTTGTTGATATGGATGGATATAATTTCTAAAAGATCTCAATGAGTGACTATACGTTTTTACATCCAATCCAATGAAACCAATATCATGCGCTACGTCAATGAAATTACTTAAAGACCATTCATGAAACCGTTTTGCTGTACTTTCACCTTTACGTTTCGGGCAAACAGAAGACTGATTGAATTTGTTGGGATTTTTTGTAGCAATACCTAGCAATATTCCTTCTAAAATGCTGCCACATAAAAAAATTACTGAAAGAGAGGCTCTTGAATTTAGACACTTTTTCACTTCGACAATTCTTTGTTCTAAAATATCAGTTACCGTACCATCGATATCCAGTGCACTTATTGAAATCTCATCAACTTCCCTCTTCAAGAAATTTTCAATAGCATCCATAGATTCTTCTTTCTTCAATTTCTTTTTTTGTAGTTTATGCGCTGTATTCAAACATTCTTCAAATAAATTGTTATCAAAGGTTTCAGATACTTGGTCATTTAATGTTTTTTTGGCTTTATAATATAAAAGCATCTCTTCAGTAATTTTACCAACAATGCCATCCGATTCTACCTCCCATAATGTTCGTAATCGATTTGCCTTAGAACTTCCGTATTTATCATATTTTGAATTATTGATGTCTATCTTAACAATATCATATATAAACCTCTGAAATGAGATATTAGAGAAATCTAATACGTACCCTCCAGCCATGGAGAATATTTTTTCAAATTTTAGCTTTTCTATTTGTAAAATATTTGCCATATTCTTAATAACCTACTCTAACTTCACCGTTCATCAACTTCGGTAACAGCGTCTCCCTCTGTTTTTCAAGGGTGCGTATTTGCATTTTTAGCAATTTTTGCAAATCCATCTCACTTGCCATCAAAACTCTCATTCAGAAATAATTTCCATTCGCTTTAAGTTTATCTATAACAAGTGGCGATCTAAAAGTTTGGCACTACAAAAACAATACAACCATATCTGCGTGGTTCATCGACGTGCTTATCTGGGTTAATCAAAAATCACACCGGACAAATTGGCTCCGTTTTTGCTACCGCCTTCAAGTACTCAAGCACAGTCAAAACATAAGCACTATGAGACCATGCAAGCGGCAAAACTGATAACGGACTGCCATCATCTGCAACCTGCTCAGACATAAGACCACTTGGATGGGCGTGGTCTGTGCACCATTCAATCAGTTCCATGGCACGCTCAAGATTCCCAACTGCAATATGCCACTGCGCAAGCCAAAGAGTACAGATTATCCAACTGTTCATATAACCGAAATATGAATCATGCATGTAACGCGCAATTCCACCAGATGGGCGTGTCAGTTCTTCTTCGATTGCATTCATAGTGTTCACAACCCTCTCATCATCAGCCGGAAGCACCCCGAAATACCATACCGCAAAGACTGATGCATCAAGGGTGGAATCGTCAAGTGAACGTCTAAAGCGCTTGAGATTCTTATCGTAAAGGTACCTAGGAATAGCATCTTTCGCCATTTCAGCGGCTTGTGACCAGGATTCAAATTCAGCATCATTACCAAGTGCATTTGCAAGTTCAGCAGCACCATGTAAACCGGCATACACAGTACATGCTGTGTATGTCTGCACACCTTTCTGCTCCTCCCACAAGTCAAAACTTTCACAAGGAAGGATAGTGAGCCGATTCAACGAATTTATAAGATAGTTAGCAGTAGGTGCTATAAGTGAGTTGAAGTATTTTGCCACAGGCCAGATGTTTTTAGATTCCAGCCAGTGATGGTATGCAGCATAAAGCGGCAAGCCGGTCTCATCGAGCTGGATCATTGGTGTCGGGTGCCATGTGCTTCCAAAATCTCCGCGCGGTGTGTACTTGTGAAGGAAGTATCCGCGCTTTGTTATCACTTTAGAGAAGAAATCAAATACCTCTATGCTCAGGTCATGATACTTTGCCCTGTCAAGTGCGATCGCAGCCCAGGCTGCATCCCTTGGCCAACAATATGTATACAGGTCTGCGCCAAACTGTTTGATATCGGAATCACATGATGCTATCACCGAACCTGTTACATCCATATGGGAAACAACAGTAAGCAGACTGCGATAGAACATATCCAGCACTTTTTTAGGCAATTTTCCGGTCTGCTTATATTCCGGGAGAACTGACGTTCGTTCGAGCCATGAGTGCCAGAAATTGAACACGTTATGGTATATGGAAGTAGTACTCTCATCCAAAACCCACAAGTGAGTATTCCTGACATTATTATAACTTCTTCCAATCGCAATCCAGTAATGAACATGTGTTGATTCGTCAGGCCACAGTCGTGGAAGTGTCCATCCAATTGTCGAATCAACCGACCCCTGAGATACTAGATTCCTGCTTAACGTACCATCACCTTCCATGTCCTTCCATGTACCTTCAAGTCCATTCCAATCTGCAGTTCCTACTGCAAACTGGTCATAATGTGGACGACTGCCATGCAAAAAGTACCTGTTCTGTTTGTAATGGATCAAAACATCACGGTCAATGACTGCTGTTTCACCGATCTTGTTTTCCAGTATATTGTAGTTGTGAGTTGAAAATAACCTGAACTTTTTTGCAGATTTTGAAATGTTTTTAACATCAAAGACCCGATAAAAGAGATCCCTCGTAGGGTGTGCTGCATCCCACACAGTGATCTTTGCCCCAATTTTTTGGTTCTCAAATGTGGATTCACCGATGTTTGAGATTGCTTCTTTTTTGATTCCAATTACTTTTTTGGCACCATCTGTGAATACACTATTGTCCTTTTTAGGTTTACCTGTACTGAACTTACTTGTAAAAGTGGATTTATACCGCTGCCGGATGTCCCACTCATCGATCCAGCCATGATTATCATTTTCAAGATCATATAGACCTACACGGATGGAATTACCATGATTCTCGATCCCAACATGCGGAAAATATATGTCCCTTATGATTCCTTTGTTGTCCTCACATACAAGGAATCGTCCATTTCCAAATACCAGTGGTCTTATCGTTCTACCTCCCACAAGCAGTAGTAAATAACAAAGTGATGATAAGTAATTGAGTAACGGTAAGTAATAACGTGTTTGTTGTTGCCCCTACTTTAACTTTTTCGCAAGTGCGGTTTCATCACATTCCGGAAATTTCGGACACTTGATGCATCCAACCCATATCTTGTGCGGAAGTGATGTTTTTTCCACTTTTGCAAAACCGTTCTTTTCAAAAAACTCCGGTGCATAGGTTAGAGTAAATACGCTTTTCACACCAAGTGCAAGTCCATCCTCAAGACATGCTGCTAAAAGTTTAGAACCAATCCCACGTTTGTTGAACTTAGGATTTACAGCAAGTGATAGCACTTCGGCAAAATCCACCCACATGACATTTAAAGCACAGCATCCAATGATCTCACCATTCTCCTCATATACATAGAAATCGCGAATATGCTCATACAGTTCACCAAGTGACTTGGCAAGCATCAATTCCTGTTTTGCATAGTTGTTGATAAGCTGCTTCATTGTTCCAACATCTGATATTGTAGCTTTCCTGAGCAAATTCTGTTCTCCGTTGAATGATTGTTTTAAAAATAATAGCGAGCACGAAGGGATTCGAACCCTTGACTTGCAGCTTAGGAGGCTGCCGCCATATCCTGGCTAGGCCACGCGCCCACTATGGTATTTAACAGTTGGTAATGCGATTCAAGATATTTAACTTATTGGTGTGTATTTTTGGAAACTCAACCAGATCAAGTCAGATCCGCCCGGTCCTCAATATATAGATCACAAGTCCCATTCCAAAAAAACCGGCTATCAAAAAACCAAGAACACCAAGCAGTGGCATGCCCCATAAAAGCGGTTCCATGCCAGTCTGTATTATCAGGGATGAACCTACAATTAACGCCGCAATAATAAGGCTAAATGACAGACGATTGCTTGCAGCATCCATTTCCGAAACTACCCGATCAAGCCCGTGATGCTCGAATTTTACATTCATGTATCCTTTTTCGGCAGAATCCAGTATGTGTGTGACCTGAGCTGGAACCTTATGCATCATGCGCGCGAAATTCCATACGTCCTTAAACGCCCCGCTCACAACCGATTTTGGACGCATGCGATTTCCCATCATTTTTTTTGCATATGGTTCTGCAAGTATGGCCGCATTGAAATCAGGAACCATCATGGCACCAAATCCACTGATAGTCACCACGCCTTTTGACAGCAAAGCAACAGATGCAGGCACCCTTGCCTGATGTCTTCTAAGAACACTTATCATCTCGATCATCATGGTTGATGCATCCAGTTGTTTCAATGACCTGCCATAGTATTTGTCCAGCAAATATTCAAGGTCGGTCTTCAATGCGGGAAGGTCTACATCTTCACTGATCGCATCAAAATCCCGAAGAATCTCAATAAATACATCAATGTCACCTTTGCTTGTTGCGATGAGACCATCAATTAGTGCATTGCGCACGTCATCAGACAGGTGCCCCACCATACCAAAATCGATCAATGCGATCTTACCATCATCCATGATGATGACATTGCCCGGATGCATATCTGCATGGAAAAAACCATATTCAAATACCTGTTTCATGAACGCTTTTGCACCGCAAGTAGCAATCTCATTCCGGTCAAATCCGAGCTCTTCGATCCTTTCAAAATCGCTGCTCTTGGTTCCTTTAATATACTCAAGTGTCAGGACACGCTCACTGCAAAAATCCCAGTAAACTTTCGGGATATATATGTGTGGGTCATCCTTGAAATTTGCCAAAAACCGATCTACATTCCGCGCTTCCTGAGTGTAATCCATCTCAGCGTGTATAGACCTTGAGAACTCATCAATGACTTCAACCGGCCTGTAGAGCTTCGCATCGTGGATGTGCTCCTCTGCAAATTCTGCTATACTGTACATGATATCAATATCAGTCTCAATGACCTTCTTGATTTCCGGTCTTTGTACTTTGACCACAACATCCGTTCCGTCATGCAATTTTGCCCGATGTACCTGACCGATCGATGCTGCTGCTATCGGCTCATGTTCAAATTCAGAAAATATTTCCTCAATGGGCGCACCCAATTCCTGACGTATCAAAATACTGGCATCTTCAAAATCAAAAGGTAGCACATCATCCTGAAGTTTTGCAAACTCATTTGCATATTCAGTCGGGACTATATCTTGCCGTACGCTGAGAATTTGCCCGAGTTTTACATATGTGGGCCCCAGCTCTTCGAGAACCTGCCGTGCACGCACTGGACTGGTAAGCGGTGCATTTTTCAATTCACAGTACCCTCTGAACTTTGACCGAATTGATTCAAATGGACGGAGTTCCATCTGGTCTACGAGATATCCATACTCATATTTGATAAGAGTATCAATGATCTTTCCATACCGCTTTACCATTTTATATCTGCGCAGTATTCTAAAAGGCATATTTTTACCCGACACTTTCAAAAAAAACAATGAGCCAATAAACCCTGTATCAACTCATCCAAACCGAAATGGTATTACACCGATTGCACGGTGCAGAAATTTAGTTTAAGTTTAAGTTTAATCTTAAACTTAAATTGAAACTCTACTCAGATAGTTTCCCTATTGCCTCTTCGAGTTTGTCGATCTTTTTCTCAAGACGCTTGATCTCTTTTTTTGTCTCCATTTCAGCCTTGCCGAATGTATCCTTCACTTTATCAGAGATCTTACTCTCAAGTTCATTCTTCTGTTTCTTCTGCTCGTCAATAAGATCCCGTACAAATTTCTTGCCTTCTTCTTTATTGATCTCGCCTTTATCGATAAGTTCTTTGCTAATTTCATTGATCTTTTCTTCAGTGAGTGCCCAAGCTCCCATGCCAAGAAGACCAAGTTTTCGAATTGTTTCAATCATATTTAACCCTCCAATTATTAATTAGATGTTTTACGTTAAAGGTCTTTCCATTAACCGTGTATGAGATAAAGATTACTCACTGCCTCTTTGAAGTCATTGAGTTTTAATCCAATCCGGAATCACAAAATATATAATTCTCTTTAATAGTATGCACAATCAACTTCAAACGTGATTCAGTTGTCCTGCGGACTTAATACCCTAACAATACGCCCGTCTTAGTGCAGGTTCCCGTCTTTGTTCAACGCACCCAGCATCTCTATGATCGAATACGCAGCGCGGGTTATACCCATACTCCGGCTATCTGTATCCGTGCCGGCCAGATACAGGTTTTTGATCGGAGTCCTTATATCTGCTATTTTTCCATCAATGGTGACAGCCGCTTTTTCAGGAATTGTGATCTGTTCATGCTGCATTTCAACATGTCTTTCTATGGATGGGA
>JAUWQD010000061.1 GCA_030611265.1 Methanosarcinaceae archaeon | reverse complement strand
CACCCTCCTTGCCGCCGCCCTCGCATTAACCATCGCGGCGCGCAGGAGTTAGGCAATCCACGCGTCTGCGCCGCCCCCGCGCGGAGCGCGCGCTACCCTTCACTACTAAACAGCAATTGCTCCCGTATATTCAAATAAAACAAATTCACTTCGGCATCCATTTCACATCAGGTCTCGCAGTGCGATTACTATGTCGTACGTGATAAACATAGGTCAGCGGTGTCGAAATGCGCCGCTTCGCGGTTGTTATGTCGTTTCTTTCATATGGGAGATATCAGGTGTTTAGGGTGATTGATAATGATAATGAAGTTATTTTTTGTCTCTTCGCTGTTTTAGACAAGTTTTTGTTGCGGTATTGAATACCTTTAAAAGTCATGTCGCCAATACTTGCACTCAATGACTGACATTATTATTGTCCGATACGGTGAACTGGCTTTGAAAAGCACAGGTGTTCGGAACTGGTATGAGAGGAAACTTGTTCAGAACATAGCAGCGATGCTTAAACTGAGGGGTATGGGATATTCACAGATCAAGCGTGAATGGGGGCGTATTTTTGTCCATACGACCGACCCTGAAGCAGCCGGAGTTGTCGCTGATGTTTTTGGAGTTGTGTCGGCTTCACCTGCTATATCGAGCAATGCCACGCTTGCGGATGCAGCTAAAGTATGTGCTGACATCGGTGCTGGCATGATAATGAAAGGCGAATCTTTTGCGATCCGCGCACGTCGGACCGGTAATCATAGTTTTTCATCCCGTGATATTGGTGTAAAATGTGGGGATGCGGTTTGGGAACGGCTGGAATCTGTTGGTCAGGATCCATCCGTGAACCTGACTGATCCTGATAAGGAAATATTTGTTGAGATGCGACAGACCAAAGCGTATGTTTACACGGAAATATCCAAAGGTGTTGGCGGATTGCCACTTGGCACGCAGGGTAAGATGGTTGCACTGGTATCAGGGGGCATTGATTCTCCTGTGTCTGCGTGGCTCATGATGAAGCGAGGGGTTGAGATCATTCCTGTTTATTGTAACAACGAGCCGTTCTCTGACGAGACCACTCGTGAGAGGGCAATGGATTGCATTAAGGTTCTTGCAGACTGGGCTCCAGGACATCCGTTAAAGATGTATGAGGTTCCGCATGGAGACAACTTGACAGCGTTTCTGACAGATTGTGAATACAAGAACACATGCCTGTTGTGTCGCCGTACAATGTACCGTGAGGCATTCGAGATCATGAAAAAGGAAGGCGCAAGCGGCATCATCACTGGTGCATCACTCGGACAGGTTGCATCCCAGACCTCTGCAAACATGTATGCGGAAATATACGGGCTCGGGATTCCTTTGTATCATCCATTGATAGGACTTGACAAGACAGAGATCATTGATATGGCCAATCGAATCGGCACCTTCAATGCATCCATAAAACCGGCAACATGCTGCACTGCTGTACCTGATCATCCGGAAGTGAAGGCAAAGTTGGATTCACTTGCTATTGAAGAGCAGAAGGTGGATATCGATGAACTTGTGGCTGATTCCGTATCCAGGGCAAAAATAACCATGATCGATAGTCTATCGAGTATTTCTGATCAAAGTGACGATAGTAATAATAATTACAACATTAGTTAACCTGATATACGATCCAAAAGCCTGTTCGCAACATCCAAAGCTTCGGTTTCGTTGGCAACACGTTTTATTAACATCCTTCCGCTTGGGAACAGTGACACCTCTGCATCTGAAAAATCGAGTATCATGATGTGTTTTGTCGCAACCTTTGCTTTTACTTTTTTGGCTGCACTCGTCAGGTCGATCTTTTCTGTGACTTTTACTTCATAGGCAGTCCTGCCTGAACATAAACTGATAGTTATGTTGCGTGTCATCGGCTTCTTTAATGCACTGATTAATATTAAATTTGCCCCACTCGTTTAATGGACCCAAAGTGTTTATATATCATGAATGATAATGATAGATCACTGACACAACATCACATATTGATACAGATTTCATATATACCCTCAAACCCTGAATCAATAAACCCATCCTTATTAAATGTGTGTGGTTGTGTCATCCCCTCTCTTTTTTCATTGATTTTTACAAATAGTTAACTAGAGATGTGTCCTATTTGAGACAATATTTAAAAAATAAAGGCTACAGATGTTAATCTGAGTGAATCACAAATTTTATTTAATATGTTAGTGATGCTTATGTCATGAGTGACCCTTCTTGGATTCCTTCTGCAGTGATGCAAACCGTGGGCGCACTATATGCAATATTCATTACTTGTTTTGTGTTGGTGCTACAAAATGTAAATAAATATCAAAACGTAGTGATATATAATAAAAAAATAGGTGAAACGTTTAATAAAAGACTTGATAAATTTGGTTGGTTATTCAAAATATTAACAATTTTGGTTGTTTTTACTGAGTTGTATAATGGATTATCTCTTTACTATATTTCAGAATCGGATTTTTTAAAGTTTCCTAATTTGCTTTTTGTTTCTTATCTTACTTTTGCTACATCTGTTCTTTACATTGCTAGTTTTTCTTATATTCTAATAGCATTTATGATTGAATCTCGTAAAGGATTAGCTCAGAGTACTTCACATAAATTTTTAAGTGAAGATCAAGTACACTTCCTGTTTTTCATTATTTACATATCTTGTGTATTGATAATACATGCATTTTTTATCTGGCAAGGGGTAAATATAGGCATATTGGGTTCCGTTGTTATCGCTGGTTTTTTATTAATTGTATTATGGAAATTTTTATCGAAATTTACCTTCGAGAAAATATAAGCATAATTAGGTCCGCGAAAAAAGTCTTATTGTACAATGCCCTCTGTCAATCGCATGACACTGTATGCCTTACAATACCTTGAGCGCATTGATCTTAGCAACACTATCACCTTGCCATATCTAAGCCCTTTAGTGGACTCGGCGGGAATTGAACCCGCGGCCTTTACGTTGCGAACGTAACGATCTACCCCTGATCTACAAGCCCACAAAAAAAGAAAAAAAAGAATATGTGTGTTGAAAAAATATACTTAAACAGGTCGTCCGAGTTCAGTAACCTGGACGCTTTCAACACCGGGAACTGCTGCAAATGCATCTTCCACTTGTTCTGTGCCGCCTTCAAGGTCGCCCACAAGTACGACAAGTATGAGTGCTTTTAAGCCAAATGCAATTGGTTCTTCTTTTGAACCATATAATTCAGAACCCTTTGGCAATACTGCCTCAAGTCTGGTTTTAAGATCTGCAAGATCGGTCTCAGGGCTCTCCGGCATGATCTTGATTGTTGCTGCAACTTCTCCCATTTTCAACACCTTATGGTCCTACAAATCCACATTCTTTGCATGTGTATTCATTGCTCTGCTGCCTGCAGCTTACGCATCTTCCAAGTTCTGCATCACATGCAGGGCATGGAAAATTCACATAACCGCGCTCTACGAGATGCACACCACATGATGTACAGAATTCGACTTTTGGTTTTGCCATTAAATATCTCCTTTATAGTTATAATTGCGATCTTAAGTTTACTTTAGATTCGATCTTAAGTTTGAACATAGTTAAGATCAAGATTTAGCACTACTTGAATAGTATATGAAATGTATGATAATATTACTAAACAGTATTCAGCATTTTGATGATTTCAGTACATACGCGGTATATAATTTAAATATTCCCCTTGATGTATGTTCCGATAACAGCCTCCCCCTCAATTGCAGCGATAACACGCTCAGGATCATGTCCATTCACAACCACACAATCCATGTTCTTTGCGCGAATAAATTCCGGCAAACCAGTATCGACACAGGTTATTCCCATGTCCAAAAGACCGGTTGCCCCGATCTCCTGCACAAGTGTATCGTTGACAAGAACACCGTCAACATCAGTCACTTTAACAAGCCGTGCATCGACCATATTTGCCACCCATGCTGCAATGGTATCGGATGTGACATCCCATGAGTGCGCAAGCTCATCCGTTTCTTTCAAAAGCCGATATGGCAGGAGAATGGAAATGCCGGACTGCAGGTCGTTAATTGAGTTAATCCCTCTCGCACCTGTTTTATCAATGAGGTAATATCCGTACTGTTCCATTGCAAGACAAGCCATCCAGTGTGCTGCAACTTCGCCGATGTCGTATTGCTTGACGACAAAGCGTATCGAGTCTGCAAATATACCACCACCCGGTACGATAAGTATTGGAACATTGCGACCTTTGGCAGAATTCGCATATTCGAGCAGACAATTTACAATATCCGGCGCTGAATTTATCAGGCTGCCACCAAGTTTTACAACAACATTCATTATGAAGTCACCATTTCTATGATCTGATAAACAAAATGTAATTGACCACAGAGAACATTCACCTCCTACGGAGTTGAATGCCTGCTACGCCCGCAAGGTGTGCAGGACACTCACTTCCTACGGAGTTGAGTGCCTGCTACGCCCGCAAGGTGTGCAGGACACTCACTTCCCACGGAGTTGAGTGCCTGCTACGCCCGCAAGGTGTGCAGGACACTCACTTCCCACGGAGTTGAGTGCCTGCTACGCCCGCAAGGCGTGCAGGTCACAGAGTTGTATTAATTCCATTCTCTGTATCCTCTGTGGCCAGAATTTCATTCGCAAGAGGTTACACATATTTTTTCATAGTATATAATTTATAACTTCTCACACTTATAAGCAATATGTTTTATTAAGTTCTAAGCAAATTCATCTCATTGTTGCAAACTGCTATCTTTCCATCCAAGCAAACTCTCACTGTCAAACGTATATTCGAGGACAACGGCAACTGGGAACAATTTTGTCTTAATCGTAAAGACATTCTTCGCAATGTTGAGATCGAAGAAATCAACAAGATGCTTTTCTCCAAGGACAAGAGTCGCGGTTACTTCACATATCAATGTGAATGCTGTGGCGAGTTCAAAACCATTTATTTGCCGGACGAATTATGATATATTCTGTAATCGAAGTTTTCAAACGGAGTCGGGATATTTGACCGCACCATTCATTTTGTGCAGTGTGCCCAGTGTACTGCACAAAAACCATAACTTTTGTGCAGTACATATTATTTATGAGACAAAACATAAAAAGACAGAAACTGGAAAAGGAACGAGTAATAAGTTCTGATCTTGTCAAAAGAGAAGTTGCCGAGAACATAGAAACATATCTGCGCCATGACATCATAAAAGTTGTAACCGGAGTGAGACGAAGTGGTAAATCCATATTTTGCTTTATGGTGCTTGATGATGCTGACTTCGGATATGTCAATTTCGATGAAAAGGAAATTACAGGGTTGGATAATTATGACGAGATATTGAGATATGTTCAGGAATTCTATGGCGATGCGAAATACCTTTTCCTTGATGAAGTCCAGAATCTTGAAAACTGGGAATTGTGGGTCAACAGCTTGCACAGGAGAGGATACAATCTGCTCATCACAAGCTCCAATGCAAAATTACTCAGCCGTGAGCTTGCAACACATTTGACAGGCAGACACAGATCCGTAGAGCTTTTTCCATTTTCGTTCCGAGAATATCTGGATGCAGTTGGGTTCTCCACAATGGATGAATATACGGAAGAAGAGAGGGGCATGGTTCTCAACCACCTGAAGAAATACATGGACGTGGGTGGTTTTCCTGAAGTAGTGGTTAAGGGATACGATCACAAATATCTCCAGACACTTTTTGATAGCATCATCCTCAAAGATGTGGTTCAACGTCACAATGTGCGATATGCAGATGACTTGTATAATCTTGCCAGATTCCTTATGTCGTCTTTTTCGAACGAGATCTCCTATACCAAATTGAAAAACACATTGAACTTTCGAAGCGTAAACACTGTTCAAAATTGTACCAGATGTCTTGAAGACACATATCTCGTATTCCATCTGGACATGTTCTCATTCAAACAAAGAGAGCAGATCAAATCTCCAAAAAAAATGTACGCTATTGATACCGGAATGGCAAATTCCGTGTCATTCAAATTTTCGGAGAACATCGGGGATTTAATGGAGAATACCGTTGCAGTGGAACTCTTAAGACAAATATAGAACTCAAATTCACGTCTTAAGATGTATTACTGGAAAGACTCACAACACCGCGAAGTTGATTTTGAGATCAAAGAAGGGGCTGATGTATCACAATTGACACAGGTATGTTATGATATTGATAATCCCAAAACAAAAGAACGTGAATTAAGATCGCTTGTCGGGGCAGCAAAAGAATTGGATTGCAGTGATCTTCTTATAATCACATGGGATCATGAAGATGTGGAAGAATTCAAAGGTAACAACATTCGGTTTGTGCCGCTTTGGAAATGGCTGCAAGAGGGAAAGTTGTATAGTTGACCAAATCACAAAAGAAAGATAGAGCGAGAGAAACGCGCCATCAAAAACGACAAATGCATTTTTTGAAGTCGTCTCATTTTCTATTGTTATATCCATCAATATTTTATATAATATGTTTGTGTTTACGTGAAGTCCGCATGCAATGAGATTTATCATGATTATATGTGCAGCGGAAATGAGGGGGTTTTTAAGTGTGGGATTGCGCAACTTATCAGAAAATGCTCACATTTGCTTGAAATTGGTGTGCAGAGGGGTTTACAATGATTAAATGTGCAGTGGAAATTGGGGGGTATTTAAGTGAGTGGTTACGCAACTTCGTATAAAGTGCTCAGATCACTTTAAACTGATATGCAGAGAAATTTATAATGATTAAATGCGCAGTGGAAACAGGGGGTTGACAAATTGAATTGCAGAACTCGACAGAATATGTACTGTTAATTCGATGATGCAAAAATACCTTGATGATTTTATGTTTCCATCAACAGATTATATAAGATACAAGACAATATGCAACATTATTGCAAATCGTTAGATACATTATTTAGGAAGATTATATTATGAAAAAAGATGAGTGGGCACAGGTTGGTATTGGCACACTTATCGTCTTCACTTCAATGGTGCTTATTGCGGCTGTTGCAGCCTCACTGTTAATTCAGACATCCGGCACCCTTCAGCAAAAAGCACAATCAACAGGAAAACAAGCCGTTGCGGAAGTCTCATCTAACCTTGTCGTGAAAAATATTGAGGGCATTAGGGCAAAAACGTCATCTACCAACATGTCTTACACTGCAGATATGTTGAAACTTAAAGTTGGACTTAATGTAGGCAGTTCGCCGGTAGACATTTATCAGTTAGTTATTTCGATCACTGATGGAACAAACAAAAATAATCTAATATACGCCGCAAGCAGCAACACGTATGGCAATTAAATGGAAGGGTTCTCATCAACGAATTCACATTCAGAAAATTTGGCTTACCTGCTTAACGGAAGCCAGATAATACCGGGCGCAAATTGCCAGTATTTCTTCACGGCTGAAAAATTACGCGATGCGGATGGATCATTCACACAAGAAAATCTGTCTTGACCACAGGAGATCTTGTAGTGCTATACATTTCAACCATGTCCCAAACAGGGCAGTCACATACCCAGATCGGTTCAGATACAAAAATTGGTACGTACAACGATTCAAATTTTAATATCGTTGCAAGAATGAACATAAACATCGCATTGATACCGGAAGCCGGTGCAGCAACTGTAATCGACTTTATTACACCACCGTCTTATGGTATGAAAGAAACAGTACAGTTGTATCCATAAACAGGTTTGTCCATGGTAAAACGAGCGTATATAATTATCATTCTTTTGATGGCTTCTTCATCTGCTGTTTTGATCTACCCTCATTTCTCACCTATACAAGACCAGCCTCAGCCACTCAATCCTTATGTGTCCATTGGCTGCGATCGCGTGTTGTGGAATGATGACGAAATTGAACTTCTTGCCACCACCCGGGATATCGATAAACCGGAATTTGAGTGGATAATAGATGGCATGGTTGTGGAAAATGCAGACAATCTGGCACTCGGAGAACATCAGGTAATATTGAACGTGAATTTCGGGGATCAAACGCTTCAAGCCCAAAAAACCATCATCGTAATAGATTCAACAGATAGTGTATTCCTAAACGATTTCCAGTATTCAAAGAACCAGTGGAGATTCCAGACTCTGTATCAGGAAAAACAATTCGGTGTTAAAGACTTCTTTATTTCTGTTGATTCGTCTACCTTGATAGAGGTGAACTCTTGTGGTTATCTGATAACAAAACCTCTTTTTGCAGGAGAACACACATGGCAGGCCGAGTATCAGGGAAATGTCATTGCATCCGGAAGTTTTGACCTTAAAGAAACAAGCGATATCAAAATAAGCAATATCGAAATCGCACCGCAATATAAGGCAGGGGATACTGTGAACGGAAATATAGTTCTGACCAATATGGGTTCAACAACGATCACGGGATTTGAAATTGAGACTCTGGTCATTAACCACAAATATGAATGGATGGGGGATCAGGCGAAAAAGGAATATCATGATAAATATACGTCCCAACTAAAACCCGGTGTGAAATACAATATACCCATCAAAGTAACGATACCGGAAAAAGTGAGCGGGATACGACCCACGGGAAGTTATTCCATAACGATCAAACTGATACTGAATAACCAGATAATCGATACCAAGGTTGCTAATACTGAAGTTATATAGAATCACCATATCTTGAATTGTAGAAAAACTCAAAAATACACCAACATGTCCGGTAGTCACTTCTTCCTTTTTATTTATATACTACATATTGCATAAGTTAATGTAATTCAGATCATTCGGAGTCATTTGTTTGATGGTACAAATTGGTCCGACCAAATGATTCTGTCCATTGTTCAGTGGGGTACAAAATTGATAGATTTAGCCATATTCATCATTTCAATATTGCTGTTGGTAAAAGGCAGCGACATGCTCATAGACAGCGCATCCAGGCTTGCCAGGTTATTTGGCGTCTCTGATTTCATAATCGGCGTAACAGTTGTAGCGCTTGGAACATCACTTCCTGAACTTGCATCAGATACCTATGCCTCCTACATCTACAAAGGCGACATTGTAATTGGGGACATAATCGGAAGTAACATCACAAATATTGCCCTCGTTCTTGGAATAGTATGCATAATCAAACCGCTGGTGGTCAAGCATACAGAAATATACAGCGGCTGGGTACACCTTTTCATCCTCACAGCCGCCTCATTTATCATGCTCATAGGAAATGGTCTTGGAAGGATCGCAGGATTGGTCTTTGTGCTCGCCTATATTGCATACCTGCGTAAAGTCGTCAAGGAATACCAGACAGTTGGAGTTGAACCTGTGCCAAGGAACTCCGTCATAATGAGCATAATTAAACTTGCCATAGGACTGATAGGCATACTTGTTGGTGCACATTTATTGGTGGGCACCATAATCTCATTTGCACAAACTTTCGGAGTGCCGGAATATACAATATCACTGGTACTGATGGCTGTCGGCACATCCCTGCCCGAATTATCGACAGCCATTGTCGCTGCAAAAAAGGGATATTCTACAATGGCACTCGGAAACATCATAGGAAGTAATGTTGCCAATATCTTATGGGTATTGGGAATGTCTGCACTCGTCCGACCAATCCATATTAACTCACTACAGATCCTTCCGGCGATCGTCATGATGCTGTTGCTTTCAGTAATACTGATCCGTTTCAAAAAGTCGCAATATACAATTGACAGGAAAGAAGGGATGTTTTTCGTAGCGGCTTATGTGCTATTTGTGTTGATCAGCGTTGCTGCGCTGTGAATCGAGATAATTGACAGAAGTTGTCAATATACTTAAATAACTTGTCATAACTTAACAGATAGCTATTTTGCAGGATAGCACCAAATGAGCAATTTAGATAGCAAGAGACGACATAATGACATTACAAAACCCACAACGACAACAACCTCATATCAGCGATACCGCATGGATATCTGAAACTGCGGTAATTGTGGAGAATGTGACTGTTGAAGATGTAGAAGGGATTGAAGACATCACATCTGATCTTATACGTGGGGTACAAAATTGATAGATGTAGCCATATTCTTTATTTCAATATTGATATTGTTAAAAGGCAGCGACATGCTAATAGACAGCGCTTCGAGACTTGCAAAGTTATTTGGCGTTTCTGATTTTATAATCGGCGCAACAGTTGTCGCACTTGGCACATCACTACCTGAACTTGTATCAGATACCTATGCATCCTACATCTACAAGGGAGACATTGTGATCGGTGACATCATAGGAAGCAACATCACAAATATTGCTCTTGTTCTTGGCATAATATGCATTATCAAACCTCTGGTAGTCAAACATATCGAAATATACAGCGGCTGGGTTCATCTTTTCATCCTCACAGCCGCTTCATTTATCCTGCTCATAGGAAGTGGTCTTGGCAGGATCGGTGGGTTGGTATTTGTTATCGCCTACATTGCATACTTGCGCAAAATCATCAAGGAGTACCAGACAGTTGGAGTTGAACCGGTACCAAGAAACTCTGTCATAAATAGCATCATTAAACTCGCCATAGGGTTGACCGGTGTGCTTATTGGTGCAAAGTTATTGGTGGGTACCATAATCTCATTTGCACAAACTTTCGGTGTACCGGAATATACAATATCACTGGTACTGATGGCTGTCGGCACATCCCTGCCCGAATTGTCAACAGCCATTGTCGCTGCAAAAAAAGGATATTCCACAATGGCACTCGGAAACATCATAGGAAGCAATGTTGCCAATATCCTATGGGTATTGGGGATGTCCGCAATCGTCCGACCGATACACATTAACTCACTACAAATCCTTCCGGCAATCGTCATGATGCTGTTGCTTTCAGTAATACTGATCCATTTCAAGAAATCACAATATACAATTGACAGGAAAGAAGGGATGTTTTTCGTAGCGGCTTATGTGGTATTTGTGTTGATCAATGTTGCTTCGCTGTGAATCGGGAAAATGCTCACTTCGTTCGCATTAACCCGCACTGTATTATTCTATAAATTGTACACTAAACCAAAAATTGACAGGATTTGTCAATATAGTTAAATAATTTGTCATAACTTATCATATAACCATTTTGCAGAATCGCACCAAATAAGCAATTTAGATAGCAAGAGACGACACAATGATATTACAAAACCCACAACGACAACAACCTCATATCAGCGATACCGCATGGATATCTGAAACTGCAGTCATTGTCGGGAATGTGACAATTGAAGATGATGTGTTCGTTGCCCCGAATGCAGTGATCAGGGCAGATGAAAACGGTTCATCCATTGTTGTCGGAAAAGGTAGTAACGTGCAGGATAATGTAGTGATACATGCCCTGTCAAATTCTGAAGTCGTAATCGGCAACGCAACTTCCCTCGCACATGGATGTATCGTACACGGACCCTGCCGGATAGGTGAAGGAAGTTTTGTAGGATTTAGTGCTGTGGTCTTTGACTGCGAAATAGGTAATGATACGTTGATACTTCATAATTCCACAGTCCGAGGAGTAACAATACCCTCCGGTAAAGTAGTGCCTGATGGTTCCATTATCACTCAACAGGACGATGTGAAAGAGGTTGAAGATATCACACCGGATCTGGTAGAATTTAAAAGATCGGTCATCAATGCCAATATGGAACTTCTGGATGGTTACAGGAAACTGGCAGGGAATGGATGACAAAAACGAATATGCTCTGATATTCATGTCCTGAATTTAGTCAATTGGTCATAATGTTCTAAGGTCAATAAGAAATACAGTGACACCCAGAGCTATCAGAACCATAATACTGGAAACAAAAAGATTGCCAACCATAAATAAAACTGAAAAGCAAATTGATATCCACAGTAAAGAGATGGCAATGACCTTCACTCTTAATGTAATCCCTTTTCGTTCCTGATAATCCTTTATGCAACTCCCAAACCATTTGTTGTCCAGAAGCCAGAAATGACATCTTTTTGAACTTCTGGCATAGCATGCCACTGCAAGTAAAAGAAAAGGAGTTGTAGGTAAAAGAGGCAGGAATATTCCAAGGAGTCCCAGCCCTGTGAAAATAAATCCTGCAATGACCAATATTCCCCTGATCAATCTCTTCGACATAAAACCGGTCATGCCGAAACAACCATGTTGCACTTCGTTGTCCTTCATGGATTCACCATTTAGGTTTCACCTGATATTATTCAATTATGCACACCACTGCTAAGATGCAAACCAACCACACCTATAATGACCAATCCCAGTGATATCATCTTTAATGCGCTTACAGGCTCCTTGAACCACAATATCCCAATTGTCGCTATGAGCATCGTCCCCAGACCCGCCCATATTGCATACGCAATGCTGACATCAATTTTTTTAAGTGCAAGAGTTAATAAACCCAAACTTAGCGCATAAAATACGACCATCAGTATAGATGGCAGTGTTTTTGTGAAACCCTCTGACAACTTCATGAAAGTAGTGCCCGTCACTTCAAAAAGTATTGCCATAAACAGATAGAACCAACTCGTGAATAACACCTCATTACTGTTTCATTTAACTTTAGCACTCCAAAACTCCCGCACACCTGCTGACCATGTTTTAACCATTAATAAATCTTGCAACTACAAATATTTCTCATCCAGTTTTTTCAAAACAGCCTTTCCCTTGCCTGTTAGAACATATTTTTTCCATGTCGTCTTTTCAGGAGTTAAACACTCGATCAAATCTTTATCTGCAAGTTCCTTGAAAGCGCGGCTGATATTTTGTGTTGACCTGCTGGTCTCATGGGCAATATCAGAAGCCTTGACCACAGTGTGCCCTTTCATGGTTTCCATAAGTACAAGACGACGGTCAACGCTGATGACCCATTTCACCAGTTCATCCATTGAATTTTCAGATATGTTTTTCATTTTGATTTCCCTGAAATGTAAGTGCTAATATCAATACTTTCGCCATTAGTCAGTACTAACCACTATTAATACTTCCGATTTTCGTTATTTGGGTGAAGATCTGCTGAATTAAAATTTGGTCTGGTTTTTGCGGTAGCAATTTTAATGTTTCATTGACATATTTGCTACCTCTGAAGTATGCCTTAAGGTCTTGGATGCCAAAGTGGGGATCATCCTTCTGAACATTGTGAATTAATGCCTGAGAAACATTCACCATGAAAAAAGCTAAGTTGGCAGCGTTAGTTACGGGAACCTCCCTAACATTCATAAAATCTTCCAGACCCTAATATTGTTTTGCATCTCGGAAATTAAACGTTGCGATGGCACACCCAACCGCAGCAGAGCTGCGGGGCATGACGTGCCATCGCTTTGCAACTCATTTTTTATTCGAAATCCAAA
>JAUWQD010000041.1 GCA_030611265.1 Methanosarcinaceae archaeon | reverse complement strand
CTATTTGGAGCTTAAAAGGTCATGCCCTTTATGATCTTGAAAAATATTCTGAATCAATTATGGCTTTTGATAATGCCATCGTGTTAGATCCTGAAAACGCATCTAATTGGAATTTGAAAGGTCATGCTCTTTACAATCTTGAAAATTATCCTGAATCAATTACGGCTTTTGATGAGGCACTCGAATTAGATCCAAAAGATGCATCTATTTGGAACTTAAAGGGTCATGCTCTTTATGATCTTGAAAATTATCCTGAATCCATTGAGTCTTTTGATGAGGCACTCGAATTAAATCCAGAAAATGAAGATAATTGGTTCTTTAAAGGTCATGCCCTTTACAATCTTGAAAATTATTCTGAATCAATTGAGGCTTTTGATCATGCCATTGCCTTAGATCCAAAAGATGCATCTATTTGGAGCTTAAAAGGTCATGCCCTTTATGATCTTGAAAAATATTCTGAATCAATTATGGCTTTTGATAATGCCATCGTGTTAGATCCTGAAAACGTATCTAATTGGAACTTAAAAGGTCATTCTCTTTACAATCTTGAAAATTATTCTGAATCCATTGAGTCTTTTGATAAGGCACTCGAATTAGATCCAAAAGATGCATCTATTTGGAAGTTAAAAGGTCGTGCTCTTTACAATCTTGAAAATTATTCTGAATCCATTGAGTCTTTTGATAAGGCACTCGAATTAGATCCAAAAGACGCATCTATTTGGAACTTAAAAGCTCATGCTCTTTATGATCTTGAAAATTATTCTGAATCCATTGAGGCTATTAATGAGGCACTTGCCTTAGATCCAGAGGATGCATCTTATTGGTACTTTAAAGGTAAGACACTTTATGATCTTGAAAAATGTGCTGAATCCATTGAGTCTTTTGATCATGCCATCGCCTTAGATCCAGAAGACACAATTAATTGGTTCTTTAAAGGTCATGCCCTTTATGATCTTGAAAACTATGCTGAATCAATTGAGGCCATTGATAAGGCAATCGCCTTAGATCCGGAAGATGCATCTAATTGGAACTTTAAAGGTCATGCCCTTTATGATCTTGAAAAATATGAAGAAGCAATTGTGGCTTTTGATCATGCCATTGCCTTAGATCCTGAAGATGCATCCAATTGGAATTTTAAAGGTCATGCACTTTCTAATCTTGGAAAACATGCTGAAACAACTGAGGCTTTCGATAATGCAATTGCCTTAGATCCAAATATGAAAGTGCAATAAACACTCTTTGTCTATTTTTCGATTGAAGAAGGCTCAGATGTATGCGCTGAATCGCAGGCAGGGGATTTGAGATTCGATTTGGGGTTTTGGTTGAGTGGCTTTTTAAAAATTAGTATTTCTCATAAAACACTTTAACTAATATTGCACACTCGGTGCTAAAAAGACAAACATTTTGACACTTATGGTCGATCTAAGTGGTCTTGTATACAAGTATAGATTTGTATCGAATCGGTCTTTTATGTAAGACCATGCAAGCAAGGAACAATGTTGGTGAGATTGTTGTTTTTCAGAATAAACTGTCGTAGAATTGAATTCGAAAATTTTGATTTGGGATATACAGGTCTGTATATATACAGATGTGTATATCCACACATTGATGACTTCTATATTTTTCATGATGTGTTCAATGAAGCAGTGTGTAGTAAACATATCAAAAACCCAACGCGGAGCGTATCTGCGTGCATCTGCGGTTGATTCGATATTGTCCAGGCTCATTTCAAATCATTATCAACATTTTTTTAACCGCAGATGCACGCAAATGGACGTAGATGTTGTAATGCGGGGAAGTGAGAATATTTATACAGAGCAATATATAGGATATATTGTTAATAATTCATTGAAATTACAGGTGAAAGGAGTGATAAAATGATAACAGATCGTGACAAAAATATCATAATACGGTATGCTAAGAAATATAATGTCGCTGGTGTTATTTTATTTGGTTCTTCAGTTTTAGATGATAAAGAGTCTAACGATATAGATATTGGAGTAAAAGGAATTGAACCACGTTTGTTTTTTAAATTTTATGCAGACCTATTTAGGCATTTATCAAAATCCGTTGATCTTGTTGATCTTTCCAAGAAGTCATTATTTAATGACTTGATAGAAGAAGACGGAGTTAAGATATATGGATAAATTGTATTTACAGGATGGAGCAAGCCACTCGTATCCTGTAGATTGTGTTCATCCTGTCCATTAATTCAAGCAACGTGATTGCACATTTGGCGGCGTATCCTGAATAGTGACATTACCTCATGATCTTGTCGTAAAATATTCATTTTTGAGTGATTCATGATTATATTGATGTGTACTCGGAATTATGGGCAATCGGAAATGTTGTTGTATAGGTAATCTATATAAGTAATAGGAGATACCTATATAGGTAAGGTATATAAATACAACATGTTACCATCATACATATGCGCGGAAAAATAAGAGATAGGATACTCCGGATAATAGCAAATAATCCAACAGGGGACATAAGCAAATACAGGATTGCAAAACTGGCTGACTGCTCATATCCATGGGTGCGGGAATTTTTCTTGAAACTTACCAAGATGGGATTGGTGAAAGATACCACAGTTTTAGACTACCCCGGCCTGTTGAATTACTGGCAGTCACATCGTATCAAGAACAAGTATCGAGAATATATGCTCAAAGACCCTCTGAAAACTCTCAAAAATACATCCCTGTCTTATGCATTGACTACATATCAGGCAGAAAATCTTGTTCAGAATTACCTGTTCCCAAGCAGGGTCGATATTTACATAAACGAAAGCGACTGGGATCAGTGGCACGATTTACTCTCAAAAAATGGGCTTGTAGGTAAAGGAAATGTGCGACTATTGCTCTCAGATGAGCATGTTTTTTATGATTCCTTTGAAAAGGACGGATTAAAACTCGTTTCTATGCCACAATTGATAATTGACTTGATGAATGAAGGCGGAGTATGTGTGGAAGCTGCAGAATTACTCATCAAAAGGATGACGAAAAATGTATGAAACATATGAGACCGGAATATCGTCCAGATATCTAAAAACTGTAGTTGATAAGCTTGATGAACCGATTTGTTTGATTGGTGGATGGGCTGTTTACCACAGTGTGAACAGTAATTTCAATACTGCAACAGGTAGAAATTATATTGGCTCAAGAGATATCGATTTAGGATTTCATTTTGAGGTTGATTGGAGTGAAGAAACCATACTTGAATCTGCTTTTGCCAGATCTCTTCGAATTATTGAAGATCAACTTGGCTTCATGCCGGTAGGATTTCGATATTTAAAAGAATTCCACATCGAAACTGAAAAAGAACTTAGTGACAATGAAGTAAAAACTACACCTACGCACTTCATATTTCCTTTATACATAGATCCAATTGTTGATATCATTCATCCAAAATTCCACGACATTTTCAAATTCAATCCAATTGATGAAACGCTGCTTGAAATGGTTTTCACAGAAAAAACAAATCGAATTACAGATCGATCACTTGGAAAAAATCTCTGGTTACCACAAACTCATGTTCTCCTTGCAACCAAATTGAACTCAGTGATCAATCGAGACAAAGAACATAAGCGATTGAAGGATATTGCTGATATTTTCGTTTTACTTTGGTTTACTGATGTTGATATCTCAGAAATTAAATCCAGATTTTTTCAGTTCAGTGATAAAAAGGATATCAAACGGACTATTGATTCAATTTCCAAAAAAGAGATATTTGCAGTAAGCAACATTATCGGTGTTGGTCCGGATGAGATTGAAAGGGTATTCCTAGAATTCATAAGATAGTGTGTGTTGTCCGTCTGGAACATAGAGATTCCGGCAATACTCCAACACAAATAGTTGAGAATCATCAAAACCAAATAGACCTAGGCAGCCGAAAATCCAGACCTCTCTTTTGGCGGTTGCCCGTTCCGGCATTGGTTATGAGATATTCAACGAAGCAGTGGATAGTGGATATACCAAATCCAAAACTTTAGAGGAAAATGAGATGGAACGGGTGCTAAATCTCGCAAGGACATATCCATATTGAATTACTTGAACATTTTTGCACTTCAGTTCAATACAAGTGGTCTTGCATACAAGTATAGATTTATATAGAATCGGTCTTACATATAAGACCATGCAGACAAAAGAGGCGTTTAAGTACATAATCAAGGAATTTCATGGGTTGGCGCGGGTTGATCTTACCGAACGCCAGCTTGTAATACCTGATTCTAAAAAGGTGATAAGTCTTGTTGGTCCAAGGAGGGCGGGGAAGACATTCTATTTTTATCAGCTGATAAACAATCTTCTTGAAAGCAACATCGATCGGACTCAGATATTGTATATCAACTTTGAAGATGACAGGATACTACCGCTAAAAAGTAGTGATCTTAATACAATATTGGAAGCATATTATGAGCTATATCCCGGTAATTCGGGGAAAATGCTCTACCTGTTCTTCGACGAGATACAAAATGTTGACAACTGGGAAATATTCATAAGACGCATAGATGACACGAAAAATGCGAAAATATATATCACAGGTTCAAGTTCAAAATTGCTAAGTCAGGAGATAGCAACAAGCCTTAGGGGGCGGACACTTTCTTATCACATGTACACACTTGGTTTTGAGGAATTTTTGAGATTGAAACAGGTAATACTTGACAGGGATTTTGAGTATACTGAAAAAAGACATCTCGTCAAGAATCTTTTCAATGAATATCTCTACACAGGTGGTTATCCTGAGGTCGTGCTCGAATCAAAAGTAATGCAAAAGGAGATACTTAGAAATTATTTCGAGATGATCGTTTATAGGGATATTGTAGAGCGATTTTCGATAAGGAATACTATTCTTCTTAAAAATCTCCTGAAGTTTTTGATCACAAATATCAGTTCACCATTCAGTTTGAACGCATATTACAGAGCTGTGAAGAAGGATATTGCAGTTGGCAAGGAGACGATCATTGAATATCTTTCACATCTTGAAGATATTAATGTGATATATCTTGTTCCTTTTTTCAGTTATTCGCTAAAGAAGCAGCAGGCTAATCCCCGCAAGGTATACTGTGCGGATAACGGACTACGGAATGCGGTATCGTTCAGTTTTTCAAAAGATGAAGGTCGTCTGGCTGAGAACCTCGTATTTCTGGAACTTAAAAGAAGGGGCAAAGAGCCGTATTACTGGAAGAATACCGGTGAGGTGGATTTTGTTTTCAGTGATGATGAGAACATGCTCCATGCTGTGAATGTTTCATATACCGATGATCTGGCTGAGCGAGAGATGAAAGCATTATTTGAATTTGCAGAGGAGTTTGGAACAAAGGTCAAAGACCTGATCCTGCTTACAAAAGACACGGAAAAATCGGAGGATGGTATAAGGTTTGTACCACTGTGGAAGTGGATGTTGGGAATCAATCCATGATCTTGATGCCTACCGCAGCAGTTCATGTAAGTTCTGCACAGACCCAAGCAGCCGAAAATCCAGACCTCTCTTTTGGTGGTTGCCGTTCCGGCATTGGTTATGAGATATTCAACGAAGCAGTGGATAGTAAACATATCAAAAAACTAACGCGGAGCGTATCTGCGTGCATCTGCATTTATCTGCGGTTGACTCGGTATTGTCCAGGCTCTTTTCAAATCATTATCAACATTTTTTTAACCGCAGATGCACGCAGATACACTCACCTGCTGCCGCAGTTGAGTGCCTGCCACGCTTAAAGCGCAGCAGGTAACGTAGATGTTGTAATGCGGGGAAGTGAGTATATTTATACAGAGTACTACATAGGATATATTACTAAAAATTTATTGAAATTACAGGCTAAAGGAGTGATAAAATGATAACAGACCGTGATAAAAATATTATAGTACGATATGCTAAGAAATATAATGTCGCCGGTGTCATTTTGTTTGGTTCTTCAGTTTTAGAAGGTAAAGAGTCTAACGATATAGATATTGGAGTAAAAGGAATTGAACCACGTTTATTTTTTAAATTTTATGCAGATCTATTTAGGCATTTATCAAAATCCGTTGATCTCGTTGATCTCTCCAAAAAGTCATTATTCAATGATTTGATAGAAGAAGATGGAGTCAAGATATATGGATAAATTGCATCAACAGATCCTCGCAGAAAGGGGAAATGTTGAGATTGCATTGGATAATTTATCTTTTGCCTGGGGGCGGCAAGATAAGTCAGTTGTAGAATTTGCAGCAGTCGGAACTTTTCTTCACAATATTTACAATGGGATGGAAAATATCTTAAAGCGTATTATTTTGTCCAAAGGCATTGAGATTCCAAACTCTGCGACCTGGCATAAAGATTTACTAAATTTGTCATCATCTATGGGTATAATTTCCAATACTTTATCGCATGATCTTTATGAATATTTGAGTTTCAGACATTATTTTGTACATGCATACGGATTTATGCTTGAGGAGTCGCATTTAGAAGATTTGGTTATTAATATTCCCACATATTGGTCACAGTTTATATCCGAAACTGATAATTTTGTTAAGGGATAGGGTTGTGTCCGACCCCCTCAACATCGAATATGCAAAAATCAGACGGGATGAACAGGATTTACAGGATGGGGCGAGCCACTAATATCCTGTTCATCCTGTCCATTAATTTAAGCAATGCGATCGCACATTTGGCGGCGTATCTCGAATAGTGATGTTACCTCCATGATCTTGATGCCTACCGCAGCAGTTCATATAAATTCTGCACAGACCTGACAGCCGAAAATCCATACATCTCTTTTGGCGGTTGCCCGTTCCGGCATTGGTTATGAGATATTCAACGAAGCAGTGGATAGTGGATATATCAGATACAGAACGTTGGGGGAAAATGAGATGGAAAGGGTGCTGAATCTTGTGAGGATGAAGAAGGTTCGGATGTATGTGGTGAATTGCAGGCAGGGGATTTTGAGTATTTGTGGGGGTTCGGTTGATTTTTAGGGGTTTTGTGTCGAATTATGCCCAATTTTTCTACACAAACTCCTTACTTATTACACATGAGCGATTATTTCACACCAAATCGTGAATATAAAAATGATATATTTTACGTTTTTTTGATAATCTTTATTAAGTGTCAAGTATTGTTACTAAATTGCTTAAATATACATTGACGGGCAAGATAGAAGAGAAAAACAAACAGGGGTTAAACAAAAATGAACATCGCCCAGATTGAAGACAACCTGCAAAAACTGATTAAATCTTTTTTCAAAGAGACTTTTATTTATGATCTGTTTTTAGCTTATGGATTGCCGAAGGCATCAATTACACGATTACAAAAAGGAAACCTAAACCTTTCAAAAGTTGATGGTGAAATATCTTGGAAGAAAAAGGTCTTCTTTAAAGAAGTTTTCAACCAAGACCTACATGTCGCCATTTCTGCATTGGCCAACGAGATTAAAAATGACCAAAGATTTGTAATTGTCACCGATTATGTGACGTTTTTAGCAATCGACACAAAAACGCAGGATAAACTGGACATTGAGCTGAAAGACCTGCCTAAGCACTACGATTTCTTTTTGCCATGGGCTGGCATGGAAAAAGCTCAGCACCAGAACGAGAACCCGGCTGATGTAAAAGCGGCCGAAAAAATGGCCAAGCTCTTTGATGAAATTAAAAAGGACAATCCTGATGATGCACCGGAGTTTGTTCATGGTCTGAATGTGTTCCTCTCACGTTTACTGTTTTGCTTCTTTGCCGAAGACACCAATATTTTTAAGGATGGTCAGTTTACCAATGCCATTGCTTCGCATACGCAGGTAGACGGTAGTGACCTGAATACCTATCTGGACAAACTTTTCAAGGTACTTAACGCACCAGAAAATGACCGCAAAAACCTGCCCGCTTACCTCAATACTTTCCCTTACGTAAATGGTGGCTTGTTCGGGCAAAGATTGCAAGTCCCAACCTTCACCAGACGCTCCCGACAGGCGATCATTGACAGTGGCGAACTGGATTGGTCGGCCATCAATCCTGACATTTTCGGTTCCATGATGCAAGCAGTGATTACTCCTGAACACAGGGGTGGGTTGGGAATGCACTACACTTCTGTGCCAAACATCATGAAGGTGATTGAGCCTCTTTTCCTGAACGATTTAAAAGAAGTTTTTGAAAAAAATAAAGGCAATCAAAAAAAGCGTAACGAGCTGCTCAAGAGATTGCGAACCATTAAAATTTTTGACCCTGCTTGTGGTAGCGGTAACTTTCTGATCATTGCTTACAAAGAACTCCGCAGGTTAGAGATGCAAATTTTTAAAGATAATCGTAGTGCTCTGCCAATATCAGGCATCTCCCTTGACCAGTTTTACGGCATTGAGCTGGACGACTTTGCTCATGAAATAACCCAACTCTCCCTCTGGCTGGCAGAACACCAAATGAATGTGGAGTTTTTTAAAGAATTTGGCCGCACCAACCCCACGCTGCCGCTTAAAGAAGCCGGAAATATTGTGCAGGGCAATGCCTGCCGATTGGATTGGGAAACGGTTTGTCCAAAAAAGGAAGGAGATGAGATTTACATTTTGGGAAATCCGCCTTATTTGGGTTCAAGCATGCAAGATGAAAATCAGAAATCAGATTTAGCGAATGTTTTCAAAGGATTTAAAAACTATAAAAATCTTGATTATATTGCATCTTGGTTTAAAAAAGGTGCAGACTTTATTTCTAAATCAAATTCAAACTTTTCATTTGTTTCTACGAATTCAATATGTCAAGGAGAACAAGTTGACTTACTTTGGCCATATATTTTTAAGCAAAATTTGGAAATAAGCTTTGCTTACAAATCCTTTAAATGGACAAATAATGCAAAAGGAAAAGCAGCAGTCATAGTTGTCATTGTAGGAGTTCGAAATTGTTCAAATATGATAAAACATCTTTTTATAGAACGTCTTGAGAAGGAAGTATCTAATATAAATCCGTATTTGACAGTAGGTTCCAATATTACTATACCTAGAAGAGGCAAGCCCATTAGCAGAATTCCCGAAATGCTTTATGGTAATAAGCCAACGGACGGTGGTCATTTAATCTTAGATAAAAAAGAAGTCGATAAACTAAGTGAAAGTTACCCTCAATCAATAAAATATATTAAGAAATTCAGTAGTGGGAGTGATTTTCTTAATAATAATGACCGTTGGTGTCTTTGGATTACCGATAATCAAATCAAAAATGCTCAAAATATACCGCCAATAGCAGAAAGGCTAAAATTAGTGGCTGATTTCCGAAATACAAGTAAGGCTCAATCCACTGTTGAATATTCAATATATCCGAATCGATTCAGACAAATTACTTATAGAGAAACTCAGGCAATTATTGTTCCTTTAACTTCTTCTGAAAGAAGAGACTACATTCCCTTTGGTTATGTAAATGCTAACACAGTCGTATCCAATTCATCAAGTGTCATATATACTACTGATAGTTGGATATTCGGAGTTGTTTCTTCCAAGATGCATATGGCATGGGTCAAAGCCGTAGCTGGTCGATTAAAATCAGATTATAGATATTCTTCTGCGCTTTGCTACAATAATTTCCCCTTCCCATCTATCTCCGACCAACGCAAGCAGGAAATCACCCAATGCGTAATTCACATTTTGGATGAGCGGGAAAAACATTCTGAGAAAACACTTGCCCAACTCTACGACCCTGATAAAATGCCCAAAGGTTTACGAGAAGCCCACCGCCTCAATGATTTGGCAGTAGAACGCTGCTACCGCAGTAAACCATTTGAAAGTGATGAAGAACGGCTGGAGTATTTGTTTAAACTCTACGAAAAGATGATAGCCGAAGAACAGGAGAACTAATATGCCGGATATAGTACATGTAACATACAACCAAACAGGTGAAAGCACTCAGATCAACCCTATGGGTATGCGTGATATGCAAGCCCGTGCTTTTGAAGCCCGTGATGCTCAATATATATTGCTTAAAGCACCGCCTGCTTCTGGTAAGTCTCGTGCTTTGATGTTTTTGGCTCTGGACAAACTGAAAAACCAGGGCCTTGAGAAAGTTATAGTAGCCGTTCCTGAGCGTTCCATTGGTAGCTCATTCGCTAAAACAGATTTAAAATCGCATGGCTTTTTTACCAATTGGGAACCCAATGACGAATGCAATCTTTGTACTCCTGGAAATGAGGGGGGCAAAAGCAAGGTGCAAGCCTTTCGTAACTTCATGGACAATGACGAACAAATTCTCATTTGTACGCATGCCACCCTTCGTTTTGCCTGTGAAGAATTGGACGAGTCAAAATTCAATAATACTTTACTGACCATTGATGAATTCCATCATGTTTCAGCAGACGTAAACAGTCGTTTAGGGGAGTTGCTACGAGCTATCATGCTAAAATCTTCAGCTCATATTATTGCCATGACGGGTTCATATTTCAGAGGCGATAGCGTTCCTGTTCTGAAACCCGAAGATGAAGCAAAATTCACCAAAGTAACTTACAACTACTACGATCAGCTAAATGGCTACACCTACTTAAAATCGCTTGGCATTGGCTACCATTTCTATCAAGGTAAGTACACTTCTGCCATTTTAGAAGTGCTGGACACGGATAAAAAGACCATTCTGCATATTCCAAATGTCAACTCTGGTGAATCCACCAAAGACAAACACAATGAGGTAGATTTCATTTTAGATGCCATTGGTTCAGTTGTCAAACAAGATTCTGACACAGGTGTAATCCATATAAAACGAAATTCAGATAGCAAAGTCTTGAAGGTAGCTGATTTGGTAGATGATAATCCAAGAGAACGAGATAAGATCGTCAATTACCTGAGAAATATGGATTCAGTAGATGATATGGACTTGATCATTGCACTTGGTATGGCAAAAGAAGGATTTGACTGGCCTTTTTGCGAACATGCTTTGACTGTTGGTTACAGGGGTTCATTGACAGAAATTATTCAAATCATTGGACGTGCCACCAGAGACAGCAGCAATAAAACACATGCTCAGTTTACGAACCTGATCGCTCAACCTGATGCAGCTGATGATTTAGTGAAATCCTCGGTAAACAATATGCTTAAAGCCATTACGGCTTCCCTGCTTATGGAACAGGTCTTGGCTCCGAACTGGAAATTCAAAACGAAACTTTCAGATGATGATGAAGCCCAACCAGGCGAAATCAAAATAAGAGGGCTGAAAGAAGCAAGTTCAAAGCGGGTAAAAGACATTTTGGAATCAGACTTGAACGATTTGAAAGCGACCATACTCCAAGATGACACAATGCTCAAAGCCATGCCAGGTAATGTGGACCCAGAAGTCATAAACAAAGTTTTGATACCAAAAATAATCAGGGTAAAGTATCCTGAATTATCAGATGATGAAGTTGAAGAAGTTCGTCAGCATGTAGTAGTTGATTCGGTTATTAAGAATGGAGAAATAAAAGAATCTGGAGATAAACGGTTTATCAGAATGGCAGACACTTTTGTAAACATTGACGACATACATATTGATCTCATTGACCGGATAAATCCATTCCAGAAAGCCTTTGAAGTGCTTTCCAAATCAGTTACTACACGAGTTCTGAAAATCATTCAGGAAACCATTGAAGCAACAAAAATCCGAATGGACTTTGATGAAGCAAAAATTCTGTGGCCTAGAATTCAGGAGTTTGTAAAAACCTATGGTAAACAACCAAGCCTTAATTCGAATGATCCACTGGAGAGAAGAATGGCCGAATGTGTTATCTATTTGAAAGATGAAAAACGAAAACGAGCTGCTTAAAATGGATAAGGACACAGTTTTAGATGAAATATTCAATTCAGATTCAATGGGATTGCTTGATGTTAAGCCGAAAGTATCTTCCACTCTAAGTCCTGATGAGCGGTTGGCGGCATCTTTTCAAGAAATCAATGTGTTTTTTGAAAGCAATAATCGAGAGCCTCAGCCAAATATAGAAAATATCTCCGAGTATACACTTTATTCTCGCTTGAAAAGCTTGAGGGAGAATGAAGATAAAATGATGTTTTGCGAACCACATGATAAGTATGGCTTACTCAAAACAGAAAAGAAGGAAATAAAATCGATTGATGATATCTTTGGTGATGATTCCCTAGATATTCTGGGTGGTGATTCAGAAGGTTTGTTTGATTTTAAGCATACTCCAAAAGAAATGACCATGCCAGATTATGTTGCAAGTCGAAAACCATGTAAAGATTTTGATAAGTTTGAATCGCTATTTATACAATGTCAATCTGATCTGGCAAATGAAAAGCGGAGATTATATCCATTCAAAAATGAGCACGGGGTTGCCAAAGGTCAGTTCTTTGTATTGAAAGGAATATTGCTTTATGTTGCCAAAGTTGGAAAGAAATTCACTGAAAAGGGCAACGTGAATGCTCGCCTAAGATGCATATTTGAAAATGGAACTGAATCAGACATGCTTCTACGATCATTGGCGGCAGAACTTTACAAGAATGGTCGTCGAGTAGCGGAAAATAAAGATAAACTACTCGGTGGTTTAGAAGGTATTAGCGAAGATGATGATGAAAATGGTTTTATTTACATCTTGAAATCATTGAGCAGTGACTCAAATATTCAAGACATCGCAAATCTCTACAAGATTGGATATTCAAATATCCCAGTTGAGGAAAGAATTAAAAATGCTGAACAGGAGCCAACATATTTAATGGCACCAGTCAAAATTGTTGAGACTTTTCAATGTTATAATTTAAATCCACAGAAATTTGAACAATTAATTCACAACTTTTTTGGTAAAACATGCTTGAATTTCGACATTTTTGATAAAAAAGGCAATCGGCATACTCCACGCGAATGGTTTATCGTGCCTTTAGAGATTATCGAAGAGGCCATCGAATTCATTATTTCCGGTGAGATTGTTGATTATCGTTATGATACCGAAAGAGAAATAATTGTGGGAAAATGAAGGAGAATAGAAGTATCTCCTTAATTGAGTAAATAAATATCAGACTGGATGAACAGGATGGGGCAAGCCACTCGTATCCTGTCGATCCTGTTCATCCTGTCCATTAATTTAAGTAATGCGATTGCATATTTGGCGGCGGATCCTGAATAGTGATGTTACCTCCATGATCTTGATGCCTACCGCCAGCAGTTCATGGAAAATCTGCACAGACCTGACAGCCGAAAATCCAGACCTCTCTTTTGGTGGTTGCCCTTTCCGGCATTGGTTATGAGATATTCACGAAGCAGTGGATAGTGGATATGTCAAATCCAACACTTTAGAGGAAAATGAGGTGGAACGGGTGCTCAACCTCGCAAAGATGAAAAAGGTCCGGATGTATGCGCTGGATTGCAGGTAGGGTATTTGAGAATCGGTGGGTAATTGTAAGGCTTAGGTATATTACAGGCCTTGTGACCTAAGTCTGAGGTTAGTGACTGTAAAGGATGGGAAATTTATGTTCGGAAAATGCGTTAAGAATCATTGCCAACGTCCTTATTTTTTATTCACCAAAATCCTTTAAATTTGTTCTTATCTTCAGTTCGTGGTGATAAATCTTTAATTCTTTTAAGATTTTTTCTTCATATGTAGCTCTTGCGTCAATTTTTAACCTAAGGCCTAATATGTTTCTAATTTCATCTAAACTTGGTTCAATTTCAAAAGTTATAGGAATATGTTGCCTCGTTCCCTCTAAAGTAAAACCGAATTTGTTTTTATCAATATCTACGATTGAAAGATAACCAAAGAAGGATTCATCATAAATTTCAATTGAAACATTCTTTTTTAGATCTTCTAATGCATCTTGAAACAATAATTTATCTTTTGAAGATATAAGTAAGTTAATATTTTGATTAGATGATATCAATTTCAGAATATCATTTTCATCTTCCAACGGAGCTATAATTTGGTATAAGTTTTTTGCAAGATACTGATTGTTTATTAGATTCTCGATATTAATGATATTACTATTATTTTCTTTAGTAAGAAAATATGTGAACAAAGCGATCATAGAACCAGCAATTGTATTTGAAATTAATGGATTATTAAATAGAATAAAAATGATTTGTTCAAACGAACCATTTTTCAATGTTAGAAAAATTTTAACATTTGCTTTTTTTTTTAAATTTTTTCTGTTTGTATAATTCAGAAATAATCTCTTTTATTACAAATTCGGTTGATTTGAGTTGAGATGCTAAATGAGAAATTTCCATTTTTCCTTCAAATGAAGGACCATCATAGATTAGATTAATTTCTTCTTCACGAACCATAATATTCCCATGAAGATCAATATCATTATTACTCATTCAAATCACTTTATACCCATCAATGTTGTATAAAATTGTTTACATTATTAATAAATCTTCTGCAAGTTATTAATGGAATCATTTATATGGATAATTCCACAACTTAACGTATTTGTCTTAAAAGTAACCTCACACCCCAAACAACCCCAACCCCATAAGAATATATTAATATAAAGTACTTGTTTTTGTTACCCATATATTACTACTAATAACTCAATTTTCACATGAGGAACTTACGATGATCACAAAAGATGAGGTAGAACATGTAGGCTGGCTTGCTCGCATCGAGATCGATGAGCAGGATGCTGATACATACGCCACACATTTAAACACTGTACTCGAATATTTCGGACAACTTGATGAGGTGGATACAGAAAATGTAGATCCAACCTACCACGTGGCAGATGTGGTGAATGTGTTCAGGGAAGATGTTGTCACGGAATCCCTTACGCAGGAAGAAGCGCTTGGAAACACAAAGAGCAAACAGGATGGGCACTTTAAAGCGCCCAAGATCATGTGAGGTACAAAAATGTCAAAGGCAAAATGGATGGGTATCTCAAAGGTCAGGGAAAATATTGCAGCTTCGTCAAGCGAAGAGGTCACAGCATCATATCTCGATACGATCTCAAAAAGCAAGATAAACGGTTACGTTACAATTAATGAAGGTGCGATCGCACGCGCGCAGGATATTGACAATGGTAAGGAGGGGAAAGGACACGATGGTGTACTTGCAGGCGTACCAATTGCGATCAAGGATAACATCTCTACAAAGGGAATACAGACAACATGCAGTTCAAAGATACTGCAAGGCTATGTTCCACCATACAACGCACACGTGATCGAGCGCCTGCTTGATGCCGGTGCCGTCATACTTGGCAAGACCAACATGGACGAGTTTGCGATGGGCACATCAACAGAATCCAGTCACTACGGCACAACTCTCAACCCATGGGACCACGAAAGAGTCCCGGGCGGTTCATCAGGCGGCAGTGCCGCAGTAGTTGCAGCAGGTGAAGCACCCATCTCGCTTGGTTCCGATACCGGGGGGTCGGTCAGGTGTCCGGCAGCCTTTTGCGGTGTAGTCGGACTCAAACCGACATACGGCGGCATATCACGATACGGACTCATCTCGTATGCAAACTCACTCGAACAGATCGGACCGATCGCAACAAATGTCAGCGACATTGCAACTATCATGGATGTCATCGGAGGGCACGACCTCCGCGACAGCACATCCATCAGGCAGGAAATTGCATACCAGGATTCACTTGTTGACGATGTTTCAGGACTCAAGATCGGAGTTCCCGATGAATACTTTGCAGAAGGTATCGACGAAGGCGTTGAAAAATCCGTATGGGCTGCCATCCAGAAATTCGAGGATATGGGTGCGACATGGGAGAAAGTTTCCATGCCTCATACGAAATACGCACTTCCTGCATACTACGTAACTGCGATGAGTGAAGCATCATCCAACCTTGCACGTTTTGACGGCACACGATATGGTCATGTCGAGCAGGGTGAGAACTGGCACGTGATGGCATCACGAACCCGTGCAAAAGGTTTTGGCGAAGAAGTAAAACGCAGGATACTGCTCGGAACGTATGCATTGTCTGCCGGATATCATGACAAGTATTACTTAAAAGCGCTCAAAGTGCGCACACTTGTAAAGCAGGACTTCGATAAAGCACTCTCAAACGTGGATGTGCTCATGGCACCAACCATGCCTGCTCCGGCATTCAAGATCGGTGAGAAGATCGAAGACCCATTGGCTCTTTATCTCACAGATGTGAACACAGTACCTATCAATCTCGCAGGGGTACCATCAATTTCCATGCCATGCGGACTGGTTGACGGCCTTCCGGTCGGGTTGCAGATAATCGGGAAACACTTTGACGAATCCACGATCATGCGCGCTGCATATTCATTTGAACAGAACACCGATCATCTTACCAAACGACCGGCGGGGGTGGAATAATGGTTTACCACAATCCTGACGGAGTAATGATCGGACTTGAGATACATGTCCAGTTGAACAAGTTGAACACAAAGATGTTCTGCGGATGTTCTACAAAATATCATGATGATGAGCCTAACACCCATGTCTGTCCGGTATGTCTTGGACTGCCCGGCTCGCTTCCCGTAATCAATGAAAGGGCAGTGGAATCCGCCATGAAGATCGGATTGGCACTCAATTGTGATATCGTGCCGCAAACACAGTTCCACAGAAAGAATTACTTCTATCCCGATCTTCCAAAAGGCTTCCAGACAACCCAGTACGATTTTCCTATCGCAAGCGAGGGCAAGGTCGTTATCGAAGGCGAGGACGGCGAACATGTTATCGGGATAACACGCGCCCATATGGAAGAGGATCCGGGTCGATTGGTGCATATTGGTTCCATTGATAAATCCAAAGGTACAATGATCGATTACAACCGTTCGGGCATGGCACTGATCGAGATCGTATCAGAACCTGACATGCGAAGCCCCAAGGAAGCACGCCGTTTTCTTGATAAACTGCGTAATATAATCGACTATCTCGATGTATGCGACACCACACTTGAAGGTGCCATGAGGTTTGATGCAAACGTCTCCATAGGCGGAGGTTCACGCGCAGAGGTCAAGAACATCTCATCCCACAAGGGAGCTGAGCGGGCATTGTTGTTTGAGATTGTGCGCCAGAAGAACCTGTTGCGCCGTGGTGGTACTGTTGTTCAGGAAACGCGTCACTTCGATGAGGCACGCGGTGTAACTATATCTCTCCGTACAAAAGAGCAGGAACACGACTATCGCTATTTCCCTGAACCGGACCTTGTCCCGATGCGTGTGGCAGACCGTACTGCAAAAGTTGTAGAGACACTCCCCGAACTTCCTGACGCAAAACGTGAGAGGTTCACCAAAGAATACGGCATGGCAGATATGCATGCAAAGGCACTCACCTCCGAGATACGAATTGCTGATTACTATGAAGAAGTCGCAGCAAAGGTCGATGCCAAGATCTGCACTCCATGGGTTGCAGATGTGCTCAAAGGAGAATTGAACTACCGCGACCTTACGATCGAATCATACACAGTGGACGACATGGTCGAGATCATAGGGATGGTTACGCAGGACAAGATCACTGAAAAGAGCGCAGTTGAAGTGATTCGAACGATACTGGATTCCGGTGGCAGTGCGGGTGATATTGTTAAAGAAAAAGGACTTATCAAGGTGGAGGATGATGTTGTCTCTACGGCTGTTGCTGAAGTCATTAGAGAGAACGAGGCGGCGGTTGTCGATTATCGTGGAGGAAAGGAGCAGTCATTGAATTTCCTTGTGGGTCAGGTCATGAAAAAGACACGCGGGCGTGCAGATGCAAGGGAAGCGCGGGAAATGGTGCTTGAGAGTTTAAACAAATAATATAAAAAAACAGGTGTGGGTTCCAGTGTATTTGTATTAATGACTGGCTTCGACTCATACCATGTTTGATATCAAATTGTGTACCGAAAAAGCCTAATATTATTAAAACATGGCTTTATTTGCCATATCATGAAATCCCATCCAATATGTGGAGATATGGTATGGTGGTGGACAAAGCCGTCTGCAAAAGAATCTGCCCTTGGGTGTGAAATCCCAAAACTTACACAGGTTTTTGGCAGAAAATGCAGTATGCGTTTTGTAAAAGAAAGATATAGCCATGTAGCATGCTTGAATTGGGGCACACTATGGGGTTGGCTGATATCCGGGAGCGAGGAAGGAGAAAAGCTCCCACCACCACCATTATATTCATTTTTTGTGACATTGAAGTGATTTAAGTGTAACTTAAGTAACTTTAATTGATTTATAATTGAAAAACAGTCTGCATTCCCGTTCCTAAAACTTCAGTTTATTGGATATCCCTCCTGTAAAATACAGTATCGATACCAACACCTCGGGCATCTTTTATGACATGGAAAACGTTGAACCCCCTTTTTTCATAAAACTGTACCGCAGGTTTGTTTGTTGACCATGTGCAAATATACATGTGCCTGATGTCCTCTAAACGCATTTTAGATTCAATCATACGCATAAGCACTGAACTTATACCCATGTTGCGACGATCAGGATGGACAGCAATAAACGAGATGTATGCATTGTTTACCCCCTTCCAGAATTTTTCATATCCCAATAGGGCTAAAATAGATTCATCATCGTCATTAGATGTATTCGGAATTGAAGCGCCTGTTTCTACGATCAGATAATTAGAATCACTTTTTGCAAGTGATCTTTTGACCCTGCCCACAATACCGTCTGGTCTTACACTTAAAAGTGGAAAAAAATCAGCATCCACAAGTTCTATGAACTTGCATATTGGATGGTGATCACTAAGGTCTGCTTCCCGTATTGTTAGATCAGATCCCATATTTGATTAAGACACAACAATATCTAAACTGTATTCAAATACCTCTGTATCTCCCAATCATGAACCTGGACCCTGTATGCATCCCACTCGGCTTTTCCCAGTCGCATGACATTATCAAGTACATGAGGACCAAGAGTATCTCTTAGCACATCGTCTTTTGAGAGGTAGTAGATAGCATCTTTTAAGGTGTTTGGCAGGCTGCCAATTCCCATTTCATTACGTTCTGCCTCGGACAGATCGAATATATTCACATCGATTGGATTTCCGGGGTCGATCTTATTCTTGATGCCATCCAGTCCGGCTGCAAGAATTGCTGCGAATGTGAGATACGGATTACATGATGGGTCAGGGTTTCGAAGTTCTACGCGGGTACTTTTACCACGGGCTGCGGGTATGCGTATCAGGGAACTCCTGTTCGCTCCCGACCATGCAATATTGACCGGTGCTTCATAACCCGGCACAAGCCGCTTGTATGAATTTACAAGAGGGTTGGATATCGCAGTTATTGCTTTGACGTGCTTGAGCACCCCACCGATGAAATGCCGTGTAGTATCACTTATTTGCATGGCACCTTCAGGATCGTAAAATGCATTATCGCTTGTATCCATATTTGATAGTGACATGTTAACATGCATGCCGGATCCATTCTCTCCGAATATCGGTTTTGGCATGAAAGTAGCATGCAGACCATTGAGTTTTGCAATAGTTCGGGTGACATACCTGAATGTCATTACATTATCTGCAGTCGTAAGGGCATCCCCGTATTTAAAATCAATCTCGTGTTGACCGAATGCAACTTCATGATGCGACGCTTCGATGTCAAAACCAAGATCGGTAAGTGTGAGTACGATGTCACGTCTGATATCTTCTGCAAGATCAGCAGGTGCGAACTCAAAGTACCTGCCAAAGTCGTGTGGAATTGTGGTTGCTTTTCCGTTCACTATCTTGAATAAAAAGAACTCAAGTTCGGGTCCTACATTGAGTGTAAATCCCATTTCTTCCGCTTGTTTTAGCACTTTTTTAAGCACGTATCTGGGGTCGCCTTTGAACGGTTTACCATCAGGTGTGTAGACATCGCATATAATTCGTGCAACGACTCCCTTTTCCTTGTTCCATGGCAGAATTGCAAACGATGAAACATCGGGTTTTAGAACCATGTCAGATTCGTTGATCCTGACAAAACCTTCTACGGATGAACCATCAAATGATATGCCGCTGTCCAGTGCTTTTTCAATCTGTGTCACCGGTATCTCAACATCTTTCACAACACCCTGTATATCTGTGAATTGTAGCCGGATAAATTTCACATTATGTTCTTCGATCGATCTGAATGCATCTTCTTTTGTGTTGATCTTCATTAAATCGCCTGCATAGTTTACACATATTTGTTGAATTTTTTATTTATGATAGTCTGGTTTTTAGATATATCATGCTTTTGGTAATGTTGCGTATTTGTAAAACAGCACATTAGACAATTAAGAGTTACGAGAAAAGGCTCACTTCGTTCGCATTAACTCGCACTATATATTTGTAAAATATGTACTATCAAAAATGCAACAATAGCGTTGACCTAAAACTACACGAACTTAATGCCAAGATTCTTCATATGATTCCGTGAAGCAATGTTTATCATAAGCGGTGTAAGTGACTCTACCATTGCTGAAGTTTCGAGAGGTCCCACGTCAAGCGGTCGCAGGTTTGGTATACCGCGTGCCAGATCGGATACGATACTTTTTGAGTGCATGCTATTTCCGCATACCCCTATATCGTAATCAAGTTCCATGTCAAGATTAGCCAGAGTGTGTGCCGGAACATTATGGAATGACGAAACAAGTTCTATGCCTTCCGGTAAAAGCATAGCGATCTCCTGTGCTGCACTTCCTGCCGGTGGGGTTGAATAACAGAAATAGTTTGCATTATAATCTTCAGGGGAAACAGGGATTTTCAATGGTGATGAATCTTGATTGATATAACAGCGGTCCTTTGCCATTGGGACAACAACCGAGACGATGATCTGCTTATCAAGAATAGGATTGATCAATTCAATGACCGATGGTATGTTCTCATATCTAATAGCCAAAAGTACAATATCTGCGTTTTGTGCAGCTGTCTTGTTATCGGTACCTTCGATCCTGTTGTTGCTGCCATATTTTTCCAGGATCTCATTATATTCAGCAGCAGATGCTTTTGCCTTTTCGATATTACGGGAGCCTATGGTCACTTCGTGCTTATAGCTCAAGCGCAGGGCAAAGCCTTTTCCGATGTTACCCGTCCCTCCAAGTATGGCGATTTTCATGACGATACCATATTAATCTTAACAAATATATGTGTCGGTTAGACATGTGAAAATGTAAGGGCGGTGGGGGGTTTGTGTGGGGAGTGGTGGCTGTGTGAAAAGTAGTGATTTTGTGTGAAATTGGATGACATGTTACTTTTGCATTAGTACAAAAATAAGCGAAACGCGTATAAAGCTCTTCAGCCATGTAACATGTACTAACCCAAAAGGAACAAGTTTCAATGGAATTAATAAACATATCGGAAATGCAAACAGGTCTCGTCCTTGTGAGAAAAAGGGCTGATGCTAAAGATCAGGATACACATAAGTATCGCATGCTAACCCTGAAAAGTTTTGAACCTCAGGGATGGATCAACGAGGGTGAGATCGATATGTTTTTCTCAAAAGAAAAACTCGAAAATAAGTATCTTACAAATAAAGGAGATATTATTATTCGGTTGACAACACCGTACACAGCAATTTGCATAAATGACAAGCAGGAAGGATTGGTTATTCCTTCTAATTTTGCCATTATCCGGTTAAAAGGACAAAATTTTATTCCAGAATTTGTTGCACTATTCTTAAATTCTGAAATTATTGAAAAACAGTTCTTCAAATCATCTATCAGTGCAACGATACCCTTGATTAAAATCTCGCACCTGCGAGATATAAACATTCCTGAAAAAACACTAGATATGCAAAAGAAAATTGTTGAACTTAATCAGCTTCAAGTGAAGGAAAAAATATTACTGTCTCGTTTAATGGAAGAAAAAGGAAAACTTGCCAAAGCCAGCATAAATAAGATCATAATTGAGGAATAAACATGGAAGCAAAAACATCAAAGATAATGATTTCAAATACTCTGTGGAGGGCGTGCGATACATTTAGAGGAAAGATCGACTCATCAATCTACAAAGACTATATTCTGGTCATGTTGTTTGTAAAATATCTGTCTGATACATATAAAGAACATCTGGAAGATTATGAACAAAAGTATGATGGAGATAAAGAGAGGATACAGCGCGCTTTAGGCAGAGATCGGTTTGTATTAGATGAGAAATCAACATTCGATTATATTTACAGTAAAAGAAATGATGCGAATGTTGGCGAAGTTATCAATAAAGCGTTGGAACATATAGAAGAAGAAAACAAAATGAAACTACGGGGTGTTTTCAGAAACATCGATTTCAACTCTGAGGCAATTCTTGGGCAAACCAAAGATCGAAACAGCATGTTAAAGCACCTGCTTGAAGATTTTAAGGATCTTGATTTGAAACCGTCAAGTGTGGGAAGTGCAGATGTTATCGGCGATGCGTATGAGTATCTTATTGGTAAGTTCGCATCCGATGCAGGGAAAAAGGGCGGTGAGTTTTTCACACCATCCGAAGTGTCGGAATTAATTTCAAGACTTGTAAAGCCAAAAGAGAATGATAGAATCTATGATCCCACATGCGGTTCAGGTTCACTGTTGATTAGAACTGCAAAGAAAGTTCCAAGCGGAAAGGTTGCAATTTACGGGCAGGAGAGAAACGGGCAGACCCATTCGCTTTGCAGGATGAACATGTTTTTGCACAAGTTCGATGATGCAAATATTGCGTGGGGGGATACGCTTTCAAACCCACTGTTCTTGGATGACGGGCAGTTGATGAAGTTTCAGGTCGTGGTTGCCAATCCACCATTCAGCCTTGACAAATGGGCTATGGGCTTTGCAGGAAGCGAAGATGATAAGGATTTTAAAATGGAAGCTTCGCTCGATTCCCACAGAAGGTTTGAATGGGGAGTTTCTCCAAAATCAAAAGGGGATTATGCTTTTGTTCAGCACATGCTTTATTCACTTGCGGAAGGCGGAAGGATGGGTATTGTTCTTCCTCATGGCGTGCTTTTTAGAGGTGCAGCAGAAGGAAAGATTCGAAAGCAGATAATTGATATGAATTTGCTTGAGGCGGTAATCGGGCTTCCGGCCAATTTGTTTTTTGGAACAGGAATTCCTGCATGTGTGTTGGTTTTTAAGAAAAACCGAAGCAGAAAAGATATACTATTTATTGATGCTTCAAATGACGGACACTATGAAAAAGCAAAGAACCAGAATAACCTCAGGGAAGAGGACATCAAAAGAATTGTTGATGCGTATGAGAAGTATGGGGATATTGACAAGTTTACGCATGTCGCAACACTTGATGAAATCAGGGAAAATGAATACAACCTGAACATCCCAAGATATGTGGATACATTTGAGGAAGAAGAACCTGTTGATATGGATGCAGTTAAGCAGAATATTGCAAATATCAAAATAGAGCTTGCAGAAGTTGAAGCCAAAATGGAGAAACAACTTGAGGAACTGGGGTTGTAGGTGATTTTTCATGTCCGATATAGAACAATATTCAAAAAGCGATTTTGAAAGTGCAAAGCAACACACTGAAGAGGGTGTTGAATTCTGGTATGCGCGTGACTTAAAAGATCTTCTTGAATATGGGCAATGGCGTAATTTCCTGAATGTAGTTGAAAAGGCAAAAGAGTCTTGTAAAAATGCAAAAAACGACATCGGCGAACATTTTGCTGACGTCAGCAAAATGATCGATATTGGGTCGTGTCCCCTATTTACTGAACAGGCACTCTGAATGTCAATAATTTTTTCAATGTCCAAATATGGTCTGTAAGTTTCTGAGCCATAGCTGGTGTCCTTTGCAACCATCTTTTTTTCCCACAATTGACCATTAATCGT
>JAUWQD010000079.1 GCA_030611265.1 Methanosarcinaceae archaeon | reverse complement strand
TTAATGCTTACAGGTTTATCATCCCCTGAAGATCTGACCCTGGGTTACATTGACAGAACAAATTCATTTGAATTTCCTGATGAGATCAGAGAAAGAGGTTCGATGATTTTTTCCAATGAAATTCCGGGAACAACAAATAACCAGAATTTGGATGACCTGGATAATGGAAAAGACCAGATCATAAAATTCATACAATATTCAGATGTTGCAGCTGCCAAACAGGACGTTGTATCTGGGATATTATCAGGATATCTGATCATTCCACAAGATTATATCAAGACCGGAACTGTTGAATCTTATGTGATGGGAAAAGGAACAGACATTCCCCACGAAGAACTGTCTGAATTGATGTTAAACAACCTGCTACAGGATAAGGTGGATGAAGATACCTTGCAGCGGGTCAAAGATCCTATAACTTTTAAACGATTTTCTATTGAGACCACAGGTGAGGTCAGTGAAAAAGGACTATCCGATATGCTGGAAGATTTTGCACTTCCATATATGATCGGTATACTTCTGTTAATTTCAATTTTTACTTCCTCTGGATATCTATTGCAAAGTGTAGCAGAGGAAAAAGAGAGCCGGATAATCGAGATAATATTATCCTCAGTAACGCCAATTGAAATGCTCACAGGAAAGATTGTCGGACTGGGCTCGGTAGGACTACTGCAAATAGCAATCTGGCTGTCAGTGGGTTTTGCAGGATTGATATATGTTTTTGCTATATCTATCAATCCCTTTTTATTAATCCTGTCTCTGGCATATTTCGTACTTGGATTCCTGTTATTTGCCAGTATGATGGGGGCTGTGGGAGCAATAAGCGGTTCTATGCGTGAAAGCCAGCAGTTCATTCCGATCTTCACTTTTCCGGCTGTAGCACCCATATTGTTCATGCAGGTATTGATCACCGAACCCGAGGGTAAGTTATCGATGTTCTTTTCCATGTTTCCATTAACATCTCCTGTTGCCATGTTGATACGTATGGGCGTTTCTGATGTGCCGATCTACCAGATAGCAATAAGCTTATTGATTTTGGTGGTGTCTGTATATTTCGTGATACTGGCTTCTGCCAGGTTGTTCAGGGTTGGACTGCTCATGTATGGAAAGCGACCTGCTATTGGCGAAATTATCAGATATTTGAAAACAGGTTAGAGGTAAATAATGGAAGAAAAAATGGAGTGAAAATGGAGATCTTCTACATGAATTCATGTTGATTGTGCTCGTTTTGTAGTATGATTTTTGTTGGCGGTAGTTGTAATTAGAATACATTCTGTTCTGAATAAATTAACAGAGTCGACATGTTTAAATAGTCAATACGCATACATTGACATATGTTCCTGCCAATAGATGAAAAGCAATTCAAGTTCTGGAAACTCCGGCGAGACGGGCTTCCCAATATCAATATTGCACGCTCGTTCAACATTTCAAGGCAGGCAGTATCCAGAGCGCTCATCAGTATGGACAAGCGTGTTGAAGATACACTGCTTGAGATGGCGCAGTCAAACCAGATCGAGATGGAGGGTATGAATGCCGAGCGTGGTATTTTGTTTGGGCATTCGATGCCGTTTAATGCTAACGCTATCATATTCGTATCAGCAAAATATGGGGTGCAGGTTTGGTACGAACACGAAGGGGACTGCGGTGCATGCAGCAGGTATACGCAGTGTATCGAACTGCTTTGGGACTTTGCAGATGAGATGAAGATCAAACTTGAAAGAACGGATGATCCCACGAAACTGGCAGAGGAACTGTTTGGGAAATTGAGGGCGTTGGTATGACAATAAATGTAGCAGAAACAGATCAATGCAGCCTGTTGATTTTGAATATACTTCACTGGAACCATCTGGCGAATCAAATGTTGAAAGCATCCAATCCAACAATATCGCATTCCCTGCTAATACTTCTTTGTTTACTCTTTGCTTTGTGATATGCTTTTATCTAGTCATTCCTTTAGCCCGGAACATGGATTATGCGATCTCGATTCCAATTCTCGTTGGAATGTATTCCTTATTTTACTTCATTATGGTCAAAATATTCCAAGCAAGTGTTTCGATTGATGAAAATGGAGTGCACTTTAAGTCCTTCGGGTTAAGGGATTTCACACTAAACTACAGGGACATTAAATCCGTTACACCAAACAAATATGCAAAACCTTCAATCGTATTTATGGCAGCAATGCTAATTATCCTTGCTGCAATGCTTGCATATTCAGTAATATCCGGGGAATGGCAATTGATTATCACAATTGCTCTATTGCTGCCATGGTTCTTGCTTGTGAAACATAAGCAAGACCGGAAATACCATGATCTAGATACACAATTATATATCGAATACGAAAATAAAAAGTGGTATGAATTGACTGCTTATTATTCGATTGTAACAGACGAGATGACTGCATCTGGAATACAGGCTGCGATTGAACATTACAGGAGGTAAAATGAGATGGTAGTGTTTTTGGAGGGCATAAAAAGACTGATGGGGTGGTGTCCGCAAAAAGATTCTGCTCTTATGTATGCCAAACCTGAAAAACAGGAAATATATTTCAATTCTACTTACAAAAAGCGTGCAAATCCGGATGAAAAAATCAGCGCAATTGTAGATATCGAGCATGAACTGGCAATTATTATGGGAGGGGCATTTGTAGCATTGATCATTTTATTCATTGCGAGCTTCATTTTCCCGCGGCTCTGGTATTTTACATTTTTACCCTTTTTTCTTGCCACACTTGTACTCTTGATTCATGTAAGAACCAATGTAGAATTTGCTTCAAACGGGTTAATAATCCAAAGATGGTTATTCAAGCCTGTGATAGTGTCTAAGGCAAGCATACTGAAAACCGAATTTGTGACGAATAATAACCATTCAAGGCGGTGGTCATTTCTGCCGATGGCAATAATTGTGCTGATATTTTTTGCAAAAAGCGCCATACGCACCATAGATATAATTTCAAAGGATATTGCACAGGGTGCACCTATTCCAGTGTTTTTTCTATTAATCTTTGCAGAAATAACTCTGGCAGTATTTTTGTTAGTACTATTCTACATGTGGAAAATCAGGTCATATTATCCAAATGGTCTCAAAATAACCTTAAGCAACAGTAACAAAATTACATTTTATGCGGATAATCCCCTTGAGTTGGCTGATAAATTGGGGGTGGCCCCATGACAAGATTTGCAGGAAAAATAAGAAAATTAATGGGATGGTGTCCGAATATGAGCCAGAACAATTACCCGGTATCATATGCAAATTCAGCATCCTCTACAATACACGATGATACCAATTCATCCACATTCTCACCATTCATTTTGAAAAACACTTATGTTGCAGGATTGGGAAAAGAGGCTATTATTGGAATTACTTTAACCTTGGCTATTGGTGCTCTTTATTTCAGATCGGAAGATAGTTCCATATTTTTCAATTATGGAATTGAATTAATGTTGTTCTTCACTGTGTTAATGGTATATGCCATGTCCAGATCAAATGTTGAGATCAACAGTAAATACATCAAGGTCAGCACTATGTTACAATGGATCTTGGGATCAACAACCCGTACTTTAGATTCAATAAATACAATCAAGGTACAAAAGAATGAATTTCACAGGTTAGGATATTGGGGTTTATTCATAATGGGAACAGTGTGGCTTTTCCTATTTTTGTCAGATATATTTGCAGGGGAAACTGTGGCAGAACTCATTCAAAGTATTTTCTGGGTTTTTTTCTGCTTTGGTTATGGGCACATGGCATACGTTGCATCAAAATCAGTTTATCAGATCAGGATCAGTTTTGATCCGAATCCATCTATCAATCATTTAAAGATATATACAAAGGATGCAGCACAAATCGCAGACCTGATCAAGAATACAAACCAGTATTCAGGCGATATTGGAGTAGGTGACGCTAAATGAATAAAATTAAGCAGGGAATTATGGTGGCAGCATCCGCATTCATAGCTTCGGCTTTTTTAAGCAATTTTATGTACGGAAGTATTAACTGGATATCGTCTTTTGGTATTGCAAGCGGCTTTCTTCTTGGAAGTATCTTAGCGTACCTCTGGCAGAGGGATGGAAAACAACAGGAGGTGTGATTGGATGTTGATGGGTGTAGTAGATAGTGTTAAAAGAATGATGGGCTGGTGCCCGAATGCAACTACAGCGAAATACAAAACGACCCCGCATGTCGATTTTGTAAATCCTTTACAGACTCCATCCGGCAGATCGAATGTTGAAAATGTTCAATCCAAAAATGTAATGTTCTCTGCAAATACTTTCTTGTCAACTTTTTGTTTTTTGATGGGGTTCAATTTGATCTCAAATTTGTTCAGGAATCTGGACTATTCACTCTTAATCCCAATAATTGTGGTACTATATTCCTTCTTTTACTTCATTGTGCTCAAATCATTTCAGGCAAGTGTTTCAATCGATCAAAATAGTGTACACTTAAAGTCCATCGGGCTAAAGGATATCACATTAAATTACAAAGATATCAAATCAGTTACACCAAATAAACTCATAAAATCTTCATCAGCATGGATTGCGATAATGCTAATGATCCTTGCTATATTGCTTGCTTATTTAGTAATATCTAAAGAATGGCAGTTGATTATAACAATCGCTCCATTGCTGCCATGGTTGTTTAGTGTAAAGCATATGTATGATCGACAATACCATGATCTGGATACACAATTGTATGTCGAACACAAAAATAAAAAGTGGTATGAATTGACCCCTTATTATTCAATTATAACAGACGAGATTACTGCATCCAGAATGCAGACTGCAATTGAGCATTACAAGGGAGCGAAGTGAGATGGTATCTTTTGAAAGTGTAAAAAGAATGATGGGGTGGTGTCCGTCTGCAGGCACGGCCATGACTGAAAATGCCATGCATTTTAATCACCCGGTGATGAATGAAACTGACGGTGGTAGCTCAACTTATGCAACTATACGATGGAAGAACAAATACCGGAACCTGATTTTGATATTGGCAGTTGTTATCTCCATCACTGTCATCAACATGTTCATTTCATTCGGCGCAAGTATCATTGATGTTTTTCTGGCAGGGCTGGTTTTGGGGATATTGCTAGATGTGCTCTTAGGTCAGGTCGTCTGGAATTCACTGGACAGGATACCAACTCGCGCCCCTCATAAAGCTGCCAGAAAACTCTCCATAAAACGGATATTTGTGTTTGGTATCATTATTTTCTTATATGTGGCTGCAGTCTCCCATTTTACGTCAATTCACGGATGGAGGAGTGTCGTTGCATTTATTGGTGGCTTCAGTCTCCTGATGTGGTCAGATTACATGCACATTGTACAATGGGAGAGGAAAAACCAGAAGACACTGGTTAAGAAGTCGTGGTATGCACCACTTGTTGCAGTATCGGATGGGAGGGACTCGCAATGACAGCAGTTGCCGAACATATTAAAAGAATGATGGGATGGTGCCCACAGGAAATAGTCGTTTATGACCACAACGATTTGTTATTTTCAGGGAATGCCTATCGCACAGGCACTGCCACCTATGATGGGAATGATCAATTTATGGATATACCGGTCCAGATGTTTGATTGGCGCATCTTTGCTGTCATGTTTGGTTCCATTGGCTTACTGTTATTTGGTATTCAGAGGTCGGACACATATTTGATACTCTTATCGCTTTTGCTCTATGCATCACTTTTTGTATTCGACCGCACCAAAATATCAGTGGATGGGGGAATATTACGAATAAGGTCCCCGGTGTTGGGTGAAAAGAGATATCCAAAAAGTAGCATTGATAAGATAGAATTGATTGAAAACTATGCACACCGGCATAAGATGCGGAGTTTAATTGCATTGACATTGGTTATTTTAATATCGCTATCATCAACTTCAATTATGAGTGTGATATTTTGGATATCTACATTATTGCTGATCTATGTGATATATGGTACTATTAGAATATCCCATTATCCAGAAATCGTAAGGATTAGCACCGGGGGAAGGAATATAATTCTTTATCCACGCAATGAGCATGATTTTTTGATTCTGAAAAGCATTGCTCCTGAAAAGTTAGAGAAAATTGGAGGGGAATAATGACTGCTTTAATTGAAAATATACGGAAGGTCATGGGGTGGTGCCCGAATGCGAGTGCGATTAAGTACAAGGAAAGCATGCACTTCGATGCACCGCAGATGAATGCTCCTGATGTCGGCAGTGGTTCAATTCATGCGGTTAACGGATGGTTGAACATATACCGCAATCGTGTTTTGTCGATTTCAGTAATTCTCACGCTTATGGCGATTGGCTTTTTTATAACTGCCGGAATGTACGATTTGGACATGTTCTTAACAGGTGTTATCGCAGGTTTGTTATCCAGTTTTGCCACATGGTTTATCGAATGGCGCAGACTTAACAAGGCTGCCGCTGGAAAGTTTGTTTCACAAAAACTTACGCCAAAACGAAAAAAAGTTCAACTATTAGTTTTGATAAGTCTGATTGCTCTTGTATCATTTTTCACTGGTTTTTTAGCATGGAAGAGCAATACGGATATACAAGGAGTGTTCGCTTTTGTATCCGGTTTGGTTTTACCTGTCTGGATACAGTACTTTGAAGTGCTATACTGGGAGCGGAAGAATAGGAAGACGCTGATTGTGGAAAAGACATCTTTTTACGCAGTGGGTGCCAGAACTGAATAATTGTGATTTGACAGGTAAATCTGTTATTTGTTTTTGCACGTAAAGGTTATAATTGATATAACATCTATATCAGTTATAGGTGATTGACAGTGTCCACTACAACAATAGCTGTATCTTCAGAAACAAAGGAAATATTACGTCATTTTGGGGAAAAGGGTGAGAGCTATAACCATATCATTAGAAAGCTCATCAAAGAAGCTGGTTGGAAAAGATTGGATGACCGATGGAACAAGATACTTGCAAATGATGAGTTCATTTCACTGGACGAATTGTGATGTATTCTGTAATCGTTTCCTGTACTTTCCAAAAGCAATTTCACCCCCTGCAAGAACAATTACAACAAAGGATTAGAAATGCGTTGAAAGAGTTGGAAATAAACCCAAATCAACCAAGGTCCGGGGCAGATATTATACTACTGAAAAGCACCAATCCACAAAAGTACAGACTGAGAGTGGGAGATCACCGCATCATTTACATGATCGAAGAGAACACAGTGTATGTGATCGAAGTTTTCAAGCGAAGCAGGGGATACTGAGGAATGGGCATGTGTATTATTGAATGACTTCCATATGCGAAAAAGCGCCCGATCAACTAACAAAGATCGAGGAGCAGGAAAAAACCAAAAAACACATGCTGCCACCTAAAATCACCAAATCCACGCCGGGTGAGATCGATCAGGTGGATTTGATTGCCGACCTGTGAAGAAGAGTATCTTGGATTTGGAGGAATGTGCGGTTGAACATTGTGATTATGGTTCAACATACACTTAAGTATCATAAAAAAGTTTAGTAATAATGTGATTAACATTGGGAAAATATTAACAGTAAAAAGCTCAATAATATTAACTTTTATTATTATATTATTGTATTCCTTCTTGGCACAGTTTCATAATCTAGTGATTCCCACTTTTTTTAAAAATCTTGACCAATTATTGTATTCAAAACATTTTTCACAACACCTCCAATAGTTTAAAAATCGGTCCTTTTACAAATACATCTGAAAAAATCCATCAAGTATGCCCCCTAAACGTGTGAAAATCGATAGCTTACGCTCTCATGAAATTTCCAATTATTCAATATTCATCAACTAATTGCAAAAGGTCTAAACAACCTAAACATTTCCAACAATGTTGGTTTTGGACCTTTAAACATCTCTGCTCTTTTCATCGAAGAAAGTTTTATTTGATTTAGAATGCCTACTTCGGTTCGGAATTGTTTTTTCCGATGTGTTTTGAGACTCGTTGAATAATAGTTTTCTATTGCGTTATTTGTGGCTGGCCCCCCTTCTAAATAGTGAAATACAGTCAAATTCATCCAGTGCTTTTGAATCATTTTCAATCGTGTCTGTGTTTGATAATCGAAAAAATTAATATTGTCCATTAATTCCTTAAAATTATTTTCTGTCTTTTCAAGGCTGTTAATTTCAAGATTTTCTTTTTTTCTTCTGCGAGAAAGTTTTTGATCACGTACAAATTTATAGAAATCTTTTTTTGTGTGCTTAATCCATGATTTGTATGCCCCCTCATTTTTAACCATTTTTAATTCTTCAAATTCTAACCTTTGTAGCATTTCGATTTCATTCTCACGATTATAGAAAATATTCAACAATTTGTATTTGATCAATTCTTGTGCTATCGTTGTATTTCTCGGAAAATCGTTGACGATAAGCTTATTTAAATGAAACAAACAATATTGATGTATTAAGTTATCTCCAAATACATCTTTTAAAATCGATGGATAACTTGAATAAAAATCCGTTACAATGAATAGTGGTTTTGATGTGTCAAGGTTCGCAGATATAAATTGTTTGATTGT
>JAUWQD010000078.1 GCA_030611265.1 Methanosarcinaceae archaeon | reverse complement strand
AAGTGGTGGCACAAGGACAATGAGATCGACCTTGTGGCATTCAATGAAGGATCACGAGATATCATGTTTGTTGAATGCAAATGGAAAAATCGAAAGATCGGTGTGGATGTTATCGAAAAATTGATCAACAAAACAAAACATGTTGATTGGAGAAATAATACCCGACATGAATATTTCTGCATAATTTCGAAGAATGGATTAACAAAAAATGCAGAGCAGTTTGCAAAAGAAAATGGCGTTTTAAATTTTGATATGCAGGATATGAAGAAAGTCTTTATTGTTGGTGATAGTGAAGTTTAGAGTTAGGGTTTGAGTCAGAGTTACGCTTATATCAAACGAAGACAACAAAGATTGAGGAGAAAAACATGGCTGACAATGAACAAAAAGTGATCGATACCATGAAGGAAGCAGGGGGACCACTAAGTAGCGGTGACATTGCAGAACGTACAGGGATTGATAAAAAGGAAGTAGGGAAGATCATAAACGCCCTGAAGAAAAAGGGACAGGTATCATCCCCAAAGAGATGCTACTACGCACCGGCTGAATGAAGGTTATACCAATGGCATGGAAGAAGCCAAACAAAGAATTGACCGAGTTCCTTGAGGAAAAGATGGCATCATTTGATTGCCAAAAAAAATGATGTTCGGTTCAAAGGTCTATTTTGTGAACAACAACATGATGTGCGGTGTGCATCAGGATGACATATTTACCCGCTTCTCTGAACAGGATAAAGAAGACATATTCGCATACTATGACGAAGCATCTCCTTTTGAGCCAATGAAAGGGCGCACGATGAAGCAGTATGTAGTGCTGCCGGAGTCATTGTACAATGACTCTGAAAAACATGATGGGTGGCTCGAACGCTCGTACAAGTACGTATCGTCTTTGCCGCCAAAAGAGCCAAAAAGGAAAAAGGGCAAGTAAGCGCTCAAATATAGGCATAGGCATGTTTTTTTGCATCAAATAATTGAGTCTTCAATCAACAACGTTCAAAAAACCCTATGCTGAGCGCTTAAAATTCACATCGATTCCCAAAATATCCTCTGCTCCCCCAAAAATGTCACGCGCGATCTCAGCACATCCAATTGCAGCACTCCACTTACCAAGCACATGGCAATTGACATCAAGATGGGCATTGACCTTTTCTACTATGTAATCGACTTCCCCGACCGAACCGGCAAGGAATATCTCCCCTTTATGCCCATAATCTTTGAGTAGTATTTCGATGCCCGCAATCTCCATTGCAGCGAACAAGGCAACAGTATCAAGCGCAAGCAGCGCACTTTCTTCACCCCTTGCCGCGCCCTTAAGAAGTTCCTCTCTACCTGCATACGAGGTGTGCTTCAAAACCCCTGCATGTATAAAAGCCTCATTCGCAGTACACGAACCTGCATCAACATCCCGAATAGCCTGTAAGTCAAGTGGACCATGATGCACCCCGGGCGCAAATATGCACGCATCGATCGCACCCACCAAATTGCCATTTGCGACTCCAACAGTCACAGTATTTGAACTAATATCCGACACTACAAAATCGTTGTATCCATGGCATCGCGCATGATATGCTATACCGATCTTTTCGGGACTTGTTGAATGTGAAAAAACATTCATGCGCGGGTCAGTATTACCCTCCGCATGGATTCCAGGGATGAGGACGGCAGGCAGTCCTGAATTTTTAATCGCATCAAAAACGCGCGCACCGCCGCCGGTCTTTTCGCCGACACCCTCGATGCTCTTAACTCCTCTAGCAACAACTGAATTGATGTTTTCAATTGCAGTGATCCCATCCCCCATGGAATATGTAACTGCAATGAGTTCTATCTCACTTTTGTCAACGTCAAAATTGTGTAAGATCAAATCAATTATCTCGGGCTCGGACATGACGGCTGCATCGCTTCGAAGCAGTTCGAACTTCTTAATCCCATCATCCGCAATGCCAACAAAGCGCATTGCAGTTGTCCCGTGATCGATCCCCACAAACATTATTCACACTTATTCCGATTCATCTAAAAGCAGTGCATTCAGTTCATTCATCAAGCGTTCCCCTTCCGTATCATCAGCCACAGTCGTGATGACTCGTATTTCCTGTACGGCAGTTCCATGTGTGATGATCATACGGAGATTTCCTCTGGTGTCTGAACGCAGAACCTTTCCAATGATTCCCCCGTGTGATGCTGTATTTCCTTTAACATTGATCACAGATGGCACTATTCTTTTAACCTCTGCGTGATCAAGGATTGTATCTATCAATTTCTTTCCGTGGCGTCCACCAATGATAGTTGTGTGTGCTCCGCCAATTTTTTCAGGTGTGGGGTGACTTTTTGTCATGTTGTTACCTATTGTTGTAAAGGTTGCACTGTATGTGCTGTATATGTATAAAATAATAGTGGTTTTGGTTCATGTGGCACTATTCCAAAATCCAGTTATTGCAATGAATAGAGACTGGCGTTTTAGCCCGTAATTTTCATGCACTTAAGTCCCATTCACTGCCATTAATCAGATAATATCGTCTTGAAATGGCAGAAGTGCATGTTTTTCCTGCAATTTGTTGAGCGCGCCATCTTTAAATAACATCCAGAGAATACCACAGGAATATTTGAAGAGCATATAGAACAAGAAAATCCTCGCTATGCTCGGATTAACTCGAACTATATAATTCTATAAATTATATGCTATGAAAAAATGAGCGCAATATCACTACTCAGCAGCGGTCTGGATTCAGTCGCAGCATTATCGATTGCAAAAGGGCAGACTGACATAAAATTAGCATTAACATTCGACTACGGACAACGTTCCGCACAGCGCGAGATCGAGTATTCAAGAGTGATATGCAACCATTTTGGCATTGAACACAAAGTAATCCCTCTCGACTGGCTTGGCGATATCACAAATACATCACTGGTAAGCAGGGATGTGGATGTCCCCGAACTTACACAAGATGACATATCGGACAGTGCCGCGCCGGAAGTCACACAGAAATCTGCAAAGAGCGTGTGGGTTCCAAATCGCAACGGTGTCATGATAAACATTGCTGCGAGTTTTGCCGAGAGTCTTGGATGCGAATATGTGATCGTAGGATTCAATGGCGAAGAAGCGGCGACGTTCCCTGATAATTCATTTGAGTATGTTCAGGCAGTGGATGAGTGCTTATCATATTCCACCCAAAACGGGGTCGAAGTGCTGGCACCCCTGATCGAGTTTAACAAAAACGGAATCGTGCGTGAAGCACTGCGATCAGGCGCGCCACTTGAGTGGAGCTGGAGCTGTTACCACGGCGCAGATGCACCGTGCGGTGTTTGCGAGAGTTGTGTACGACGGGCGCGCGGGTTTGCTGAAGCAGGGGCGGAAGACCCGCTTCTTGTCAGGTTGAAGAATGAAATTAATAAAGGTGAGCAAATAAAAAATTAACCGCAGAGAACGCTGAGGGCGCAGAGAGATAAAAAATAGTTGAGTTCAAAATAACTCTGTGTCCTCTGCGGTGAAAATATTTTACAGAAGGTTTTTAATGGCAAACAAGATGCAGAGGGTGCAGAGAAGGGAAAATGAATGATTTAACAGAAAATGTAATTGGTTGTGCAATAAAAGTTCACCGTAAACTTGGGCCAGGATTTTTGGAGTCTGTATATCAGGCAGCTTTATCTTACGAGTTATCAAAACATGGAATATCTCACGAGCGAGAAAAATCGTTACCAGTCCAATATGAAGAAATCGTTCTTGAAGTTGGGTTTCGTTGTGATTTTTACATTGAAAATTGTTTGATTGTTGAATGTAAGGCTGTGAAAGAACTTTCGCGAATGGATGAGGCACAACTTTTGAACTACCTAAAACTTACAAATACGCAAGTTGGACTATTGCTGAATTTTAATACACTCAAACTTACAGACGGATTAAAGAGAATGGTGAATAATTATGGCAAATAACTCTGCGTTCTCTGCGCCCTCTGCGGTGAAAATGTTTTTCCAGAAGGCATTTAATATGAAATATATCAGGTGAACAATTCATGAAATGTATTATTTTTGATAAAAAACTGGATTACGACGGCAGCCAGATATCATCACTTTGGGGATATAATATCGCAGACGTGCAGGATGATTCGATTATCGCATTTCGAGGCGCATGTGACGTGAAGATCGAGCACATGATCGACCTTGAGGACAAGAAGGCTGACGAATCCATAATTTCGCCTGACATGCTTCATTTCATTATCGAGCATTTCGACTCGACCGACCTGAAACTTATCTATACAAGACAACGTTTATTTACGTCAATCGTTTTCGAAACACTGAACGCGCGCGGAGTGAGCACCAAGCGCGAAGGTGACGACTTGTTTGTGAACAAAAAAAAACTCACAGTATCAATTGCCAGCACTTCTGCGATTTCGCAGAAGATACATTTTGGGATCAATGTCACACATGATTTTTACGGAAATCTTAATGATATCGGAATAAACGAAAGCGAGGTCAATGAACTGATGCGCGAGATCGCAGAGCGTTACACGCATGAATTCGAAGACATCGAGAAAGACCTGCGGAAATCACGATCTTTGGATATGATCTGATGCTTGCGCCAATAAGCGAAATATTCGATTCCGTGCAGGGCGAAGGACCTTATGTCGGTGTAAGGCAGGCATTCGTGCGTTTTGTCGGGTGCAACCTGAACTGCTCTTACTGTGACACGCCGCGCGAGGATGTGGGATATTGTCGTTTTGAAAGACAGGCAGGGTCAGGTTCGTTTGAAGAGTTCCAAAATCCACTTACAGTTAACATGGTTGAGGGAATGCTCGAATACTACAAACACATCCATTCGATCTCACTCACCGGCGGCGAACCGTTGTTGCATGCTGATTTTATCAGTCAGATGCACACATCTGTGCCGCTGTATCTAGAATCCAACATGACACTGCCGCAGAAGGCTAAAATGATCAAGGACAGGATATCCTATGTTTCGGGGGACGTTAAACTCACAAATGAGTTCGAAGGCGAAGATTTTGAATCACACCTTGACAGGACCATCGAATGTTTCAGGGTGCTTAAAACCACAAAAACAAGGGATTGCTTCTGCAAGATCGTTGTAACGAATGACACTGAGCCGGATGATGTGCTTGGTGTTGTTGGTGCAATATCTAACTATATCTCATGCGTGGTGCTTCAGCCTGTTACGCAGGGTGCAACTACGAACGCGGCACCTGCGACTGTGCAGTCCTTGATGGAATTGCAAAAGAACCTGCTTGATGAAATTGACACGCGAATAATACCACAGACCCACAAGATATGGGGGTGCTTATAATGACAAAAATGAAACTTGGAATAATCGAATATATAGACAGTGCTCACTACCTGCCGGAACATGAAACATGCGGGATCGTGCACGGGCACACGTACAAAGTTGAGATCGTGATCGAAGGTGAAAAGAAAGAGAGCGGGATGGTCATTGATTTCTATGATCTCAAGACCATCATAAAAGATGTCTTAAAAGAATATGACCACACCATACTAAATGATATTCTTCCATATCCCAGTGCGGAAAATATTTGCGAGGATATCCATGCCAAACTTTCGGCAAGACTTGAATTCCCACTCAGTGTGAAGATATGGGAAGGGCATGGGAAGTGGTGTGAGATCAGTTCGATTGATTGAACGGATTTTTATAATTGGTAAGATGGCCATTGAAATGCGATTATTTTAGATGGGATCAAAACCAACATAACCGCCGCAGGCGGCATATTTCCACGCCACTGATGCGAACGAAATAAATGTTTCCGCAGTAAATAATATTTGTAAAAATCTGCACACGAGATAAATAAGAGCATCAGCAAAGATTTTATCTCGATGATTGTGGAATGTGCCGCCTGCGGCGGATTTACTTGTGGTCAAAAATATCGGAAAAATACGATTAAACTTTACCATTCCAAAACGTATATCAGTGTTCGACCAGTTCAACATAATATAATTTAGGCTTGATGATGCGGAGGATTAATTTTGTCTGATGAGAAAAATACTAAAGGTACTACTGAGTGCTGTCCTGAATCTGATAAGAAAGACAGTGATTTTACACGTATAATCGCAGAACATCCATGTTATGATAAGAATGCACAGCATAAATTCGGCAGGATACATCTTCCTGTGGCTCCGGCTTGTAATGTGCAGTGCAATTTTTGTGTGCGTGATTTTGACTGTGTGAATGAAAGCCGCCCGGGTGTGACAAGCAAGGTGCTGACACCGCAAGAGGCGCTTGAGAAAGTAAGGGATGTCATTAAGGAGCACCCATTCATAAAAGTAGTCGGAATTGCCGGACCGGGGGACCCTCTTGCCAATGACGAAACATTTGAGACATTTGAACTTGTAGGAAAAGAATTTCCTGACTTGACTCTCTGCATGAGTACAAACGGTCTTTCTCTGCCAGAGAAACTGCCTGACCTTGTACGTCTTGGCGTGTCTACATTAACGGTCACGGTAAACGCCATTGACCCGGAAATTATTGCAAAGATATACTCACATATTATTTATGATGGTAAAGTGCTCAAAGGTATCGAAGCTGCAAAGATTATGCACAGAAAACAGATGGATGGTATAAAAGCAGCAGTTGAAGCCGGTCTTGCTTTGAAGATCAATACAGTACTCATACCAACGATTAACGATGACCATATCATTGATATTGCCAAAAAGATGAAGGAACTGGGTGTATATATCATGAACGTGATGCCGCTTATCAATCAGGGCGCATTTGCACATCTTACACCACCGACAACACAGGAGCGTGCTGCTGTCCAAAAGGAATGCGAACCCTATGTCACCCAGATGCGGCATTGCCGCCAGTGCAGGGCGGATGCCTATGGCCTGATTGGCGATGATCTGTCACAGATGAGCGATGAACGAAGGAAATTGATTCAGGTTAAGACGTAGTTGATGGGTAATTACTAATATTAATATTGATGAGTAGGGATAATTCTAACTATTAACGTAATTAACTAATTGGTAACTATAAAATAATCGCAATTTAGCATACTAAATCAATAGGTGGCATCACATTGGATCTGGATAAACTTGTACGAAGCATAAGGGATTTTGAGGGTGTTACCCGCAAAAAACCTATTGCAGATATTGTTAAAATGTTCGAAACTGTGCGCAGTGAATATGGCGGCACGATAGTTGATTTCGGAGACGATGCGGCTGTTATTGATATTGACAGTGATGATGTCATCCTTTTTGCGGCAGACGGTATCTGGGGAAAGTTACTGCGTGCAAGTCCGTGGTGGGCAGGGTACAGTTCTGTTGTTGTGAATATCAACGACATCTCGGCAATGGGCGGGCGACCGCTTGCGATGGTAAATGTGATATCATCTAACAACAAAGGCGCATGCAAGGAAATGCTTCAGGGAATTACGGATGGAATTAAGAAATTCGGAGTTCCAATGGTTGGCGGACACATGCATCCCGATACGCCTTACAGTTCACTGTCGGTTGCCATCATAGGAATTGCGAAGAAGGATTGTCTTATCAAGAGTGATACTGCAAGTCCTGATGATGTAGTAATCGTTGCTTATGATATGGATGGAAAGATCGGTCCGAATTCACCGTACAGCTGGGATACAACGTCTTTCAAGGATTCGAAATTAGTACGTGAAAGGTTCCTTGTGATGCAGACCATCGGTGAGCAAAAAGTTGCTACTGCGGGAAAAGATATCTCCAACCCGGGCACCATCGGAACACTCGGCATGTTGTGCGAAACCAGCAATGTAGGGGCATCCGTGGATCTTACAAAGATTCCTGTGCCGGATGGTGTTGATTTTGGACAATGGCTCAAGGTCTATCCTGCTACCGGATATGTTATTACTGCAAAACCGGATGATGCGGCTGAGTGTATCAGGATATATGAGGATGTGGGAATTACTGCTGCTGTTGTAGGAGAGATCAATGACAGCCTGAAATTAGATATCTATAATAAAAATGACCGGGCAACTGTCTTTGATTTTGAGACTGACGATATAACCGGAATAACGGCTGAATGAGCCGTTATCAGTTTACTTTTTTTGATATTATATTAAATTTATGGGATTTTCTATCGGGTATTAGTCGTCACCGTCAACCCATGCGCTTAATTCATCGTGTAGGAATTGTTCTGCTGCCTGAACCTGCTCCAGTTTCCCTCTTAGGCAAAGTACCTCTCGCACGTCACATTCTACGACGTCGACATTCATTTTCCGGTCAACTGGTTCAAGGTCATACTCCTCTACAAGATCATAAATGATGGCTGAAGGTGTTCCTGGTGGGATGATCAGGTCATACATACCTTCAAGTTCTTTGTTTAGTTCTTCCCTGTCTTCTTCTGTTTTCAAGTCTTCAAATTCCAGCATTCTTGCCATTATAATCACCATTTAATAAATTGAATGAAACGATTTGATGACACGTTTGTATATATAGTAAACGCTACTGGTAGTATCTCCGAAGAACTGCTGAATTTTATTTAACCTGTCTCCCTTCCCCTAATTTTTGAACTCTAAACGATTATACTCGATTAAATATCGTAATCTTTAAATATATGGGATATCCATAGGATATCCCATGAAGAAAGTA
>JAUWQD010000038.1 GCA_030611265.1 Methanosarcinaceae archaeon | reverse complement strand
TTAACACCCCAGCGTTACCGCCAGCGCATTCCACAGTAGGATTACTCCGAATGGAAGGAGTAACCATCAGGCAATTTGTGATGTAACTTCTTGTCGCACTACCCACACGATGTTAGAGAAAACCAAAAAGTCTCCTATTTTTTAAAAAATACCTTTATAACTTGAGCGATATCAATATAATTATGTGGAGCACAGTACTCAAAAAATTTGAAAAACATCCTGCACAAGAAAAGGTCCTAAAGATCCTTTTTGAGCGCGGTTTTCAGGTGAATAACGATGGTAAGGTCGTGTCAGGTGACATTGAGATCGCCCATACACAACTTGCAAAAGAAGCCGATGTAGATAGGCGTGTTGTTGATTCAACCACCGATACGATACTCTCGGATGAACTGTTAAAGGACATATTCCAAAATGTTCGTTCAATACCATTTCTGCGTGACGTGGCACCACTACTTGGACTTGGTGTAATTGTTATCACGCCGGATGATGCAGCAAACACCGGTATTTTAGCAGAGGTTTCCAAAATTATATCAGACCACAATATCAGCATTCGACAAGCGGTTTCGGATGACCCTTATTTTACGAATGAACCAAAACTTACCATAATAACCGATTCAAAGATCCCTGGCGACCTTGTGGATTCAATATTGAAGCTCAAAAGTGTAAAAGGAGTCAGCATATATTAAAACGTCACAATTCTAAAACGTCACAATACGGCTTTTGCGAATGCCCAGAACACATTCATCATTTGCCGAGAGTTGGTTGGTGACAGCAGTTTCTTGATCAATATTGATGGGTGGTCCATATCCCCATATTCTGTTATCATGTCTAAGATCGCAGGCGTGTTCATAGAACCCAGCAGTTCATCAAGTTCAGCATCACTCAAACCACCCATAAATTCGTGTATCTTCATGCCGATGTTAAGTTCCCGCCCAAGTTTTGCACGCCATCTTTTTTCATATTCATTCAAACGATTTTCCGATGCATCTTCCTCAGTAGCAGCCGCTGCTGCAACTTCACCCGCAATCTTTGCACAGGCTGCACCAGTATATATCCCTCCTCCAGATGTTGGTTTCACCTGTCCTGCTGCATCTCCCACGATAAGCACTCCATCAGCGACTGTCTTTTCAAGTGGTCCAAGCGGTATGCCACCATATACAATATCAAGAGCACCCCCGCCATATCGCGCGGAAACTCCTTGATTCGAATTTAACAGATCGTTCAAATATTGCACTGCATGAGATTCACTACCCAGCGGGACTGCAAGCCCAATACGAGATACTTTATCATTCACAGGCACAGTCCATCCAAAGAATCCGGGTGCCTGTGAACCCATGAACAATTCTACAAAACCTGTGTCATTGGATGAATATGGTGCTTCTATCTGAATACCTGATAACACCTTTTGCACTTGCCCAAGACCGGACATCTGTGCTATATTACTACGCACCCCGTCTGCACCTATTATTACATTAGAAGTGATTGTCTTTGACACTCCATCCTGCAAAACTGATAATTTCTGCAACCGTTTGCTCCGATCAAGCCCAACTGCGCGAGTTTTAATGGATACATCAACTCCAGCATCAACTGCCATCTTTACAAGTTTCCGATCAAATATCTTCCTAGAAACAACATATGCTTTAATCTTTCCGCCATCAATTGGAAGACAGTTTTCATTTGGAGAATAAACGTGTGCCCCACGTACTGAATTTAAAACAAAATCATTGGTAGGTTCAACATCACATTCCGAAATTGCACGTGTGCTTAGCAATCCTGTGCACCCAACCGGTGAACCCACTGATGCATGTTCTTCGATCAGCAATACACTTGCACCATTCAATGCTGCATACCGTGCAGCAGTGGCACCAACCGGACCTGCACCCACAACAACGACATCGTATTGCATAATATCAAATTTGAACTATTGTTTAAATTAGATGTTCACGGGCCTGCCGGGAATCGAACCCGGGTTCTAAGCTCCGGAGGCTAAAGTGATATCCACTACACTACAGGCCCTTAGTGTCTAATACATACTTGACAATAATAAAACCTCGTATAGTATGATACTGCGAGTTACAACTCGCAAAAATCCAAAAAAATAGTATGTGAAAGGGGGATGATGTGTTACAGATAATGATAAGTTTCTAAACTAAATGTATCTGTAACTAAAAGTGATTGAACTGAAATAGTTATTGAACATCAATAACTACACAGCATTAATTCTGAAGTATAATCTCAATGTTGATGTCTTTTGGAACCTGGATTCTCATAAGTTGCCTGAGTGCACGTTCATCTGCTGCAATATCTATCAACCTCTTATGTACGCGCATTTCCCAGTGATCCCAGGTAGCAGTTCCATCTCCACTTGGACTCTTTCTGGATGGTACCACCAATTTCTTGGTAGGAAGTGGGATCGGTCCGGCTATACTCACGCCAGTTCTTTCTGCAATCGCTCTAACCTGATTGCAAACACCATCAAGGTTTGTGGGACTTATCCCGGATAATCGTATTCTTGCTTTCTGTGACATTTTTTCTCCAAAAAATAAAAGGGAAGTGTTTATTTCTGTTTGACACTCATGCACATACCGGCAGCAATGGTCATACCCATATCACGGACAGCGAATCTGCCGAGTTGAGGGATATCCTTAATCGGTTCAATTACCATTGGTCTTGTTGGTTTGACAGTGATAATTGCTGCATCGCCAGCCTTAATGTAAGTTGGGTTCTCTTCCTTGACTTCACCTGACTTTGGATCAAGTTTCTTGTCAAGTGACATGAAAGTTCCTGCAGTCTGTGCTGTGTGGCAGTGGAACACAGGGGTGTATCCAACTGTGATCGCAGACGGATGTTGCAATACAACGATCTGGCCGGTAAATTCATCAGCGACTGATGGCGGGTTGCTTGCTGGTCCACAAACATCTCCTCTTCTCACATCGGCTTTACCAATACCTCTTACATTCCATCCGATGTTATCACCGGGTACTGCCTGATCCTGCTCTTCATGGTGCATCTCAATGGATTTTACTTCACCGGTTGCGCCACTTGGCATGAATGTAACATTTTCGCCTTTCTTCATGACACCTGTCTCAACTCTACCGACTGGTACAGTTCCGATACCGGAAATTGTGTATGCATCCTGAACAGGGATCCTGAGTGGAAGTTTGTCAGGTTTTTCCGGCTCTGTGAGCAGATCAAGTGCTTCTAAGATGCATGGTCCTTTGTACCATGGTGTGTTTTCACTTGATTTTGAGATATTGTCACCCTCAAACGCAGATGTTGGGATAAATGGGATCTCTGATGCCTTGAATCCTACCATACCGAGAAGCTGGGATACATCCTCTTTAACCTTATTGTACCTGTCTTCGCTGTAATCTGCTGCATCCATCTTGTTGATCGCAATGATCAACTGGTTGATACCCAGTGTTCTTGAAAGGAAAACGTGCTCCTTTGTCTGGTCCATTACACCATCAGGTGCTGCAACTACAAGGATCGCTGCGTCTGCCTGTGATGCACCTGTGATCATATTCTTGACAAAGTCACGGTGTCCGGGACAGTCTACGACCGTAAAGTAATATTTGTCAGTATCGAATCTCTTGTGTGCGATATCAATTGTGATACCTCTTTCTCGCTCTTCCTTGAGTGTATCCATGACCCATGCGAATGCGAAAGATTCTTTTCCTTTCTCTCTTGCTTCTTCCTTATATTTCTCGATAAGGTGTGCAGGTACTGCACCAGTCTCGAACATTAACCTACCGACAAGTGTTGACTTACCGTGATCAATGTGACCGATGACTGCTAAATTCATATGTGGTTTCTCAGCCATAATTAAATCCTCCTATAATTAGTATATTTCAATCAAATTAACATGTTTTGACCCTAATAGTCGTTTACACGTTTAAACCTTTCCGATAGACTTAAACGAAATAAAGAGCAATAAGACGGAAACATTCCGTCTTACATGCTCATGAAATCTGATGGTTGTGGTAATTGTGCTTTCAATCCTTTCCTCTCACGAATACCGGATACAACCTCTGTTACCAAATTCTTTGGCAATGGTTCAAATCCTGCAAATTCCGTGCTCCACATTGCACGACCTTCGGTTGCTGATCTGATATCACCGGCAAATCCAAACAACTCTGAAACAGGTGCTTTGGATTCGATGATAGTCATATCACCCTCGGAGGTCATATTAGCGATAACACCTCTGCGACCCTGGATCTCCTTTGTCGCACCGCCCATATTGTCCATTGGAACCTGAATGAATACTTTCTGGTATGGTTCGAACATTGTATCATCTGCCATCAGCATAGCAGCCTGTATTGCCTGCCTTGATGCCGGAATAACCTGTGCCGGACCTCGGTGTACTGCATCTTCGTGAAGTTTAGCATCCATAAGTGATACTTTGATACCCATGCATGGTTCTCTTGAAAGAGGTCCTGCCTTCATGACTTCCTCAAATCCTTCCAAAACAAGCTCCATGGTCTCATTCAGATACTGGATACCTTTTGTCATATTGAGATATATGTTACTCTCAAATATGTCAGCAATACCTTTTGCTTCCTCTTTGGTCAGACCGACTGCCATTAATTTCTCACGGCGCTCGACTTCCGGCATCCTCATTGAAATCTCACCGCTCTTGATAAGGGCAACAACTTCCGGTGCAAGTGGCTCAACAACAATATAGAATCTGTTGTGCCTGTTTGGTGATTTACCTTCAACAGGACCTGCGTGTCCGGTTATCGTCTCACGATATACAACAAGTGGCGGAGTTGTACTGATCTCAACACCCTTATCACGCTCTATCCTGTGAGCAATGACTTCAAGGTGCAATTCACCCATACCTGCCAGCAAGTGCTCGCCGGTTTCTTCATCAAGAGTAATCTTAAGTGTAGGATCTTCCTTTGCAACCTGTCTTAATACCTCTACCAATTTTGGCAGATCCTTCATGTGCTTTGCTTCGACAGCAACAGTCACAACAGGTTCACTTGCATGAGTAATGCTCTCAAATGATTGCATGTCTTCAAGTGTAGTAACTGTAGAACCAACGATAGCATCCTTAAGTCCGGTCACAGCAGCAATGTTTCCTGCAGGGATCTCGTCAACTTCAAGTCTTTCCGGACCCATGAAAATACCAACCTGCTGAATCCTGTTCTGCCTGGGTGCACCGGATACATAAACTTCCGTACCCCTTGAAAGTGATCCACTAAACAGTCTACCTGTTGCAACTTCCCCTGCATGTGGGTCCATTGTAATATCAGTGACCATAAATGCAACATCTCCATCAGCATTTGCAGTAGCCATTGACTTACCGATCTCGCTATCCATATCACCATGCCAGATGGCATTTACCCTTCCTTCCTGTGCCTGAATGGGACTTGGAAGGAAACGGATGACCATATCATTAACTGCCTCATGGAGTGGACATTTCTCAGCAAGTGCTTTCATATCCTCAGCACGGCAATAATCGAAAACCTCACCAAACGATACACCTGTTCTTTGCATCATAGGTACACTGATCGCCCAGTTGTACAATGCTGAACCAAACGCAACAGTACCATTTGCCGCATCAACCCTGCAGCCTGCCTTGTAGCGCTCTTCATTCATACCCTTGATTAGTTTGTTAACGTGATCGATCAATTTACCAAGTCTGATCTGCATCTCCTGTGCATCGACCTGCAACTCATTGATAAGCCGATCAACCTTGTTAATAAACAGAACTGGCTGGACGTGTTCCTTCAATGCCTGCCTCAGAACCGTCTCGGTCTGTGGCATTGTACCCTCAACAGCATCGATGACAACAACTGCACCGTCAACCGCGCGCATTGCACGTGTAACGTCACCGCCAAAATCAACGTGTCCGGGTGTATCGATCAAGTTGATCAGGTACTCCTTGCCATCATACTCGTGAACCATTGACACATTTGCCGAATCGATGGTAATTCCACGTTCCTGTTCTTCCTCATCAGAATCCATGAACAACTGTCTGCCTGCAAGTTCCTTGGATATCATCCCTGCGCCTGCCAACAGATTGTCCGATAAAGTTGTTTTACCGTGATCGATATGTGCAACAATACCGATATTCCGGATCATTTCCGGATTGCTCATAAGCGCTGTCACACGCTCAACCATTTTCTTCCTTCGTCCCATACTTACTACCTACGTAAATTGATTCTACATAAAAAAGACAAACGCATTAACGCGCTGCCTTTGCAACTCTTTCCTTTCCATCTTTGCGGTTGATCGAGAAACACTTTGCATCACGCTTTGATGCTGCGATCAGTTCCGATGCAAGACATTCTGCAAATGATCTTTTTGACTTGAATGCAGACTGGTTCGCACCCATTGATATGTGCCTAAGCGCTGAATCTACACGGCGCTGTGGTGCAGTATCAACTGCTTTTGGCACAGATATTCCACCGTATTTAAGCCTGACAACTTCCTCTCTTGGACCTGCATGAGAAATAGCCTCAACCAATACCTGTACAGGGTTCTTTTTTGTCCTGTCATTAATGATATCAAAAGCATCATCCACAACACGCATTGCAAGTTGCTTCTTACCTGTGTTGCGACCATCGCGCATCACATTGTTTATCAATCGTTCCACGATTGAAAGGTCGGACTTGTTAAACTGCTGTTTTGCATGCTTTCCACTTGTGTGCGGTAAAACCACAGGGTCAAGATTTACATATCTCTGAATACCCTGATCAGTCACCTCGACCTCTGAGAGATCCCATTTACTGAATAATTTAGACATATTATCTCCTTGGCTTTTCTTTACGGCCGATGACCATCTCTCTCAAACTTACATTGTTGACCGCAGTAACTTTGAATCGAACACCCGGGATATCACCCATTGCACCACCCATACGACCACCTATTCGCTCAACTGTCACTTCATCGTGCTCATCGATAAAATTGATTGCACCGTCCCCTGGACAGAAAGCGGTAGCCTGACGACCATTTTTGATCAATTGTATTCTGACACATTTCCTGATTGCTGAGTTTGGCTGTTTTGCTTCAACTCCAACCTTCTCAAGCACAATTCCGCGACCCTGTGGTGCGCCGGCGAGTGGATCTGATTTCACATCCAATCCAAGGGCACGCCTGTTGTAGCGTGAGTCTTTCCATCTTGCATCCTTTCGGTTCTGCTGAAGTGTGTGAGCTGCATATTTCCCGTTTGGCATATTTTACGTCCTCCAATTATTGTTCTTAAATATATGAGTGTAAATTGTAAGTTTTCATTTGGCTTTGATCTCTATTGTATAATGACATCATCAATATCATGATGGCGCTGCATAAGCATTTTTACTTTTTCTATATTCTTTCCTTCACGTCCGATGGCAAGCCCCTTATCATTATCAGATACATCTACATAAGCCAATCGCTTGTCTTGTTTTGAGACCAGATCCACAGACTTGACAGATGCGGAACCAATAACATTATTGATGAACTTTTCAGGATCATCTGAATACTCAACAAGTTCAACATGTTTGTCAACAGATTTCTTGACACGGTTAATGTGGTCGCCATTTTTACCAATGGCTGCACCCATTTCACCGGTTTTCACAACATATATGATCCTGTCATCTTCAACAATGCAATCCTTAATACCTGCACCTGTCGTACTTTCAAACAGCGCTATATACCTTATTCCATCCGTTGAAAGTTTGATCTCGGTCAAATAACGCAACTCCTTACGCCGCTGCTAATATATCAGACTCACCAGCATCAATAATCGCCATTGCAGCGATCGTGAATGGTTTACCACATGCAGGTCCAAGTTCTACGCTTGTACCGGAATAGTTCAACACAGGCACATTTGTAGATTCGATCTTTGATCTTACATCTTCCGGGCAGTTCGCAGCGAGCACAACCATTTTTGCATCGGAACTTACTGCTGCATCAATTGTACGGTTCGATCCAATAATGACCGAACCCGTTCTGATAACTTTGATAAGCGCTTTATCGATATTAATATCCATAGTAATCATCTCATTATATAGTATCAATTAAGATTTGTATTGTAATATCTGATTCATTATATCTACTTTCTGGTTGACAGAACTATGTTAGTCCGGCCTTATCACACTGATATTCAGTCACCATTTCGTTTGGCGATCAGGTGAACATCTCCTGTACCCAACTTGATCGGCTGTCCGACAATGATGTTCTCGGTCACACCGTTGAGTTCATCCACATTTCCACGCATTCCGGCATCAAGAAGGTGGTTAACAGTAACTTCGAATGCAGCACGTGCAAACACACTCGCTTTCTCACCGGAAATACCATGACGTCCGATCTGTTTAACTTCTCCATCACAGGTCATGATATCCGCAACAAGCATAATGTGTCGGATATCGACAGTAAGACCCTGCTCGTTTAGGGTATCTATGGCTTCTTTAATGATAGAGTTGCGTGCAGCTTCAATGCCGAACACATCGTTTGTCTCAACAATATTATTAGTATAGGTCCTTGTGGCAGCAATACCTTCTATCTGAAGAACATCTTTCAATGCAGACCCTTCAGTATAAAGTGTGTACTCATCTCCATCTTTTCGAATAACTACTCGCTTGATGCCTTCTATTCCTTTGAGGATAATAGTGTGTATGTTCTTTGCAAGCTGCAAAAGTCCACGATATGAAGGAGCATCAGGCGTGATGATAAGTTGGTTTTCCACAACATCCGGACTGGTGATTGACACACCAAGTCCATCACGGAGCTTTTCTGCAATATCATCAATATCCATATTTCTCTGTGCGAGTACTTTCCCATTCAGGTCAATGATAAGTTGCATATTTGCCAGATCAGTTGTAACATCTGCCAGATGCTCGACATGTGTTGCTTCAATTTCCCATGCAACAGCTCTAGCTTTATCACGGTCTGTTGAATATCCTTCAGCAAGTGCAACAGTCATCATAGGAGTACTCGGTGATTTTCTTGCATCAACGATCTCGATCAATCGTGGCAGACCAAGAGTAACGTTGATCTCGGCCACACCTGCATAGTGGAAAGTACGCATCGTCATCTGCGTGCCCGGTTCACCTATCGACTGTGCAGAAACAACACCTACAGCTTCACAAGGTTCAACACATGCGTATTCATAACTCTCCATAATACGCTCGATGATCTCTTCCATCTCTTTCTTTGAAACGCCTACCTTCAATCCATCTTCTCGAAGTGTATTTAAAATGTTATTTGGAAGTGCCAGATTCTTTGTCATCGACTCAATTGTCGCTTCACTTATAGCCATTCACTCCACCTCCTTACCTGTGACCGCGCGAACGATACGATGCACAGCCTCGGGTTTACTATAATCACTCTTGGTAGAGTCAATTCCATCCTCTCCGTATTTGAATTGCACAACAACACCTCGCGTTTCACGCACTGAACCGTCATACTGTACTTCCAGATCCTGCAATGCATTCACAAGTCTCCTCTGCAAGTATCCTGACTGTGAAGTACGTACCGCAGTATCCACAAGACCTTCACGGCCTCCGATTGCATGGAAGAAATATTCAGTTGGATTAAGTCCGCTCTTGTAACTTGCTTTGACAAAACCATGCGCATCTGCAGCAAGATCGCCTTTTTTGAAGTGCGGGAGTGTCCTTTGGGAATATCCCCTCCTGATACGCTCTCCACGAACCGCTTGCTGGCCAACACATGCTGCCATCTGGGTCAGGTTCAACATTGAACCTCTCGCGCCGGATTTAGCCATAATAACAGCAGAATTCTCCAATCCAAGATGGTTTCCTGCTATCTGACCGGCATTGTCTCGTGCTTTACCAAGTTTTTGCATAATAAGCATCTCGATGGTCTCTGCAAGAGTTCGACCGGGCAATGCTTCAAGTTCCTTTGCTTCATATGCCTTGATCAGATCATGCACCTCTTCTTCGGCTTTTACCAGAGTATCGAATATCTCGATCTTTGCTTCATTTGGCACATCCTCATCAGCAATTCCGAAACTAAGCCCCGTTCGCATGACTCCACGAATTGCAAGACGTGTCACATCATCAATGAATTTTGCACCTATTGTAGTGCCGTATTCCTTGACCACCTTGTCAAGAACAAGTCCCTTAAAAGCACCAATAGCATTCTCGTCAATTGTACCTTTGATCAATTCCCCATCCTTGATCACAACATATGCATCATTTTCACAATCGCCTTTCTTACAGGTCTCACACTGGAAACATACTTTTGCAGGGAATTCAAGTTCAAGTCCTCTTGGAACGATCTGACTGAAGATCTGTTTACCGTTCCAATATGGTTCTCCATCGTCAGTATGTCCTGCAGGTTCCGGCAATTCCCTGATATCTGCCTTGCGAAGCAGTTCCAAGGCACCGTTCTTTGAAATGAAATTCTCATTCCTTGTAAGAAGGAACATACCTGATATGTGGTCATGTATTCCACCTATGATCGGACCACCGAAACGAGGTGAAAGGATATTTTCCTGCACTTGCATCAATATCTTTGCTTCTGCCCTTGACTCTTCGGTCTGGAGCACATGCATATTCATCTCATCACCGTCAAAATCAGCATTGTATGGCGGACATACACAAGGATTCAATCGGAATGTCTTGTTTGGCAGCACTTTTATTTGATGTGCCATGATACTCATTTTGTGGAGTGAAGGCTGCCTGTTGAACAATACAATGTCGCCATCGATCAATTGTCTCTCAACAGTCCACCCAGGTTCGATCTTTTCAGCAAGTTCCTCATGGTTCAGATCAGTAACTTTAATGCGACGACCATCTTCACGTATCACATAATTCGCACCAGGGTGATTTGCCCTTCCACGATTAACATACATTCGCATAAGATCGACATTTCGTTCTATAATACGCACAGGAATTGTCATCTGTTTTGCGATCTGGAGTGGTACTCCCACTTCATTGATACTCAGGTTTGGATCAGGTGACACGACAGTACGCGCTGAGAAATTGACACGCTTACCGGATAGACTTCCCCTAAACCTTCCTTCCTTGCCTTTCAATCTCTGGGAAAGTGTCTTGAGCGGTCTGCCGGACCTGTGTCTTGCAGGTGGCACACCTGACACTTCATTATCAAAGAAAGTAGTAACATGATACTGCAGCAGTTCCCACAGATCCTCAATGATCAACTGTGGTGCACCTGCTTCACGGTTCTCCTGGAAACGCTGGTTGATGCGTATTATATCTACCAATTTGTGTGTCAGGTCATCTTCACTGCGCTGACCTGATTCAAGTGTAATTGACGGGCGGACCGTCACAGGCGGCACAGGAAGAACGGTCAAGATCATCCATTCCGGTCTTGCGTTCTCAGGATCCATTCCGAATACACGCACGTCCTCATCAGGAATATTCTCAAACCTATCTCGTATCTCGGTTGGGGTGAGTTTTTCCCCATCCTCTATATACTCAACCGGCTTTTCGAACTTAATCACCGTCTTTTTTCTAGGTTTGCCATCCGCATCATTACAGTACGGGCAAGTTTTAGCCTTTGCAGCCTCTTTGAACACATCATTGATGAGTGAATCAGGAAGATGCCCCATTTCCTTTAATTTGGCAAGTTGTTCAAGATATCCTGCTTTCTTTGCAGGATCTAATGTCAGACGACTACATTTTGGACATATTGCACGCAGTGTCTTCCTGATCATCTTATTAAATCCAACATGGATCACAGGTGCGACAAGTTCAATGTGGCCAAAATGCCCCGGGCACTCGCCGGCACGGCCTGAACAGGTCTTACATTTCAGACCGGGATCAATAACACCGAGTCGCAGATCCATGAGTCCCATATCGATCGGGTATCCGTCATCATCGTATGTGTCAGCAGTTATGACCGCTGTAACACTCATTTTCCTGAATTCTCGCGGTGATATCAAACCAAATTTGATTGCACCAATTCGTTTTGGTATTGAGGGTATTTTAGTATCCATTTTGAATCACCTACACTGCGTCTTCAAGGCTAAGTCTCGGTGCAACTCCAAGCGATTTGATCTCATCAAGCAGCAACTTGAATGCATAACTCATTTCCACCGGATGAATGCCAGTCTCTGAACCGCAGTTTGAACAGTACCTTACGTTTCGTTTCCTATCGAACGTAGCGATCATTCCACAAGTTCCGCAAACAAGTTCGACAACTTTATCAGATTCATCAAGCAATCGTTCCTTCAAGGTCATTGCAGCACCGTGTCCGATAAGCACATCTCGCTCCATCTCACCAAATCGCAGACCGCCTTCTCGTGCCCTACCTTCTGTTGGCTGGCGCGTCAGCACCTGAACAGGACCGCGTGATCTTGCATGTATCTTTGATGCGACCATGTGGTGCAATTTCTGGTACAGGATAACACCTACGAACACATCTGACTGGATCTTCTTTCCAGTCACACCATCGAATAATACTTCTTTTCCGGTATGGGCAAATCCATGTGTCACAAGTGCAGAACGAAGATCGTCCTCCTTCTCACCGGAGAATGCAGTCGCATTGATGCGTCTTCCTTCCATTGAACCGACTTTACCACCGATCATCTCCAAAACGTGTCCCACTGTCATACGGGATGGGATAGCGTGTGGATTGATCACAAGGTCAGGAACCATTCCCTGCTCTGTGAACGGCATGTCCTGATATGGAACAATAAGTCCGATAACACCTTTCTGCCCGTGTCTTGATGCAAACTTATCACCAATTTCAGGAATTCTCTCGTCACGTATCTTGACCTTTGCAAGACGTGTACCGTTTATTGATTCTGTAAGAATGACTGTATCAACGATTCCTTTCTCGTTTGAGCGCATGGTAATTGCACTCTCTCTTCGCTGCTCCACAGTAATACCGAAATCTGACTGTTCCTCAAGGAAACGGGGTGGACTTGTCTTCCCGATAAGTACGGCATTTGGACCGACAACCGTCTCAGGGTTTACAAGCCCGTCACTGTCAAGGTTCGCATATGCATCTGCAGTACGTGCGCCCCTGAATTCTGAATCAGGTATCTCGAACTTATCTTCCTGACCACCAGGATATCTTCGTTCCTCACCCTCAAATGTTCTTATGAAATGACTTCTGCCAAGTCCTCTTTCAATTGAACCTTTATTAAATACAAGTGCATCCTCAATATTATGCCCTTCATAAGACAAAACAGCCACTACAAAGTTCTGACCTGCAGGCCTGTCATCAAAGTGTATTGATTCACTTGCCTGTGTACGAGTAAGCGCTCTTTGTGGATAATGCAATACATGTGCACGGGTATCCGGCCTTAGTTTGGTATTTGCAGTAGATACACCAATACACTGTTTGACCATTGCCGCACCCATCGTATTTCTTGGGGACGCATTGTGTTCCGGATATGGAACCATTCCGGTGCAGATACCAAGTATCATTGATGGATTTAATTCCATGTGGGTATGATCTGTGGTTAGGTCTTCCTCATACAGTCCAACATATACATTTTCTTCTTCTTCGGCATCAATGAACTCGACCAATCCTTCATTTATCAGATCATCATACACAATTTCGCCAATCTTAAGTTGCTCAATATGTTGCTCCGTAACAAGCGGCACACCATTCTCAACAATAATAAGTGGCCTGCGTGCCCGCCCTATGTCTGAATTTATGATAACTTCATGTGTCTCTTCATATAATGTGACATTGATCTGGATCGGCAATACTCCTTCACGCCTCTGTTTCCTGATATCTGCCACAAGTTCAACAGGGTTACCATGAGTTCCAACAAGTTCTCCGTTCAAAAATATTTTTGCTTCATTCATAAGGCATCGCCCCCTGTAGAATCATCTGCAGTTTCACCTAGAATTGCATCCACGACCTCATCAACGCTTTCACTACCGCTTCCTATTGGCACTGGTTCATCCTCATACTTTGTCACATTTTTATTTTCATCAGAATCCAGTTCATCAGTGTAATCATCGGGCCTCTCCTCATATTCCACTACTGGTTTTTCAGGCACATGCAAAATGATCGGAGCAACATCTAAGTTGTACAAGACATTCTTGATCGTATCCAGGTCATCTGTACCGGTTGATAATTCTACCATCTGTGCAAAGTTTTTCACCAACCCACAATTCGGACCTTCTGGTGTCTCGGATGGACACAAACGTCCCCACTGTGTAGGGTGCAGATCACGCGCCTCGAAGTGAGGTTGTGCTCTTGACAATGGTGATATCACACGTCTTAGGTGTGACAGTGTTGATATGTAGTCAGTGCGGTCAAGAAGTTGTGATACACCGGTCCTGCCGCCAACCCAATTACCTGTGGCAAGTGGATGCTGCAATCTGTCAGTCAACACATCTGCACGCACAAGAGTTACAACATTCAACTCACGGTTTCGCATGTTCGCACGTTCAAGCTGGTATTTCACATCACGTGTGAGACGGTTGAATGCAACCCTGAACAGATCTTCCATCAGGTCACCTGTAAGTTTTAAGCGTTTGTTGGAATAATGATCCTTGTCATCGCCCTTACGTCTGGACAGTGCAAGTTCAAAGCAAGATTCAGCCATTCGGCCAATGAAATGTGCTTTTGCGATCCGGTCTTCAGGTTCATTCCCAAGATGCGGAAGTAGATATCTGTCAATAACGTAGTTTGCACGTTTGACCTGATACTCCTTTGCCTGTCCGGATGCCACGCGCCCGCCGATCTTCTCGATCGCTTCTTCGTTAGTAAATACTTCTGCTTCCTCAAGGTTTTCAAACATGAACTTCATGATTTCGGGGTCAGTTGACACCACATTTACTATATCTTCATCAGTTTCGATAGCAAGCGCACGCATAAGTGTTATGAAATTAATACGTCCCGATATTGACGGGAATGACACTTCCAGAATTGATTTTCTCCCCCTCTCCACAACTACAAGTGCACGATATCCGCGCCTTTGTGAAAATACTTTTGCAACTTCGATATTGTCGCCATAACGTACACCTATCTCAGCCAGGATCTTATTCGGAGCAAGGTCCTCCAATGTCATGACCACGCGCTCAGTACCATTGACAATGAAATATCCTCCCGGGTCGAGTGGGTCTTCGCCGTACTTGACCATTTCCTCATCAGAAAACCCTGCCAGGTTACAGATACGGGATTTGATCATCACTGGCAGTTGACCTATTCTTGCCTCAACAGGTTCTGACTCGATATCGCCATTTACCACACTCATCTCAAGATACAATGGAGCAGAATAGGATAGATTACGGAGTCGTGCCTCATTCGGATACAAATTTTCAATTGCACCATCTGCTTCCTTGACAATTGGATTCTCAACCCTTATCTTCCCAAGTTTAACATAGATATCCTCTATGTCGGTCTCAATAGTAGATTGCTCATCAACAATCTTTTGCAGCCCTGAATCCAAAAACTTGTTATAGGAGTCTATGTGATGCTTTACAATCTTATCTCGGGTAAAATAAGCTTCTGACAAAACACTGATATCTAACGTAATGATTGCACCTTCTTTGAATTTATATTATGATTTATTGGTTAATTGAAATGTCAAAACGAAAAAGCATACTTAAAAAGTATGCTCATACTTAATTGGTATAAAATAGGTAACAACACCTAAAAATTTGCCAACTCCCCTTTGTTACTCAATTACGAGTCTATAATAAAGTGATTCGCCTGCGGTTTGGCTTATCCTTGTGATTTTAACAACATCACCAACTTCCGCACCAAGTTCCTTTGTGACAGGATCTGATTCTTTTAATTTTGGTAATTGCTCTTTTTCTATCTGGTAGTTCCCTAATACTGATCTAACCTCATCCTCTTGCATGATTTCATGTTTTGGGACTGAATTGTGGTCGAGCAAGCTGAATTTTCTCAATTTTTCTCCTCCCTGTAAAATGTCCAGATGAATACGGTGGCAATTTTATGAAGAATTATGCCTGAAATTCGCCGTTGATCCTGATTTAATATGTTAGATTGAGCGGGCTCGTAGGGATTTGAACCCTAGGCCGTCTGGTTAAAAGCCAGACGCTCTGCCTGACTGAGCTACGAGCCCATTGTATTGGTAATGAACAGTTTTCAACATATTGTACGATCATGCCAGTTTAGTCTTAGCGCTGTCATAACGATAATATCATATATATACATTTTGAGTGCCGCACTTTACCCAGTTACTTTTTTGCAATAGTCCCATATACACATTGATTAATGATTAGAATTCAACGTTTAAAAAAGTATTTGTTCAAAACACTTATATATTATTATTTCTACTTTTTACAAAGTTGAACTGATAAGTGTTTGAAAATGTATGCGGGTTGCGGTTATGTCCCGCATTCCCACCCAGCCATATATTTAGATTGTTCATCTGACAGCTCATCTATCTCGATGCCCATTGACTCAAGTTTCAACTTCGCGACGTACATATCAAGATCATTCGGAACCGCATGTACACCATTTACCAGCTTATTCTCTGAAATATAACGTACACAAAGTGCCTGATTCGCAAAACTCATATCCATGACCTCAGCAGGATGTCCATCACCTGCTGCAAGGTTTACGAGTCTTCCATCCGCAATGACATTGATACGCCTGTCCCCAAGATCATATTCCTTGATATTGTTCCTGACAGTTTTGATCGATTTTGCCATTGCGGTAAGATCTTCAAGATTGATCTCAACATTGAAATGACCTGAATTTGCAAGAATTGCACCATCTTTCATGACTTCAAAATGCTCTTTTGTCAAAATATCACGGTTTCCGGTAGTGGTAACAAATATATCACCGATCTTTGCAGCCTCTTTCATTGTCATGGGTTCATTACCATCCATACGCGCTTCCAGCGCACGTATAGGATCGATCTCAGTAACAATTACATTAGCACCAAGTCCTACTGCACGCATGGCAGCACCCTTGCCACACCAACCATATCCCGCAATTACTACATTCTTACCTGCAACAAGCAAATTCGTTGTCCTGTTGATTCCATCCCATGATGACTGTCCTGTTCCATATCGGTTATCAAACATGAACTTTGTCATTGCATCATTGACCGCAACAACAGGCATCTTGAGGGCACCATCGCGCTCCATTGCCTTTAACCTGTGAATACCGGTGGTCGTCTCTTCGCAACCACCAATGATGGTGGCAAGCATTTCCTTGCGTTCGGTGTGCATCTTGAAGATAAGGTCTGCACCGTCGTCTATCGTAATATCAGGATCAAAATCCAGCACCATGTCGATGGCTTCGTAATACTCATCGTTCGTGCATGCATATTTTGCAAAGCATGAGATATTCTCACGCGTATCCAGTGCCTGTGCGACATCATCCTGTGTACTAAGCGGGTTGCATCCGCAAATAGAAACCTCTGCACCGCCTGCCGCAAGCGTCTCAACAAGCACGGCAGTCTTTGCCTCAACATGCAATGCCATTCCGACTCTGTGTCCCTTTAACGGTTTTTCACGCTTGAATTGTTCTCTTATAATTGCAACCACAGGCATGTGGTCGCGTGCCCATCCAATTTTCATATTTCCGGATTCTACGAGTTCATCATTGTTCATTTTTGAATCTCCATTCATTCTATAATCAAATCTATATTATTAGTATCAAATATTATCGTGCATCATTCCTGTCAATTCACACGAGAAATAAGATTTGAAGCCGCATCCTTTGCCTTTTCCATCACGGTTTGTTTATCCATAGACAAAACTTTATAATCGTCCATCAATACCTTTCCATTGACAATCGTAGTCCGCACATCCGCACCTGATGCAGAATACACCAAATGGGATGCTACATTATATCTTGGTGTCAAATGTGGCTTGTCCATATCTACTATAATCACATCAGCCATACATCCAACTTTCAACATTCCGCTGTTAATACCCATTGCACGTGCACCGTTAATTGTAGCCATCTCAAGCACCTGCTGTGCAGGTAATACTGTAGGATCGGATGTATCAACTTTGTGCAGCAATGCAGCTGTTTTCATTTCTTCGAACATGTTAAGGTTATTGTTTGAAGCACATCCATCCGTTCCAAGTGAAATATTCACACCACGTGCAAGCATTTTCGGCACAGGCGCGATACCGGATGCCAGTTTCATATTGCTCACAGGATTGTGAGATACATTTACACCGCGTTCATTCAGGATATCCATATCTCCATCCGAAAGCCAAACACAATGCGCTGCAATGACATCATTGTCAAGGAAATCAATCTCATCCAGCATGTTCACAGAACACATCCCAAACTGTTCTTTCATCTGGTTGAGTTCTGCCTCCGTCTCAAGGACATGGATATGGATCTTTGCATTGTCCTGCTTTGCCTGTTCCTTCACCTTCATTAGAAACTCGCGGGAACACGTGTTCGGTGCATGCGGACCATACATTGTCGTGATACGCCCATCTGCGCGCCCGTTCCATTCTTTCACAAAGCGTCTGCCTTCCTTGAGTTCGGATTCCGCGCGCGTCTCATCACCAAGGTCTATCATACCGTATGAAAGTGCTGCACGCATGCCGGATTCCTCAACCGCACGCGCGACCTTGTCCACATGGATATACATGTCCACAAACGCAGTCGTGCCTGAGCGTATCATCTCAAGGCATGCAAGTTTTGTGCCAATATAGAGATCATTGTCAGTTAACTGTGCCTCAGCCGGCCAGATGTGGTTTTCCAGCCAGTCAGAGAGTGTCAGGTCATCCGCATACCCACGGAATAGTGTCATGCCGGCATGTGTGTGCGTGTTGACAAGTCCGGGCATCACAACCCCGCCTTTTGCATCGATCACTGTATCAGCAGTCTCATCTGTCGATTCTGAAACCTGCGTAATAATGCCGTCCTCTATCACGACCACGCCGCGTTTGATGTCATCCTGCGCGGGGTCCATTGTCAGGATGTAACCGTTCTTTATTATGATGTCAGCCATGTTATCCTCAAATCTGTGATCTTAATTGAATTGTTTTGTTAATACAAATTATTAGCGTAGATGATTTTTGCTACAAGGCTTGATTTTTCAAGGGGGGTACAGATTGTACCCCAGTACGAATTTATTTCGGCATCATGTGAGCGCATTTTTTTTATCTTAATCACTATACCTCACAGCTCTGCTGCGGTTGGGTGTGCCGTCGCAACTTTTGACCCATGCCCATTTCCTATTTGCATTGTCTTACTATTTTAGCATTCATTTAAGTGCACTGAATATCAATCCCGCAGTCACAACACGATATACCCCGTACAAATGTAACAAGGCCTGTATAGCGTTTTTCAGGATTTATACCCTATTATATTCATACGGATTGTGCATCGAGATATAACAAGTATTATAAATAAATTGCGCAAGTAACACACAAAAAAAGAAAAGAAAGATGTGTGGAGGCACACATCCTTTTCACAATTATTCGGTTATCAGTGTCGCTTGAACAGCAGTACTGCCGATAGCAGTCCTATAAAGGCAACTAAGAACCCAAAACCGGGCGTTCCTTCTGTGGTCGTTGGTTCAGTAGCTGTTGGTTCAGTGTCTTCTGGCGTAGGTGTGATGTGTGCACCGATTATCCGGTCTATCGTATCCTGTGGTATGAATGAACCACCGTCTCCAAGCATCTGACCTTCGAATCCCTCACAGAGCACTTCCCTGTTCTCATGACAGAATGCACAGTCCTTTGCATCAGCAGTTATCGTATGAGGCATCCACTCTGCATATCCGGTGTGGGTTTCATTACCATAACTGGTAGACATCTTGAGGAATGGCTTTATCAGACCATCGCTCGCTTTAAGCAGATAGAACTCATCTGTCACTATGCCGCCAGCGGCTTTTCTGGTATCCAGATGACAGTCAACGCATGTTGTGAACCATCCGGCATGACATGCTGCGCAATCGAGTTTCCCGTTATGGATTTCATGTGCAGATATCTCCAGTGAGTATTGTGTAACATTCATCTCCCTTACCACTTTTCCAGGACTTATGTGACAGTCCTCACACGCTGTCGTTACCGCTTGCATCTGGTGAGCATAGGTGTTACCATCGCCATGGATCTCTTCTAAAGAATGACAGTCCATGCAGGTGAGTCCTTTCTCATAGTGGATGTCAGCATGAGGTCCCTCGCCACTGTGTGATGGCATATCTCCTATAAAGGTCGAGGTCTGCTTTTTGAGATGACATGGGTCACACGTATCCATGGTTATTTCGACAGTCTCTTCGCCATGTCCCATCTCAGCTATATATCCCTGATGGCACTTTGTGCAGGTGGTGGCATGGCAGCTGGCGCAGTTAGCCTCTTCGTAGAATACGTCCATATCAATCCCATAGTGTCCTGCAGCCCCTCGTTCATACTCGCCCTTCATTCCATAGGCGTTGTAATGCAGCGATGTGGCAAAGTTCGCTGCAATATCCGAATGACAGTTTTCACAGCCCTCAAAGTCTGGCTGGGAATCTTCCGATATGAGCACTGGTTCTTCCTCTGCAAGAGCACTGGTTGCAACCGATAATGACAGAATCGTAACCATTACTAAAATAGCGATATTCTTAATTAGTTTCATTGTTGTTTCCCTCATCTGCGATTTTATTTAATCGATGATTACATTATAATAGATGATATATAACATTTATAACTGTTTACAGTATTTAACTTTTTTGCCGCTAATAGTATCTCCGAAAAACTTGACAACTTTCTTTCGTTTTATTCATTCCCCTATCGTAAATCAAGTAAATCCTCGTAAACGCTCGGATTAACTTGGAGCATAAGAAAGTACGATGTACTTTCATATACACCAAAAAAGCCAACGCGGAGCGTATCTGCGTTCATTTGCGTTTATTTGCGGTTCCTTATTTTCTTTACTATTGAGGTATGTTAAGATCCCTGGATGTTTCGATTTCCAACGCCTCAAGATACGCATGCATCACCGCAAGTCGCTCATCCGCAATCTTTCTTGCAGCATCGGTATTCAACCGATCTTTGATTTTGAACGGCTTGTTTTCCATATAATCGCCAAAACCCTCAAAGGGGTCCTGAGTGTACGCATTCATCGATGTTTCTTTTACAGTACCTATCGTCTGCTTGAGTGCACGGAGGGCGCCCATAGAAACAAGTGAGCGGAATATCCCGATCGCACCAAGTGCATCGATCCTGTCCGCATCTTGCAATATCTGCGCTTCGATGGATTCTGCCTTCAAACCACGACTAAATCGGTGTGTCTGTATGCATGAAGTCACATGATCCACCAAACTATCATCCGCGCCCGTACGAGATAAGAATTCACGTGCTATCTCTGCACTATACTCGGCATGGTCGCCGCCTTCATTATGCTCCCTCACGATACCAACGTCGTGTAAAAGTGCGGCAAGCCGTAGCACTTTAATGTCCCCACCTTCGTGTTCATGGATCCTGATACAAACAGATTCCACGCGATCGATATGCGACATGTCGTGTGTACTTGGCTCATCCTTGAGCACCTCTGACACATAACTGCGCGTCTTATCGATCAGATCCATTCAATACCACGCTCAATTGACATGTTCTTTAGCGTTTCAGACATTTCGTACATTGCAGAGGAAAGCACTTTATCATTATTATATGAATCGACGATGGATCTCAGTTCTTCGATTTTATTATTTTTCATCTCTTTTGCAAATTGCACCATATTCGGGATTGCACGAGTGATATTGTCAATAATGGATACATTTGATGAAAGAGATGTACGCGAGAGAGGGTTTAAGTCAATTGTAATGACATTCTTTCCCATACTAACAAGTGTTCCACATCGGTCCCCATCTTCAAGAGGTACCAGCACAACATCTGAACTGTAAATCCCTTCTTCGTCCACGATTGCCCGATCATGATCCAAATCAAGGCGTGCATCTCCCTTCTTGCCAAGAACATTCGATGCGCCATGGGCTTTTAGATGCACGATGATCTTATGCATGCGTGCCTCGCTCCTGTGAAATAGATTTATCTCAAGCGGCGCGCCTGTTACATCAGACAATGCAACAATTGAATCCGGTACAAGCGCTGCCACATTGCCATTTACTGAAATAATGGGGTCTTGTGCAAGAAGAAGTAATGCAACCGCCGCACGCTCTGCATATGCAGCGGTTGCGGTTGTGCGTTCGCCAAGCAGGTAATCAAAAGTCTCACCCCGACCTTGTGCGATCAAACCCTGCTTGCTGGTAATACCTGTTTGCACCCCTTCAACAATCCTCTCACGTGTCATGAGAGATTCATATCGGGGGTGCTCCACAGGTATCCGGGTCATGCTGTCAACCTTTTATTCGTTTACCAGCTTAACTTGCATCCAGTATCAATCCCTGATCAGTAGGGACGATCATTGTCTGGATTTCCTGACCCTGAAGCATCTGGATGTACTTGTAGCTGATCAGATCCGGGTTCTTTGCAATTTCCTGGTTGATTATGCGAAGTGCTTCAGCCTCACCGGTTGCAGCAATAACAGTTGCATCGGCAACACCGGTTGCTTCGATAACCTTTCGCTCGGCTTCAAGTTGTTCTTTCTGCTTAATAAAGACCATTCTCTGGGCATCCTGGTCAGCCTGTAATTTCTCTTCAATTGCAGTGGAAACCCTGTCAGGCAATTTGACATTTCGGAGAAGAACTTCTTCCACAATGATGCCATCATCAAACAGTGCGGCTTCCAGTATAGTTACCATCTCTGATGCAACAAGTTGCCGCTCCTCACCATAGACTTCCATAGCCGTGTGTTTAGATACAACTTCCCTTATCACCGATTTAATTGTAGGGCGTATGATCTTTTCTGCATATCCTGTACCTAATGTCTGGTGAACATCGCTTGCATCTTCCGATATAAGCCGATACCTGACCGTCATGTCCATTCCAAGCATCAATCCTTCGCTGGTCAATGCGGTAATCTGGTCATCACCTACACGCTCGCCTTCTGATGGCTGTGCGCTCATGGTATATACTTCACTTCGGACTGAATATTTTGTAACGCTTACCCATGGCATGACAACGTGCAACCCTTCGCCAAGTTCATCAGACTCAACACCGCCAAACTGGTTGAATTTCACACCAACTTCTCCCGCGCCAACTGAAACCAGGATCGAACCAAACATTACCGAAAAGATAAACAATATTACAAATATTATTGCAACTGACCGTAAGATCGTACCTAATATAGGTGGAATTCCTTCAATCTTTATCTCAGGCGGACTTCCGGGCTTCCGCGTATCCCAATCATCTTCTACTACCATTATTTGTACCTCGTTCTATTCTAATTAAAATCAGTAATAAAATACTCTACAAAGCAACATTAACGAGGTCATAGTTAATAGGTTTTGCTTTACATTAACTATATTGTACTTTTTTTGTCAGCAATACCGCCAAGTGCCACCAGTCCAATAGTTAACATTAAATACACCAGTATAACCAATATGGGCGATGGCGTACCATACCCTAAAAAATCAAACGAAAATGTGCGCATCAAATTCGATATCGTTGCCATGACACCACTAATGCCAAATGCGACTATAAATCCATTTGTAGTCCAGTAAGTCGATTCCTTTGATAGGTCCTGAATCACTATAACGATCGACAAAAGAGCCATTGTGATCCATAATTTGAATAAAATTAATCCGATACTCCCTTGTGTCTCAACCAGATACCGCATGATTGGGTTTGCTTCTGCACCCAGACCACAGGAGTTCATCATAAATGCACCAGTAACGCTATCCCCTATTCCAAAAGTAACAAATGCCCCGACTGCAAGGAATGCCTGGATTTTTTGTTTTCTGTCAAAAATGTCGCGTTGCCTGAATTGTGAACGAATTAGATTTTTGAATACAATATTAAAGTCAATTGGCACATGTTCTATAGACGAGTTACCATCAACATATTGAATAACAGGTTCTGATTCAGTTTTTTCATCCACCATTCCAATACACCCTGAAATGATTGTAGTGCACAACTAGCACTTCTTTTGAAGTGCCATGTTATAAATTATGCTCGTTGTATATATCAATTTTGCAGAGGTTGCGATTTTGGCTATACTTTACTAAATCAATTTCAACAACAATTGAGTGGACGCAATTACTGTGGTGGATTAATTATAAATACATATTTGATTAAACTTCAATAGTCAAAAACGTAGACAATAAACAGATAGGAGATATGATTAACATGGTGAAAATGCCGCTTGAAGTTAAAGAAACGATCGAAAAGCAAAATCCCGTACCTGTTGCAACCGTCAGTGCAGACGGTGTGCCAAATGTCGCACTTGTAGGCTTGCTAAAGATACTGGATGATGAGACGATATTGATCGCAGATAATTTCTTCAACAAGACTGAAGCAAATATCAAAGAGAATCCGAAAATATCAATCGTTGCGTACGACAGTTATGCTAAAAAGGCATATCAAATAAAAGGCAGCGTGGAACTTGTAACATCCGGTTCAATCTATGAAGATATGGTTGAGTGGGTGCACTCCAAGAATGCAAACCTGCCTGCAAAAGCAGCCGTAGTTATGCATGTTGAGGAAATATTCAACTCAATGTTCGGAAAACACGCAGGCGAGAAGATATTGTGATTATAAATTTGGTTTAAAATAATTAAGTAAGGTATATTTCAATCGCGGGACGACAGCAATTAGATCGTTCCCGCATTTTTTGTAGTATATTCCTGATTTATCCAGTCAGTATCTCCGAACAATATAGCCATATGGGATAGCCCCATCTAACCCCGCATAGAAAT
>JAUWQD010000073.1 GCA_030611265.1 Methanosarcinaceae archaeon | reverse complement strand
TGGTGGAAAAATGAAATTTGTTTGGTATGAGAAAGGGCCTCCAAGTGAAACAGTGGAAGTTAATGGCAAAATAACGGATTGGGTTGTAGTAATTGATTAGATGTGGCTACAATAAATTTGCACCCGAAGGGTGCTTTCTTGGTAACAATTTGTATTTTCATTTATCTTAATCACTATACTCTGCAGCTCTGCTGCGGTCGGGTGTGCCGTCGCAACGTTTGACTTCAATAAACGATATTTTAAAGGTTTAATTTCAAGATTTAATCCTTCAGTTTGACTACCATTTATAATTTTAGTCATATGCAATTCAAGCCATGTCCATATTATTCCCCAACTCCGTAAACGCTATATACTTACAAACCGAACTATACACCAACTGTAAACATAAATACGCGAGGCCATAACAATGACACAAGAAACAATCAAAGTAGAAGGAATGTCGTGCAGACACTGCCAGATGACTGTAACCAATGCGATATCAGGCGTAGCCGGTGTATCCAATGTTGAAGTAAATCTTAAAGACGGTCAGGCAACCGTAGATTACGATGAGGGCAAGACCAATACCAATGCGATCAAGGCAGCAGTTGTTGAAGCAGGATACAAAGCATAACCTGAACTAAAAATATATACTACCAACACATTACTTTCAACAGGAGTGTGGGAGTTGTATGAAAGCCGTAATTGACGTCAATGGAATGACGTGTATGCATTGTCACAAAACAGTGACAGATGCCATATCAGGAGTAAACGGCGTCGAGTCGGTTGACGTAAGTCTTGAGGATAGCAACGCGACCGTAGACTTTGATGCAGAGGTCACGAACCTTGACGCAATAAAACAGGCAGTGGTCGATGCCGGATATGAGGTTGGGGGGGAGATCGCCGAAAGTGAACCAGCCTCCGAACCCGAGCAGACGGAAGAAGCAGAGGTATTCCCCATCGCTATCGAAGATGACGAGGAAGAAGAAACTGCACAACCTGAGTCTGACACCACAGTCGAAACCAAATTCAAAGTATCTGGCATGACATGTGCATCATGTTCTGCCAACGTTGAAAGAATACTTAGAAAACAATCCGGGGTCGCATCCGCATCTGTTAACCTGCCAATGGAAAAGGCATCAGTGACCTACGATCCTGCACTTATCACTCCCAAACAGATGGAAGATGCCATCACTGGTATTGGTTACGGCGTTGTGAAGGACAAAGTTACACTTGACGTCGGAGGCATGACGTGTTCGGCATGTGTCCAGAACATTGAGCGTGTGCTCAATAAACTCAAAGGTGTTGACTCTGCAACAGTAAATCTCACACTTGAAAAAGCGCAGGTGGAATACGATTCTTCGCAGGTATCCCCGGCAGAGATGATAGCCGCCATTGAAGGAATAGGATACACAGCATCCCTCAAGGCTGATAAAAAAGATGCCGAAGACCGCGAGCGTCAGGCGCGCGAAGAAGAGATCACAAATCAGCGCAACAATCTCATAATCGCAGTTGTATTCGGTATCCCCATCACATTTGGAAGCATGACCGGGATGTTCCCGAATCTGCTTTCGTTCGTACCCACGTTCTTAACAGATCATGTCGTGCTCTTTGCCCTGACCACTATAGTAATGCTCTTTCCGGGCAGACAGTTCTTCACAGGAACCTATAAGGGATTGAAGCACGGCGTCACCGACATGAACCTCCTGATCGCAACCGGAACAGGTGCAGCCTACGTAATAAGTGTTGCAGCGACGTTCCTTGACCTTGGACCAGGTTACGAGCATCTGTATTATGATACTGCAGTAATGCTCATCACATTCATCATATTCGGCAGGTACCTTGAAGCAAAGACCAAAGGCAAGACATCCGAAGCCATCCGAAAACTGATGGGATTGCAGGCAAAGACCGCGCGCATACTTGTTGATGGTGAGGAAAGAGAGGTGCCTGTTGAAGAAGTAACAGTCGGCAACATCGTAGTAGTGCGCCCAGGCGAAAAACTTCCTGTTGACGGTGTTGTAACCGAAGGAACATCGGCTGTCGATGAATCAATGATCACAGGCGAGAGCATTCCTATGGAAAAGAACCCTGGCGACACCATAATTGGTGCAACCATCAACAAATCGGGTTCCTTCAAGTTCAGGGCTGCAAAGGTTGGTGCAGATACAGCCCTTGCACAGATTATCGAACTTGTTGAGAATGCCCAGACCTCCAAAGCACCCATCCAGCGAATTGCAGACATCGTGGCAGGGCATTTTATACTTGCCGTGCACGTAATATCGCTCCTTGCATTCTTCTTCTGGTTCTTTATAGGCTTTGAGATGTTCGGGATCGCACAGTCGGCGGCGTTCTCCACAATTAGCCCGTTCCTGTTCTCACTTCTCATTTCCATCACAGTGCTTGTGATCTCCTGTCCTTGCGCGGTCGGTCTTGCAACACCTGCCGCCATCATGGTAGGTACGGGCAAAGGTGCCGAGAACGGCATACTGATAAAAGGCGGCGAGGCTCTGGAGCAGGCACACAAACTCAACACGATCGTATTCGACAAGACCGGCACACTTACAAAAGGCGAACCTCAACTCACAGACATCATATCAACATCACACCACTCCGATGCTGAGGTACTGCAAATTGCGGCAATTGCCGAGAAAGGTTCTGAACACCCGCTTGGTGAAGCAATTGTCAACGGTGCAACGGATCGTAATATCGAGATTGGAAATGCCGACTCGTTCAGATCTATTGCCGGTCACGGTGTTGAAGCCGAATTTGAAGGCAAGCGAATATTCCTTGGTACGCGAAAACTCATGGCTGACAACGGCATAGATGTCGCGGAACTTGGCGAAGGCATGGAAACACTTGAACATTCAGGAAAGACTGCCATGTTAATAGCACTGGATAACGAAGCCATTGGTGTTGTTGCAGTTGCAGATACGCTCAAGGAACACTCAAAGGAAGCCGTTGATAAACTTCACAATATCGGCATCGAAGTTGCCATGATAACAGGCGATAATGCAAGAACGGCATCTGCCATCGCACAGCAGGTCGGTATCGATCGCGTGTTGTCCGAAGTCCTGCCGGAAGATAAGGCAGCCGAGGTTAGGAAACTTCAGGACGAGGGAAAGGTTGTGGCAATGGTGGGTGATGGTATTAACGATGCACCTGCCCTGATGCAATCGGATATAGGGATCGCGATGGGTGCAGGGACTGATGTTGCAATGGAATCCGCACAGATCGTGCTGATCAAGAACGACATTTTGGATGTAGTTTCATCAATTCGCCTGAGCAAACTTACTATGCGGAAGATCAAACAAAACCTGTTATGGGCGTTCGGTTACAACAGCATCGGCATACCGATCGCTGCCGGCATATTGTATCCGTTCGTACACAAGATATTGATAACACCTGCACTCGCAGCCGCATTTATGGCAATGAGTTCGGTATCGGTAACGATGAATTCACTTCTTATGAAAAGGAGCAGGATAAAATGATGCTTGTGCAGTTACTTAGTGGTGGTGGAATGCGACGCTTGCGCCGGGTTGATAACTCGACGTCAAGAACAACTAAACAGGCGCGAGAAAATCTCCCTTCTGTCGAATTAAACTCGCACTATATATAAGGTATATACAATAAAAAAAAGGAGTCTCACAAGAGTTTGTTAAACTCTGCGCTAAGGACACTGCCCTGTGTGACACCTGTGAAACGTCTTGCTTCAACGCCGTCCTTTTCCATGATAATTGTTGGAACTACACGAATACCATACTTTGCTGCAAGTTCCTGATTCTGGTCAACATCCACTTCCTTGATCTCAACTTTGTCGCCAAATTCCTTTTCAAGTTCCTCAAGGATCGGTTTCTGCATTCTGCACGGTCCACACCATGTGGCTGTAAAATCTAATAATATTGGTTTGCCCATTTGTATCACCTATTTGTCGTAATTATTACTGCTAACGATTAACTGCTAACGATTATTATCTGGATCATCGTATTTTTTGGGTTCTGGATAACATATCATACATGATCTGCATTTGTCAGGTATGTTTTTCTTTTTCTTCCCGGTTCCTGACATAATATTATTTCTTTTATTAGAGTATTATCCTTTTACAATTATGGTATTGCACTAATTACACACAACCATAGTACTACTCGCATAAATACGTTTTGCCTGTAAAGGCCTTGGGACAAAATTCACTCATCACCTTTTTTAAGCCAATGAGGCTTAATCCCTTTCATAATCTCTAGATACCTTATTCTCCGAATATTATGCGCAACCAACTTCAACCGTGTTTCAGTTGTTCTGCGTGAATCCAGCTTTTTCTGCAAGGGTGCTCCAAAGCGACACTTTACCATAGAATTAACTATTTCCGATATTAATATTGTGTGATATTTCTCTAGTCAAACGTTGCGACGGCACACCCAACCGCAGCAGATCTGCGGGGCATGACGTGCCGTCGCTTTGTTGTTTCGTTTTAACTCTGCTATCCACGTTAATAAGTACCCAAAAAAGTTAGTACTATGTTTTGTCCCAACTGCAGCAGAGCTGCGGAGTATAGTGTGATTAAGATGAAAAGGCAAAGCCTCTTCATTTTACGAAATCAATACCATATCTACGGGTTACGTTTTTCGCACCGCCGTGCCCATATATCTGTGGGGACTTCACACCTGTGACAACAAGCATCGTGCGCACTGTGTGTTCCAGTTCCGGATCGACCTGTGCTCCCCAGATAAGTCTTGCATTAGGATCAATGCGGCTGTACACTTCCTGCACAACGCTCTCTGCTTCTGCAATTGTCATGTCGGGTCCACCAACCACATTTACAAGAGCCGATGTTGCGCCGGAAATATCCACATCAAGAAGCGGGCTTCTGAGTGCTTTTTGAACAGACTCAATTGCCTTGTCCTCACCATCTGCCTCTCCAAGTCCGATCATAGCAACACCGCCATTTTGCATAACTGTCCTGACATCTGCAAAATCAAGGTTCACAAGACCGGGTTTTGTGATAAGTTCAGTGATACCTTTGACCGCCCTCATCAGCACCTCATCGGATACCTTGAATGCTGCCTGCAATGGCAACCTTGGAACAATCTCAAGCAACTTGTCATTTGGGACCACTATAACTGTGTCTGCCACATCCCGCAGCCTCTCAAGACCTGCCTCGGCGTTTGTACGCCTGACCTGTCCCTCAACTCCAAAAGGTAATGTGACGACTGCAATCGTCAATGCGCCTGCATCCCGTGCAGCCTCTGCAACTATCGGTGCAGATCCGGTTCCTGTACCGCCACCAAGTCCCGCAGTGATGAACACCATATCAGAATCTGCGACGACTGCATTAAGTTCGTCCACACTCTCAAGTGCCGCATCTTCCCCGATCTGTGGAAGACTTCCTGCACCAAGACCTCTCGTCTTTTTCCTGCCGATCAGTATCTTCTGATCAGCCTCGACATGCAAAAGATGCTGAGCATCAGTATTTAAAGCAACGATCTCTGCACCCCTAATACCCTCATCTCTCATGCGCTGGACGCTGTTTGAACCGCCGCCACCACATCCTATGACTTTGATATTCGTCTGCAACTCATGCAGCATTGCTTCAAGTTCTGCATCGATATTCTCATACACCGGAGCACTGGAATTAATGCCCCCCTCTTGTGCAGACCGTACCAATGCCTCTTCTACGATGGATTTCATAAATGTTTTCCTCCAAGAGTGAAAATTGTTAATATTAAAAGTTGATCGTATTTGTTAATGTAATCGCTTTCCTGTTTGATTGATATACCATTTCAGGTGTTATAGTATTTTCGTTGACCGTGACTGACTTCCCACTTGCAAGTTCCCCAAACATGGGACCTGAAGGAACGCCCAATTCACGAGCAAGCTCAGGGTTAAATTTTTTATCAATAATATATAGAATATTCTCATCGGGAATATATTCGATTTCATATTGTCCTTTTAGTATTTTAATGCATTCATTTGTAAGGTCCTGTACAACAGCCCTTGCACACTCGTCATCGATACTGAAAATCACATGAGCGATCGTCCCATTTGAACGCTCAAGATATGCAATATTACGACTGTCCAAAAATACCCTGACACGTCCCTTATCTACAGTTTCGGCTTCCTGCAACAATTCCCGATCGATCTTGGCAGCTTTGACCTTGGGACAATTACACTCCCTGCAAGGTAAATTCAACATCTTGATCTCACTTTTCATGCTATCCGTAAGTTTTGCACGCCCACCCGGACAGAACTCATTTGCCTTTGAACGCACATGCTTGCAAAATTCCCACGGAATCCCGTTCATCTCTCTTATATCCCCTTCCCGCAACACCTCATACCCAAGTTCTTCAACGATCTTACCAATGCGCTCACGTTCCCTCGCAGACATGGACTTGCGGTCAAAATAGACAAAATCCGCATCGGACTTCTCAAATGCCACCTTTATCATTTCTTTATCAATATGTGGCAACTGGTAGCTCGGAAAATTGTGCCCAAATGTAATTTCTGTCTCAAACAATAATTTCGACTGGAGCGGTGCATAGTGTCCCCCACCAAAACCAAGAGCTACAGGCACTTCCCCAAGGTCAAGAGACATAATGGCATTTGCAACGATCTCCCCGGGAACATAGTCCTCCCATTGTGGTTCATCACTTCCGATCTCAACGTACACGGACGGAATATCAAGATTGGTAGGACCATGATGAGTCGATTCCATAGACACGTCATAATCAGTGTTCTTTGCCAGTATCTGCATAGTCTTAAGAAGCGACCGCAGTGCATGAGGTGCCGCTTTTGCAAATTCCTGCGGTCTTCCCCCAAATTCTGCATCTTTCACATTTCCTGTAAAATGCGCGGTCAAAAGTTTACGCCCGTCCTTGCTTTTGTGTTTTGATGCAAAAATGATCAATTTCGTCGGCAGACCACAGTTGACCAGTTTCTCATCGATCCCATCCTGGAATATATGATACTTATCGACCTCAACGATCCTGAAGTTGTCGACCTCATAGATAGAACAAACATTGCCACAACCACCACCGCATGGACAGCCTATCTGTGCCCATTCACGCATGGACAAAAGATGGTTTTTGATATTCTGGCTTGCTTTGTCAAGAGTTGAGCAGACAATTGTTATTTTTGGCTCTTCTACTTGTTTTGGATTTAAAATTGGAATCTCGGTCATTGGTGAATCTCTTTGATAATTGATAAATTAATAATCAGTAACTTGTAATTGATATTTGTTAACTGGGTTAAGGTAGACTGCATTATATAAAATTGTCACCTTAATGACACCCATCATATCGACAAAACTCATGCATATTTCCCTATCGTTTCAGCAGGTCAAACACCCACCTACTGACACTGGGCGCTACATTACCACACCTGCGATAAAAAACGGTTTCAAGACCCATACGCCCATACTCATCTATCAATCCCTGTACCTCTGATTGCAACTTGAACGTATAGAAGTGCACCATTCCTCCCTTTTTCACAAGCGGCAATATGCTCGGAAGATATGAGTCCATACTATACGGAGTTGGTACTATCGCCCTGTCAAAATGAATGTCAGGAATATTTACAATGTCCGATGCATCCGCATTTATGATAGATACATTCGACTCCACCCCATTCAACCTGACATTTTCCGCAAGCCATTTACACGCCTCTGTGTTTTTCTCGATCGCTGTAATCTTTGCACCGGAGGCGGCGGCAGGAACCACAAACGGACCCACCCCGCAAAACGGGATTATCACATTTTCGGATGGAAGAACCTGCGTTGTGACCCTGTTCCTCTCAAATCCAAGGCGGCTGTTGAAGAATACTTTATTGAGATCAAGCCAATACTCAAAACCAAATTCCCTGTGCAATGTCACTGTATCAGAACCAAGCAGTCTCTCAAATCCCCCAACCCTTTTTTCGCCATCCAGTTTAGCCACTTTATTGAGAACTGTCCTGACATTCCCGCGTTTTGAGACAATGGTCTTTGCGATTTCATTTTTGAAATCGTCAAGTTCAGGCGGGATCGAGATGACGGCTATGTCCCCGATGATGTCGAAACGTTTTGGAGTGAGGTGTAAAAGTGGGGCAGGGATTGTGCCGCTCATCTGGTCTCGTAGGTTCATGTCTGGTTATGTTGGGTTTTTGGGTGATAAAGGCTGTGTTTGTGGGATTTTTTTGGTTTATGGGATATATTATACATTCAGCCACGGACCGGCCAGGTTGAGAATCGGGGGTATCAGGAGGATATATGAGAATATATTGAACTTTGGATTTAGTGCTAGATTTTCAACGCTGAAGGTGCTGTTATGAAAAACTACCAATCTACTACCAAAAACTACCAAATTGGTAGTAAAGCACGTGCCGGAAAGAAACTACCAATTTACTACCAAAAGCTACCAAATTGGTAGTAAAGTTTATAATCCAGTAAGCTCTTCATTTGACTATGAAAGTTCCAGAGAAACCAAAGGAGTTACAGGACATTATTAATAAAAATAGTTCGGAAGTTTTTAAGTTACTAGACGATAAATCAGTCATGGATTTCATTGTAAAGTGCAACCGAAAATATATTCATTGGGATAAACTCCGCTATAAAAATATCCCAAACGAAGAAAATCCAGAATACATCTGGGCCATTATAAAGATATTTCGCTCACAACAATATAAGTCACTTAAATTTAATGTTTGGTCATTTAAATACCTTCTTTTGGATGATGCGTTAAAGAAACTTCATCTTATGGATAAAGGCGGAGCAGGTCACTTAGAAGCAGGTTTGGAATTTGTTAACACAGGTGGAAAGAGACGTTATATTGTCAGTGCATTAATGGAAGAAGCCATTGCCTCAAGTCAATTGGAAGGGGCAGCAACAACTCGAAAAATTGCAAAAGAAGTATTAAAATTGAATAAAAAACCCAGAAATCATTCTGAACAGATGATTGTTAATGGTTATGAGACCATGCAAAAAATAATTAAAATGACGGATAATCCTCTAACACCAGAAATTATTCTTGAATTGCAAAAAAATATTACGAAAAATACACTCGAAGATGCGCATGATGTGGGGAACTTTAGGGATACAAATGATATTGTTGTTGCAGACCCTTCGAAATATGATAATATATATTATACTCCCCCCGACCATAAAATGATAAAGGATCTAATCGATGAATTTTGTGAATTTGCGAACAACGATGATGGAGATTTTATCCACCCATTGATCAAAGGAATCATTCTTCATTTTCTGATTGGATATATTCACCCATTTAATGATGGTAACGGGCGAACTGCAAGAACAATTTTTTACTGGTATGTACTCTCAAGAGGATATTGGTTATTTGAATATATGGCGGTTTCCAGAATTATTTTGCGTTCAAAAAAGAAATATGGTTTAGCCTATCTCCACACTGAAACGGATGAAAATGATCTTACGTATTTTATTAATTACAATTTAAACGCAATTGATGAAGCACTTCATGATATGGAACTGTATATTAATAAAAAGCAAAAAGAATATTCAGAAGCTCTAGTCTTAATTCGAGATATTGAAAATATAAATTTACGTCAATCTGAAATACTCAAAGAGTTCATGAAGAATCCAGAGAAAAATTTTGTTATTCATGAAATAATGACAACTTATAGTGTAGCTTATGATACTGCACGCAATGATCTTTTACACTTAACTGAATTGGGACATTTAGAAAAGATCAAGATGAAAAATAAATTCATCTTCAGACTGTTTAAAAATAATGTTAATGGATAATTTGCTAAAACGGCAGACTACTCCAACATGGCTGTATGCATTGGTCATCGGGAATATCCGAGTCTTGAGACAATCGTCTTTGCAATTTCATCCTTGAAATCATCAAGTTCAGGCGGGATCGAGATGACAGCAACATCCCCGATGATGTCGAAACGTTTTGGAGTGAGGTGTAAAAGTGGGTCGGGTATTGTGCCGCTCATCTGGTCTCGTAGGTTCATATCGGGTTATGTGGTTTTTTGGGTGATAAATGTGTCCTTGTATTTTGAAGCAGAAGACTCCTTCCTCGCCGCATAGCAGCAGGGAGGAATAGTTCACTTGCATCGCACTTTCCGCAGGTATATGAAAATTTTAAACATTTTTCCTGACATCGGTTTTGAATATCCATCACATATTATATTTATACTGTACACACATATGTGCATAGTGAGATGACAATATTCACCCACTCAATGTTGGAGAGAT
>JAUWQD010000031.1 GCA_030611265.1 Methanosarcinaceae archaeon | reverse complement strand
ATCTCTCCAACATTGAGTGGGTGAATATTGTCATCTCACTATGCACATATGTGTGTACAGTATAAATATAATATGTGATGGATATTCAAAACCGATGTCAGGAAAAATGTTTAAAATTTTCATATACCTGCGGAAAGTGCGTTAGAGATAGAATCGTATTGATATGGCATAAGCCAACCATCACGGTCGAATGGTAGATGCACAGGCATGTATTTGACTACCATCTAACACTTTTCACTTAAAAGACCCCATATATCTTTTCATGAATCCAGATCTGTCATAAAATTCATCAAGATCATCACAGTTAAAATCATCTTGCATGGTGATAATCCGCCCGGGACTATTGAAATTTCATTAATAGTCCTACAAATATTCTGTACCATACAAAACTCATTCATCGGAAAACCATCTCAATAATACACAAAAAAAATTGTTTTCATTCAACATCATTTGAGATGGTCACATTATCCCCAATACCACGGAGTTTTCTTATTTTCTCCATCCCGCCTTCTGTTTTAGAGAGCCTCTCATAGAACCTGTTTGCCATTATTATCTGCGAATCAACAAGAGGTCCTACCTGCTTGATCCAGACAGAACGGGGATGTGTCTTTACAAAATTAGCCCACCTCTCAACCTGCTCAGCATGTGTACGATCTCGTTGTGCACTTGATCTGGCAGGAGATTGTCTGCTTTTCATCACCATGAATATCGATCTCTGATCATTGCTTTGATCTTATCGATCTCTTTCTCGTAGTATATATTTTATAAATATATAGTGCGAGTTAATTCGACCGAAGGGAGAATTTTCTCGTCCAGTGCATCTGAGTATATAATTCTTAAGTGCTGTGCATCCTCAATGTCTTTATCGCTTTTGAGTAATTGTTCCTTGAAGGCGATGTTCATCTCTATGCTTGAAAAATAAAAGTCAAGTCCTGTCAGTGGTAGCTGTTTTTTCGTTTCGATTTGATAGTCATCAAGTGCATCCTTTGCAAGTTTAAGTTCCATTTCAGGGAGAAAGTTTCCTTTTTTTATGTATCTAACGCTGAGATTATCTATGAGATAATCGTCATAAATTATTTCGCCACTGGCGGATTGCATGCATTCAAATCCTGCATTTTCCAGATCATTATGCAATTTGAGAAATTCGTCTTTTTCAATTCTTTCGATTATCATGTCGATGTCTTCTGTCCCCCGACTTCTTCCGTGTGCAATTGCAACGAACTCCGATACAATTATGTATTCGACATGCTTCTCCACAACATTAACAAAAGCTTCCGTAAATTCATCAAGAATTGTTCGGTTTTTAATCTCTCGGATCATTAAATCTCCTGCAAATATAATGTTGTTGTAGTTTAAAATTCTTTCATATCGAAATTACACCGCAAACCCCATAATCGAAACAATAAAATATATCACTATTAAGTAGTATCCAACCAAACAACAGACAAGCTAACCAAATTTAAATTAAAATTCACAACCAATCATATCACTAATTCACACATCAGGACACGACCCAAATGAAAATCAACAGACCAAGAGGAACAAGGGACTTTTTGCCCGAAGTTACTGCACGCAGGAGACATGTCGAAAACAAGATGCGAAGCGTGGTTAAAAACTGGGGATACAGCGAGATCATCACGCCAACCTTTGAGAGTCTGGACCTGTTCACCCTCAAATCAGGCGAGGGCATTATCGGTGAACTGTACAATTTTACAGATAAAGGCGACAGGGAAATGACACTTCGTCCCGAACTGACCGCACCTGTTATGCGCATGTATGTAAATGAAATGCAGGCGACCCAAAAACCTCTCAAGTTGTTCTATTTTGAGAACTGTTTCAGGTACGAACGTCCACAAAAAGGACGGTTCAGGGAATTTTGGCAGTTTGGTGTAGAAGTAATTGGCAGCAGCAGGTCGGATGCCGATGCAGAGGTTATCGCGCTTGCTACGAACATGCTTGATTCAGCCGGAATAAAAGGCGACCTGCATGTCGGACATCTTGGTATCATACGCCACATATTAAGTGTACTGGAAACCGAACAACAGAGTCAGATCATGCGGCTTGTTGACAAAAAGGACGACACTGGTCTGGATGATTATCTGGAACAGATCAATGCACCTGCCGATCTTCGGCGGAATCTTCTTGAACTCATCTGCCTGACAGGAAACGATGCTGTCGAAAAAGCCCGTGATGTCATAGGCAACATCCCTGAACTTGACACATTCAAAGAACTGCTCACACTTCTTGATGCCCACGGGATCGACTACAATGTGGATTTCGGCATCGCCAGAGGGCTTGATTACTACACAGGCATGGTCTTTGAGATATATGCCGAAGGACTGGGTGCACAGAATCAGGTATGCGGCGGCGGTTCATATAATCTGATCAAACTGTTTGGCGGCGGGGATGTCCAGTCAACCGGATTTGGAATTGGGTTTGACCGCATAATGGAAATATGTGATGTAGAAGCCGATGAAACAAAAAAGGTTGTTGTGGTCTCCACAGATTCCACCCGTCTCGATGCAATAAAGATTGCCAATGAACTCCGGCGCGTTGCGCCCGTCCATCTCGATATTATGAAACGCAACTTCAAGGCGCAAATGTCCTATGCAAATTACATTGCTGCCGATTACACAGTGATCGTGGGTGAACGCGAACTTGAGGCAGGAAAGGTCACGCTCAAAGATATGGAATCGGGTGAACAATCGCTTTTGAGTGTGGAAGAGGTTATCCAGAAACTATCCTGACCTTTTCATTTTTTTAAATGTTTACATTTTACCATGAAACCATCTCTCACATCACTAATAACTGATGAGACCGCAGCCGATGCGCTCCCCATGAGGTTCACGGTTGCTGCGATACTCATTGCGATAATTGGAATTCTCATCGCGTCGTCCGTTCTGGATCTGATGTCAACTGCGCGCACGCATGAGGCACAGACCGAGATATCGAAGGTTGTATCCAATGCCGAACAAATGTCGGTGCGCGGGGCTGGCAGTGTAGTAACACTTGACATCGACATTCCGAATGACGTCACGGTGGTACTTGGCGCGCTGCCGGAAGATGGGGATGCGTGGCCGCGCGATATCGGCAATTATTATCTCCAGTCCGGCAGCGAACGCAAGGTGTACGAGACAGAGGCGGCATTTTCAAATTTTGAGATGGACGGTGCGGTTGAACTCTCAGAGGGTCCGCACAGGTTGACGCTTGAAAGTGTTTACAATTCCAATCACGGACGGGTGTTTGTTCTGGTTTATGAAACAAAGGATGACAGGGTGGTTTAAGTTGAGAAAAACTCGAAGAAGTATAATTGACGACCAGTCCGGCTGGATCGATTTCACTCTTTCCAAAATCGCAATGATAATTGCAAGTGTAATAATCATCGCCGCTGCATTCCAACTGGCAGCAGATTTTAAGGACATGGGGCGTGAAAACGAACTGGGGGTTATCGCACTGGATTTCAAATCTGCTGTGGATAATGTGGGGAGTGACACTTTTGACGCAGGTGTTGTGCGAACATATTCATTTGACATGGAAAGGTTCAGTTTTGACAACGACTTTTATGATGTCAATGCATCCATCTCAGGCGAGTATGTGAGAATGACTGCCACAACAAGTGACGGCAGGTCCATACATGCAGTTAAGCCGCTCACGTTCAGGGTTCTGCCATTCAATGAAAGCACACTCCAAAGTGAACTTGCAGGCAGGTTCGGTCATGACGGCACAGTGGATGATCCTATTGTCAGCGACTACACAACGGTCGTGGATGTCCTGGCACAAACGAGCGCAAATGAAGTAATGTTAAATACAAGCATGGATGTTTACATCCAAAAAACGTTCATATGTATAAATACTGGCAATGGGGTAAACAAACTTGACTATGTCCTTGTTCATCAATGACGAGCGCGGTGTGCTCGAACCGCAGAACGATCTATTTGCGACTGCACTGTTAGTAATAGGATTTGTGGTATTTGCGGCCATCATGTCCAAAACGTACCTGACATACGATGAAAACTCATTCGCTCTTGAGAATTACGAAGAAGCTTCAAGGATCGCACAGGCAATTGCCTCTGATGAAATTCTCCACACCACGCGCTCGGGCATCATTTCCGCATCAGTGCTCGATCGGATAAACACTCCGGCGAGTGATGAAACTATGCGTGATATGTTGTTTTCCGGTTTTTCAGGCAATTTCGAGTTTTCGGTTGAGATCGCAACTGATGACGGAAAACACCAGTGGACGATCGAGCAAAGACCCACAAGCACAGCAAACGGTGATGTAATTGCAGCATCAGTTCCCGTGGTTATTGAATTAAATCCTGCGGAATCGGTTGCCGGAACTTTGACAGTCAAAATGAGAAAAAGAGGATGGATATGATGGAAAAGGAATCTGGACACGACAAGGGCTGCTTGGGTGCGAACAGCAAGAACATCCTGACAGACCGGATGGCATTTTCATCCACTATCGATGCAATGTTCTTCCTTGTGATGATATCCATTGCAGCCATACTGCTGATGCCCGCGATCATGGCTGACAACCAGTATGATGCTGCCGGATATACTGCAATACAGGAATTTGACACGCATCTTTTGGAATCTCTGCTTAGCAGCAGTGCAGATGACTTTGAATATGAGATTACACCACTTGCAGTCGTGAATATATCGATTCCCTCAAATTCCATAACGCAGGGCCCAGTAAAGACACTTTTTGGGAAGGAGCAGAACCACAGGACATTTTCGGATATTGTGGCAGAGAGTATGGCACTTAATTTGATGATGGAAAATAACGGCTCCAGGGTGTATCTGAATCCGATCGCAAAGGAACATTCGACCGCTACCACTGCAATGATGCAGTCATATCTTGACAGCAAGATCGGAGGGCGCTATAACTACCGATTTGAAGCGCACTGGTATCCGGTTTCGGGATTTCCGCTTGGAAGCGATATCATTGTGGGGGACACGCCCCCGCATGATGCGATAAGGCAGAATACAAAATTAACACTTCCGTTTACTTTCGTGGTATCGAAGAATGATATTTTTGAAACGGTGAATGATTCCGTACTTGCAGATGCGCTTGGAAGCTCTTCAAACGAGACGATGCGTGCGGTATTGCATAATGGATTCAATGACAGTATCAATACGGCTGCTAAAGGGTCAGCAGAGATGATCGTGGATTCGATATTCCCATCAGAGCATCTGAATTCACTCAACAATATCGAACAAGGCACACAAAATGGCGGGTTAGGGATCATATCCACTCCAGACAGTGCCGACACACTTGATCCCGATCTTGTTATCGCGGCATATCTTCTTAATTATACTGCCAATACAGTCGTGGGTCTGGATATGGAAATACCTGTGGACATTATTTTGTCCGATATGGTGTCAATGGTTGAACAGGAATTGATCGATGCCATGCAAGAACAGATCGCGTCTCAATTAAAGACCGATATGTCAGATGAGATCAACAGTACTGTAACCGGTATTATTAACGACAGTGACTTTGGAAGTGCTCAAAGTTTGCGTGATGTGCAGGTCGAATCTATTCACAGGAGAGTTAATAGTGGCGGTGTTGACATTGAACTGATGCTCTGGCAGTGATCATCCGTTCAATCACAACCTATATATTTGATGTTGGTTTATTTAGAGCGCTTCGCCGCAATAGACTATTATTTTAAGTAGACTATTTAAAACTATAATATCAAGTGAATATACTCCCATATGTTCCTGTAAACTTGATTGTATTACGTTTAAATTGAAACATTATCTTAAATTTCAGTTTGAACACACAAAACTAAACGTAGATTGTAATTTGAAATTACAAATCACTAGGAGGAATATAATGGCAAAAATGCATACCCGGAAGAAAGGAAAATCCGGCTCCACAAAACCAGTTAGAACAGAAACGCCTGCATGGTCAACAATGAGTGCAGACGAGATTACAACAGTTATTCTGGACATGTGGAAACAGGGCAATTCAACAAGCGAAATAGGAATGACCCTGAGAGACCGATATGGTGTCCCTGATGTAAAGATCGCAACAGGCAAGAAGATCACGGCTATTTTGGAAGAGAACGATGTTTCTCCTGATCTGCCGGAAGACCTGTACAACCTGCTTGTAAAGGCAATTGGACTCAGGAAACACATTATGGTGAATAAAAAGGATGTACACAACAAGCGTTCACTTCATTCCACTGAAGCAAAGATCAGAAGACTGGTCAAATACTACCAATCCTCAAAGGTATTACCAATGGACTGGAAGTACAAACCGGAAACAGCAGAGATGTTAATCTCAAGATAATCTCTTGTTGTTAGTTTATTAAATATCGGTATGCTTTTGGCATCCGATATCACTTTTCTTTTTTCGTTTTCATTTTTTACCTTCAATTTTCGTTTCATCTTTAGTCGCATTGCTCGCCTGCAATACAATTATTAAAGGGAAGTTATAAATTCTTAAAAAGACCACTATATGTCATGAAAGCAATTATTCTTGCAGCTGGCGAAGGATTGCGGTGCAGACCACTAACACTTACGCGCTCAAAGGTCATGCTCCCTGTTGCGAACAAACCTATTTTGGAGCATGCCATATATTCGCTTGCAGAGAACGACATTAAGGACATAATACTAATTGTCGGGTATGAAAAAGAGCGTATAATGGATTATTTTGAGGACGGGGTGAATTTTGGAGTCAATATCACTTATATCGAACAAAAGGCGCAACTGGGGACAGCACATGCTGTCAAGCAAACACGCGATTTGATCGAACCGGATGGAGAAGAGTTTATTGTTGTGAATGGGGATAATATCATTGAACCCAAGACGGTTTCCGACCTTCTTGATGGACGCGGGGGTGATGCAACCATCCTGACATTCAAAATGGAACACACAATTGGTTATGGTGTTGTTGTAGCAGAAGGCAGACAGGTGAAACAGATTATTGAGAAACCAAAAGCTGACATCAGTCATCTTGTGAATACCGGAATATATCTGTTCAACCCGAAAATATTCGAGTACATTGAAAACACCCAAATATCAGATAGCGGTGAATATGCAATAACAGACACACTTCAGCAGATGATCGAGGGCGGATTGGAAGTGACAATGGTGCCAACACGGTCAAGGTGGCTGGATGCCGTACACTCATGGGACCTCTTAAAAGCGAATTCCACTGTGCTCGACCAGGATCATAAATCTAATGTAATCGGCACGATCGAAGAGGCTGCTGTAATCAAAGGTAACGTGTCAATTGGAAAGAATACCATCATTCGGTCAGGCAGTTATATTGTCGGTCCTGTGTTGATCGGAGACAATTGTGAGATCGGTCCCGATGTGGTGATATTGCCATCTACCACCATTGGAAATAACGCATCTATTGGACCATTTTCACAGATCAAGAACAGTATCATAATGAAAGATGCAAGGATCGAGGCGCACACGTTCATATCAAATTCGGTAATTGGAAGCAACAACACGATCGGTTCACATTTTATCACTGATGTAAAAGAAAATCTGAATGTTGAGATGATAGGCATACTGCATCATGCTGACCGGTTGGGTGTGATCACAGGAGATGATATTATAATTGGTCACAGGGTTTTGGTAAAACCTGGTGTTTTGATCGGTGCCGGTTGTAATGTTGAATCCGGGAATATAATTAACAGGGAACTGCCTCCGAATTCTACTGTTATATAATTGGTGCGAAAAATGTGTGGAATTGTTGGATATGTTGGTGAGAAGCCTGCAGCACCTATATTGATAGATTCTCTAAAAAAACTTGAATATCGCGGGTATGACTCAGCAGGCATCTGTGTTTTGAACGATTCATTAGAAACCTACAAATCAACAGGTAAAATCGCTGATCTTGAATCAATACTTCCGGAAGACATTGGGGGAACAATTGGTATTGGGCACACCAGATGGGCTACACATGGAAAGCCGAACACCATCAATTCCCATCCACATATGTCTGGGGATGTTGCAGTGGTGCACAATGGTATTATTGAGAATTATCTTGAACTTAAAGAAAAGTTGATCGGAGAAGGATATATATTCAAATCCGAAACTGATACAGAGGTTATTGCACATCTGTTGCATTCACATCTATATGGTGGCAGTGATGGAGTGTTCAAAATGTGTGATCTTATGGTTGCTGTTCAGAATACATTGCTTTCACTTGATGGTTCATACGCTATTGCAGCGCTGTGTAGCAGCGACCCCGGAGTTATGATTGTTGCACGAAAGGACAGTCCGCTTGTCATTGGTATTGGGGACGGCGAGATATTTGCGGCATCCGATGTAACTGCATTTTTGAAGCATACAAAGGATGTTGTATTCGTTGATGACAATGAGATTGTGTCGATACGAGCCGGCGGTAATGTCGAGTTTTTTGATGCTGTCGGCAATTCGGTCACCAAAAAAACTACAAAAATAGAATGGGATATTGAAGCCGCGGAAAAGGCAGGTTATGAACATTTCATGCTGAAAGAGATACATGAACAGGCAAGTTCTGTGCATGATACGTTCGCAGGTAAGATTTCCGAAATGGAAGGTGCTGTTGTTCTGGATGAATTAAATATATCGGATGAACAGATACGGCATATGACTCGAATTGAAATAATTGCATGTGGAACATCATGGAATGCCGGACTTGTTGGTAAATACCTGTTCGAACAACTGGCAGGCATCCATACGGATGTTGATACGGGTTCGGAATTCAGGTACGGGTATCCGGTCATATGTGGTGAGGTACTGACAATTGCCATCACACAATCAGGTGAGACTGCAGATACTCTTGCGGCAGTGAGAGGTGCAAGATCATACGGCTGCCGCGCCATTGCGATCACAAATGTTGTTGGAAGCACGATCACACGCGAGATTGACAGTGTTTTATACACGCGTGCAGGTCCTGAAATAGGGGTTGCTGCAACTAAATCTTTCACTACCCAGTTGATCACACTTTACATGTTGGCCCTTAAATTTGCAAGAATACGCGGCAAGATCAGTGCAGAGGATTCTAAGAATCTTCTTGTTGCACTCAAAAAGATCCCTGCAGATATTCAGAAGATATTGAACAAAAAAACGGTAATACAGGAGTGCGCCAAGCAGTTTGCCGATTCCAATGATTATTTCTTTATCGGGCGGCATTTGAATTATCCGATCGCACTGGAAGGTGCACTTAAACTCAAGGAGATATCCTATATCCATGCCGAAGGGTATGCTGCCGGGGAACTAAAACACGGTCCTCTTGCATTGATCACAGATGAGACTCCCATTGTTGCCATCGCCACAAAAGGACATACATACGAAAAAATGCTGAGCAACATAAAGGAAGTCAAGGCGCGGGATGCAGTTGTGATCGCAGTTGCCGATGAGGATGATACCGAGATCGAGAAATATGTGGATGTGGTGCTGAGAGTGCCGGAATCCCATAATCTGCTCTCCCCCATATTGTCTTCGGTTGTTTTGCAATTGCTTGCATATTATACTGCACTTGAGCGCGGGTGTTCGATCGATAAGCCGCGCAATCTGGCAAAGAGTGTGACTGTGGAATGATGAATGATATTACTTAGATCATAAAAATAAGATATACGGAGATTTTCATGAAATTATTCGGTTCATCAGGGATTCGGGGAATTACAAACAAAGAGGTAACGGTTGACCTTGCGCTTAAGGTAGGTCTTGCACTTGGCAGTTCAAAGGAAAGTGCTGTTATTGGCAGGGACCCTCGCATTGCAGGTGAGATGATCGAGCATGCGCTGATATCCGGTATGGTGTCAGCCGGATGCGATGTCGTGCGCGTTGGACTTGTTACAACACCCACACTTGCGCATGCTGCACGAAATTACGATTGCGGAGTGATGGTTACGGCATCCCACAATACTTCGGAATATGTGGGCATCAAGTTATGGAATCCCGATGGGATGGCGTTTGATTCTGCGCAGCAGGAAGATATCGAGGAAGCAGTTGCAGTTGCAGCAGCAGATCTCACTCATGTTGAATGGAACCGTATTGGAAATGTGACCACAGACAGTAATGCTGTCCGTGAACATTCCGAGATGATCCTGAGCAATGTAAAACAAATAAAACCTGCGTCCCTGCGTGTTGTTCTCGACTGCGGCTGCGGGGCCGGCGGGACTATTACTCCTTATCTCCTGCGCGAGATGGGGTGTGATGTCATAACACTCAATGCACAGCTGGATGGTTATTTTCCTGCACGTAACCCCGAACCCAATGATGCGAATCTCGGATTATTGAAAAAGGCGGTTGTGCAATTTGATGCTGATCTGGGAATTGCGCAGGATGGGGATGCTGACAGGATGATGGCTGTGGATGAGAACGGTGTTTTTGTCACAGGGGATGAGATGCTTGCCATTTTTGCAGGATATGAGTGCAAAGCCGGCGGGATGCTTGTCGTGCCTGTTGACACATCCATGATAGTTGATGATGCGATGCCGGAGTCCAGTGTTGTTAGGACAAGGGTCGGTGACGTATATGTTGCTGAAGAGATAAAACGAACAAAGGCGGATTTTGGAGGCGAGCCATCAGGCAGTTGGATATTCCCACGGGTTTCGTATTGTCCCGATGGGATATATGCTGCTGCTCGACTCATTGAGATCGTTCGGGATACGGGACTTGCCGATCTCAGGCAGAGGCTGCCGCAATATCCAACAAAACGCGGCACTGTTATTTGTGATAATGATAAAAAAGAGAGTGTGATGAATATGGTCGGATCTGAAATGGGTGCGCTTGGGAAGGTTACTGACATTGATGGTGTTCGCGTTGAGATGGATGATGGATGGTTGCTTGTGCGGCCATCGGGAACGGAACCTAAGATACGCATAACTGCGGAGGCAAGAACAGGTGTGGATGAACTTTATGAAATTGGAGAGAATATCGTAAAGGAGGGTCTCGCATGAAAGCGGTTATTCTTGTTGCAGGTGAAGGAAAACGTATGCGCCCTTTGACGACCACACGCCCGAAGGTGATGCTTCCGATTGCCAACAAACCTATACTTGAGCATATTGTGGATGCAGCAGTTGATGCAGGGATTAATGAGTTTGTTTTTATTACGGGATATTTTGAGGACTCAATTAAAGATCACTTCAAAGACGGAGCGAAATGGGGTGCTAAAATTGAGTATGTCCACCAGACACAGCAGAGCGGTACGGCAGATGCTATTGGCTGCGCACGCGGGTCTGTGACCGGTCGGTTTGTAGTTCTCAATGGTGATGTGTTGATAAGTTCTGATTATCTCACGAGCCTTATTTCAAGGGAAGAGGATGCAGTACTTACCGTGAAGGAGGTTGAAAATCCATCTGATTTTGGAGTAATTGAGACATCTGGTGATAAGGTTACAAAGATCATTGAAAAGCCGGAAGTTCCGCCAACCAATCTTGCAAATGCAGGAATCTATTTGTTTGATGATTCCATATTTGAGTTTATTGACAAGACGACATTGTCTGAGAGGGGGGAGTTGGAGATCACCGATTCCCTGCAGATGTTGATCGATAGTGGTGTGAATGTGGGATACGAGATTCTTGAACATGATTGGATCGATGTCGGACGACCGTGGGATATGCTGGATGCAAATGAACTTTTGCTCGGGGAGGTCAAGGCGGATTGCCGGGGATTGGTGGAACCGAATGCGACATTGATCGGTGAAGTTGTTGTTGGAGAGGGGACACTTATTCGCAATGGTGCGTACATTATTGGTCCTGTTGTTATTGGAAATGATTGTGACATAGGTCCGAATTGTTTCATCCGTCCTTCAACTTCGATCGGGAACGGGGTGCGTATTGGAAATGCGGTTGAGGTCAAGAACAGTATTGTGATGGACAATACCCATATCGGTCACCTGAGTTATGTTGGTGACAGCATAGTCGGGCAGGAATGTAATTTTGGTGCCGGTACGAAGGTTGCGAATCTTCGGCATGACGGAAGGAATGTACGGGTCACGTTAGGGTACCAGTTCCTTGACTCGGGGCGACGAAAACTTGGAGTTATCATGGGCGATGGCGTGCATACGGCGATCAATACCAGTATAAATGTCGGGACTGTGATAGAGAGCGGTGGTTTTACGAAACCCGGGGAAGTTGTTAGATGATGATACTTGTATGGTGATGTGTTTGAGTGAAAAAACAAAAAATACGGATGCAATCCAAAAATTGACAGAACTTGCAAAACAGGTGGCTGATGTAATATCAGGATACAGCCATGTTCGTGTGATCTCGCACAATGATGCCGACGGTATCACATCGGCTGCAATCATCTGTCAGGCGCTTCACAGGAACAATACACAATTTCATGCTACCATTGTCAGTAGACTGGATGAGTCGGTCGTTGATATGGTGAACAGTACTGCATCTGAAGACGACCTTGTGTTATTCTGTGATATGGGGTGCGGACAATCTGACCTTATCGAAAAGGTATCTTTTGATGTTGTGATAATTGACCATCATCAACCTGTGGGGGAATCACCTGCAAAGGCTGCGATTAATCCGCATTTGGTTGGGATCGATGGCGCGATACATCTGTCCGCATCGGGTACTACATATATGGTTGCGCGACAGATGGATAAGGGGAATATCGATCTTGCAGGATTGGCAATTGCAGGTGCTGTTGGCGATAAACAATTATTCGAGTCTGCAAACCGTTTCATACTGGATGAGGCTTTGGAGAACAAAGTTATCAGCATCAAGAAAGGTTTGAAGGTCGGTTCAGGAGATATTGCAGATATTTTGGAATATACAAGTGAACCTTATCTTGATATAACAGGTGACCGAAAAAAGATCGATGAATTTTTGGACATTTTGAACATACACGGTGAGATCAGCACGATGTCTGCTGACGATCTTAAGAAACTGACATCAGCGGTTGCTTTGAAACTGACGAAAAATGCAAGCCCTGAAGCTGTGGATGCTGCTATTGGGGACATATATGTTCTTGATCGTGAGATCGTGCAGAATTCCTATGATCTTGTTGAAATGATCAATGCATGCGGGAAACTCGATAAAGGCGGACTTGTGCTTTCGCTGTGTATGAAAGACGCATCGGTCATTGATGAGGTGCGCACGCTTTCCGGCGATTATCGGAGATCAACTGTTGCGGACATTAAAAAGGCCGAAGGAATGTTGCAGAAGGGAAATAATATGTGGTACCTCAATGCAAAGAACATGGAATCAACCGGTATAATTGCAAGTACGGTTGTCAGGTACATCCACCCGGGTCAGCCGTTTGTTGCGATCAACGAGGTTGAGGACATTGTGAAAGTCTCCGCGCGCGGAACCCGTGCACTTATCGCGGACGGACTTGACCTGTCATATGCTTTGCGCGAGGGTGCAAAAGCGGTTGGCGGAAGCGGAGGGGGGCATAATATTGCATCCGGTGCCGCAATTCCAAAGGGGAAGTCAGAGGAATTTATAAGTATTGTAGACAATATTATCGGTGAACAACTGGGAACAAAATAATACCGGGAGTCATGACTGATGAAAATACACGGTACCATTGAATTTAAGAGTCCTGATGCGCCTGAGATCGCAAGGTCCGTGTCGTCAGCACTTGCACCTGATAATCTATCCAGTATGCGTACCGATATTTGTGATGATGTTGCAGTTGTGCATTTTTCAACCGAAAAGATCACGTCGCTTATCGCGACTGTGGATGATTTCCTTATGAATGCGAAGATTGCGGAGGATGTCTGTTCATCACTGGATTGATGGATTGGACGCGATTCATATCTGTTAAATATTCATATTGCCAATTATTGACTTTCACTTTAAACTTAACACTACACGAGGAATAATACATGGAATTACATTTCACTTTAAAGGGTTCATTTAAGACAAGTGCCGATGCGTCCCCTGCAAAAGATGTTATTGATGCTTTTTTCACTGAAGCAAACGAGACCATACTCACAAAAGGCGCACCTGAAGGCGAAGGTGCACGTATTGTCGATTGGGCCATTGCCGGAGACCGAATAAACCTGACTGTTGAGTCGGGAAGGCATGTGAGGGTGCACGATGCTCTGCTTCGTGTTCGAAAACCTCTTGCTACAAAACTTGGTAAGGAGTTTAAGATCGGGATTCGTAAATTTTATGTTGAGTCTTATACCATTGAACTTCCATCTGAAAAGCCTCTTGGTGAACTTAAGATACCTCATGTCAAGAGTATTTTTTATAATGAAGGAGTCATCAAGCTTGCACTGGATGTTGGTGAAGCGGAACTGGAAAAGCGTGTGCCTGACAGGATTCTTACTCTGATGGAGGACAAGATCGCAGCCCAGAGTTATGGCGGAAAGGGCGAGCATTGGGAGGTATTGTGGGAGAGCGAGAAGAAGGAGTTCACTTTTTCAGAGGATCCGACGCAGGAAATGATGAAACAGGGCTGGCTTAAGCGTGGTGCGAGCCGTGGGCAATGGATCCATGGTGCGCAGTCTACGAGAATGTTCAGGACTTTTGAGAGGATCGTTATTGAGGAACTTCTTGAACCACTTGGTTACAATGAGATGATCTTCCCTAAACTTGTTACGTGGGAGGTCTGGGAGAAATCAGGTCATGCGAAGGGTGTGTATCCTGAGATTTACTATGTATGTCCTCCAAAGACAAGAGACCCGAAGTACTGGGAAGAGGTTTCTGATCACTATAAGGTTACACATGAAGTACCGACCGCGATGATCAAGGATAAGATCGGCGACCCGATTGGTGGTATGTGTTATGCGCAGTGTCCACCGTTCTGGCCATTTCTTCAGGGCGAGACCATACCGACAGATGAGTTTCCGATAAAGGTTTTCGACCGCTCGGGTACGTCACACAGGTATGAGAGTGGCGGCATTCACGGTATGGAGCGCGTGGACGAGTTCCACCGTGTGGAGATCGTCTGGACGGGTACGCCAAAGCAGGTTGTGGCGCATTCGAAGGAATTGCAGGAAAGGTATTTGCATATTTTCAATGACATCCTCGACCTTGAATGGCGCAAGGCATGGGTCACACCGTGGTTCATGGCACAGGAAGGTCTTGATGGCATCTCGGAACAGGGCGAGATCGGCACTATTGATTATGAAGCACCTCTGCCATATCGCGGAGAAGGCGGCGAGTGGCTTGAGTTCCAGAACGTGAGCGTTAATGGAAACAAGTATCCATCCGGTTTCAATGTAAAATGCCAGTCAGGCGAGGAACTGTGGTCCGGTTGTTCAGGTGTCGGACTTGAGCGCTGGGCATCTGCATTTTTGGCACAGAAAGGGCTTGATCCGGAGAATTGGCCTGAAGAGTTTAGGAAGAGGGTTGGGAAATTGCCGGAAGGGATTAGGTTCCTTTGATGTGGGTGTGGGGGGTTGTGAATTTACTGGCTTTGTAGGGATTTGTGTATGGTGAGTCAACGACTTCGAATTTTGCTATGCTTAAATTTAGGGCAATGAAAAGCTGTTCATAAGTTAGCATGTTGTTGACCTTTTTATTTTAAACCACATAATAACAAAGATTTATTATATCTGTTTTAATTATAGTTATACAAGTATGAATAGATTCGAGGAGTTCTTACAGGATTATGAAGCACGTGAAGCCGAAAAGACAAACACATTTATGAAAAGGTTAGATGAGGGAAAAGTCGCTCAAAATGAAAACTATCCACCGAAGGAGAGATTTATTAAATTAAAAGAACCGATTGCAGAACCGTTTGTTAATATTTGGGGTGTCGTACCTTTTTATGGTTCAACAATAGCCAAGTTAATTCCGAAAGACAGTAAGAAAGCATTTGATGAAACCCATGAAATTCTGGGATTCAATTCTCGCAAAATTGACGAAATGATGGATTTTCAAAAAGAAACAGGAAGAATACAATTTGCTCTCACAATGCCTCCAACTTATTATAAAAATCTAGAATTCCTTGAACCACTATTTCATGAATTGGAGCCACCTACTCTTGCATATGATCATATACCATTTGTTGGAAACGAATTGGATAAAAAATACAATATCGAATTTAAAACCTTGGCTGAATTTGGATTCAATCGCTATATTGAATATGCAACAAAAGAATATGGAAACAGTAATCCGACGTACATCACAACAAAATTAGACAATTATGCCAGTAATTACAGTGTCCTTAAAGCAAGTGGCTATGAAGAATTGGCTGATGAAATAGGAACTTTGATGCTTATTGATTATCCCAAAGCGCATCAATATCTTATTTTATTTGGTATTTTAATATCGAATCCACAAAAGTCTTTATTAAAACCTATTTGTAATTTTGACAAAAGTTTTATAGATTCTGCAAATGAGTTTGGAAATTCATATGGTATCGGGATTAATAATGATGTCCCTTATGAAATTGGCAAGTTTCTTTTAAACAAAACAACTCTTTATCCAGAGACAATGAGTGGGTGCAATAAAGTGATTCAAGAGTATGATGATCAAGAATTGTACAAGGTATTAGGCGCTCTCAATGATGGAGTAAGAAGAACTAATATAGATGTAATCGAGGACAAGAAAATCGATATGTCAGAAATTCTAGATAATGTTTGGAATGATGCAGAAAGGCTAAGAATGGAAGCTGCAGGAATTAGGTTCGGTGTATCATTGAATCTAGGTTTAATTGGAGAGATTGCTGCAGGATTTTCAGGCTTGGGAATTCTGGCTGGATTAGGTTTTACGGCAGTTGATAATTTATGGGGCATGCAGAATGACTCAGTTAGTGAGAAGATTGCTAAGTTTGTCAGTCCAAATTATTTAGTTTCAATATATGATTTTAAAAAGAAACATGCACTGAAAAATTGAACGTCGTTAATTGAAGTCGTAACTTCGTACTATTCCAAGTTGGTCCATAATCCGACTTTCAACTGCAAACCCGGCATCCAATCACCATCAACTTCATGCCGGGCATTGATTCGCGTTTGGTTTCTGATGTCTGATCTGCCGTGCATCAAAGTCGTTCAATGAGATTGAAAAAACCGTGGGGGCGGTTTTTTAAAGGGAATGGATAAATAATCCACAGTCCGTTAAATTGGAAAAATTCAATTGAGAAAAATATATATCTTACTACGTCTTACATGTAAGACATGGAGACAATAACCTTAAGCGCAAAAGGGCAGATAGTCATACCTGCCAGAATAAGAAAAAAGTTCGGGCTCACAAAAGGTACTAAACTGAAGATCATGGAAGAAGAAGGGCATATTAAAATGTTCATGCCTCAAAAACTCACAGCACTGTGCGGGACATGGTCTGATCTCGACAGCAAAAGTATCAGGGAACAGATCGACAGGATGCGAAATGAGGACAGGTATTAGATGGAAGCCATACTTATCGACACAATGCATGTGGCTGATATTCTCATAGATGATTCATATTTTGATCTTGCACAAGCAATACAGGACAAGAAAATAACAGGGGTTGTTTCAGTTGTCACGCTCACTGAATTAGTGAAAATCGGCGGCATAAATCATAAAGAAAAAATGCGTAGTAATCTGAACAGCCTCATAAATTCCAATCTTATTTTCGTGGATATCAATCATACGATTGCCATGCGAGCAGGAGAACTGCGCTTGAAATATGATATTCCGACTATTGACTCACTCATTGCAGCAACAGGAATAGTTGAGAACGTGAAACATATTTTAACAGATGACCATCATTTCAAACCTCTAAAAAATCATATCAAACCTATTAACCTAAAAACTGCTTTGAAACTTGCAAAGTGAACTATCCCCAATCCGATCTTTCAAACACACTCAAAAACAACCACGCTGGAATGAATAAAATCTCTCCGACCTCGGCTTTGAGCTTTAAGACATCCTTCGTGATCACAACACCGGTCTCGATTTCAAATTTGGACATGAACTTTTCAAGTCCTTTAATGTCGGTTGGATCATTTCTGTACTTTATCTCAACAGGGACGACCTCGCCGTCATTTAGGATGATGTCAACCTCATAGTTTTTGCGCCAGAAATGTTCGGATGCCAGATGGTTCACGCAGATATTTTCAATTATCCTGCCGGCATAATCCGCAGGGAAAACCATGTCCGTAAAACCGAGCAGGGCATTTACCAGAGCATGATCCTGCAAGTAAAACTTCTTTGCCTTGCGGGCACTTGAAAGATGACTTCCGGTATAATTCGACATTTTCCTGAGAAGGAATGACTCCTGCAAATACAGAATATAATTCGATACTGTTTGTCTTGACACATTCAGCGACCCTGCAAAGCTTTGGTAATCGATTATATTTGAGCACTGGGATGCAATAATTTTCATAATTTCCATAAGGAGTGCAGGTTCCCTGATATCGAACAAATTCGTGATATCCTGAAATATAATCTTATCAGTGTTTGTTCTGAGATATCGGTGTATCTTCTCAATAGACTCTTCTTCAAGGATCTCTGGAAATCCACCTTTCATCATATATTCATGGAGAAGTGATTCAATCTCATCTTTCTGAATGAATAAATCTGAATATCTCTGTTCAAACAGTTTAAAATCGAAATCCGTAATAACATCCGGCAATTGCATATCTTTCATTACAAGGAAATCCCTGAAATTTAAGGGATTAAGCACGAACTCATACAGCCTACCCACAAGGCTTTCTTTCGCTTTCTTGATCTGCAAACTTGCCGAGCCGGATACAAAGAATTTCATCTCAGGATAGAGGTCGTAGTATCTTTTCACCACAGCTTCCCATTTATCCACATACTGCACTTCGTCTATGAATATGTATGACCGTTCCGCATCGTTCTTAAGAATGAGTTTCTTATAATTCTCAAGTAACTGCTCCATTACATCCGGTTGTGCGGCTATGGATTCGTCAAAGGAAAAATAGAGTATATTCTTTGGATCAACACCGCCGTTTATCAGGTGGTCGATCAACTGGTACATTAGCGTGGTTTTACCAGTTCGCCGAAGTCCGGTAATGCCTATAATCTGCCTGTCTGGAAGATATTTCTCGATCTCAGTGAAAAGCGTCCGGCGTTTTTCTTTACGGTGTTCTTTTCTTACATGACCAGTCTTCCACCAGTCATTGAATTGTATCATTAAGGCTGGAATGTCCATAAATGTAAATTCATTTTAAGTAATATAACAGTTACGATTAACATAAAGTTAAGTTTTATGTTAGTTATAGTTAACGTACTTTTTACAATGTTATATAGAAATGTTGTAATGACGGGGGAAGTAATGAGCCTGTGTATAATGTCGGGGCATAATCGGCTTTCAACAAAAATCAGGCATCCAATCACCAACAACTTCATGTCTGACATTGATAAATTCGCGTTCGTTAGGTGGTATTTGACCCACCGCGCGCCGCTAATCCATTCCGTGAACTATCCCCAATCCGATCTTTCAAACACACTCAAAAACAACCACGCCGGTATGAATAAAATATCTCCGACCTCGGCTTTGAGCTTTAAGACATCTTTTTACGGTTCACTACTGCTTTTTTCACACTGCGGAGTTCCTCACCATCTGTAAACAACACCTCATTTGCCTCTGCCGCATCAATCGCTTTCTCTGTAAATCCATTTTTGGATATTATCCAAAATCGAGAGGATAGGGCGTTATGGGAGGTTATTTATGCATAGAAAACGATGAATTTAGGATAGATACTGGAGAACATGGGCTATAGCTGCATTTGGGAAACTACCGGAGGATTAAAATTCTCAAGCGGTTTTAACCTATAATCTTCAAGAAGTACTTTACGTGTACTGAGAATAGAAACGCTTAACGATATTTCTTTAGTTCTGCCATAACGCCCCTTGCTCACAACAACTGCATTCACGATTCCAAGCATATCCAGCTCTGATATAAGATCTGTAACTCTGCGCTGTGTCAAGACATCTACATCGATATTGTTACAGAACTTTAGATAAACATTATACACCTGACCAGTTGTTACATTCCTATATCCTTTATTTCGAAGATATAGTATACTATAGAGCACGAGTTTTGATTGGGTCGGAAGTGTTCGTACAACTTCAACTATACGATCAACCTCAATCTTTTCCTGAGCACTTCTTACATGTTTTTCTTCAACTTTCGATTGGTTCTCACGTTCTGCCAGCTCTCCTGAAACTCTCAAAAGATCAAGTGCTCTTCTGGCATCACCATGTTCTTGGGCAGCAAACGCTGAACAAAGCGGGATGACCATATCATCTAAAACATCATCCTTGTATGCTGTTTGTGCTCTTTCTTTAAGAATATCACTGATCTGTTCAGCATCATATGGCGGAAATATAATTTCCTCTTCACCAAGAGAACTCTTGACTCTTGGATCAAGGAATTCTGTGAATTTTAAGTCATTGGATACACCGATCATACTAACTTTAGATCTTTTAAGGTCAACGTTGATACGGGAAAGATTATAAAGGACATCATCGCCTTTTTTAACCAATTTATCTATCTCATCAAGTATGATAATAATAACTTGCTCTTTCGAATCAATTGATTTTTTAAACGTTGAAAAAACCTGGTCGGTTGGCCATCCAGTCATAGGGACGTCTTCCCCAAATTGTCGTGCAAGATTCGCTAATAATCTATATTGTGTGTCGATAACTTCACAATTGATGTATAATACAACACAAGAAATATTCATCTCTTCACTCTTTTTCTCAAGTTCTATCCCAACATGACGAGTAGCTGCTGTTTTGCCTGTACCAGTTTTTCCATATATGAGGATATTTGATGGTGTATCTCCACGAAGTGCTGATACTAATATTGTAGCAAGATTATTTATTTGAGTATCCCTATGTAACAAAAAATCAGGAATATAAGATGGTCTAAGAACTTCTTTATTTTTAAAAATCGGCTCATTTTCAAGCAACTCTTGAAATAATCCATCTAACGATTTATTTTCCATTTTGCACTCATCCTATTATTAAATTTTCATAAGATAAATATTTAAAAATTTTAGTAGTAGTAAAGTTTTACTTTTAACCATTGCTTATATTTTATTAGTTACATGTCTTGCCGTTCCATTAGATGCAATGGAAGTATAGCTTATTAATGGTTATGGTTAAGACCCCTATATTTCCTTTGGAGTTTTTAATAATATAAAATAAATTAAAAAAAGCATTATTAATAGACATGTTTTTTATTAAAATACAATTTATTTTTGTATAATTATTTAGTTCAAGTGGAATAAAAATATATTACCCCCCTTTATTTCGAGTGGAGTGTTTATATACAACAGAGACCGTATGATTTCGATTGGAAATAAACAAAATATGTTTATTATATTTTATAATAACATTTAAAAAAATATGGTGTTTATTATATGAAATTAATAGTATATAACAATTTCTTTTTGTTTCTTTAACAAATTATTAAAAATTTCATTTAACAAATCATTAATACGTTTATTTTAATTCATTTTAAAATCTCCAATCGAAATTATGGGGTTCCTCACTACTTTTCAATATAATTTTAAATTAATGTTTAAACAAATGAACACATCAACATCAATAATGTAAATATGTTCTTGTAATCTGATAAGTACCAAAAAACTGGGAAATATAATAAAAAGCTCAATTCATACTGTTTTAAATTACCTTTGCATTCTTGAAGATGTTTACCTTATGTACATAGTACTGTATTTTTTATTTATATTGAAAAAACAGATGCACGTCTCAAAAGAATATACTGTATTAATTTAGAACTCAGAAATACTGTAAGTTTCAGATTTTTAGGTCGACTTTGCAATTAAATCAGGAATTGACATGATCGAACTGATACAGGTATACTAGAACATGAATACCAAAGTATTGAAACGGGAAACACGTGCCTTGAAAAAAGCGATGGAACATTTCAATTTGAAAGAATCATTCGTAATTACGGGGGATCATTTGTCAATCGAAGACTTCAATGATCATATGATAAGATTCGTGCTTTTACACCAGTGATCAATAAAAGTAAAGAACGAATAGAGATACCCCTATTCTTCAACCTTATAATAGTAATACTCACCCTTCGATTTCTGTTCCCTATCAAGTCTTGAACCAACCTTGTTCACTCTCGGGCGAGTTGTATCTTCATCCCTGCGGAATGTGATCCCAAGATTTGCCAAAAACTTGTTCATGCCATTTTGCATACTCATAGGTTCGTGTGCTTCACCATACACAGCAGATTCTCCTTCGAACACGATGAGACGCTCGCTCAACATATCGATCATGTATATATCATGGTCAACGACCATTGCGGTTTTCTTGCTGTTCTCGGCAAAACGCTTGATGGCTTTTGTTGCAAGTGAACGCTGTTCAACATCAAGATGTGCACTCGGCTCATCAAGAATATACAGGTCGGCTTCCTGACTCAAACACGCTGCAATTGCCACTCTTTGCAATTCACCGCCACTTAAGTCGGTAACGATCTTATCATATAGTTCCTCAAGTTGCAATGGTTTTGCAATTTCGGCCTGATAATAACTAGAATCAAACCTGCGTGTCACACCTCTAAGGAAATCCTGCACGCGCACAGGCATGTCGGCTTTGATGTACTGCGGTTTGTATGCGATCTTTATAGCAACATCGACCGTGCCTTCATCCGGTTCGACCACTTGTGCGAGTATCTTTAAGAAAGTGGTTTTACCAATTCCATTAGGTCCTACAATACCTAAAACTTCTCCTTCCTTTAGTGAACCGCCGGTTGTTTTAAGTGAAAAACCATCTTCTCCCTGTTTTCCATATTTCTTGGAAAAATCTCCGTATTCGACAAGAGATACCATATCGGTCTCGGTTCTTGGAGGGTGCATCTCGAATTTGATCGCCTCAGGGCGGATACGCACATTCTCCTCTGGAAGATAACCTTTGAGATACTGGTTGATACCGATTCGCACTCCTTTTGGATGGGTCATGACACCATATCCACCCGGCTGACCGTATGCTACGTGCACCGTGTCTGCAAGCATATCAAGTATTGCAAGGTCGTGCTCGACAACCAATACTGCCTTTTCTTTAGCAATTTCCTGTATAAGTTGTGCTGAATTGATACGCTGGTATATATCCAGATATGGACTGATCTCGTCAAAGAAATAAAAGTCTGCATCTTTTGCCATACAGGCAGCAAGAGCTACCCTCTGGAGTTCTCCGCCACTCAGTTCGCTGATTTTGCGGTCGATTATGTGTGCGAGATCGAGGCTCTCTACCAGATCATCCAGAACACCGCGGTCATTGGTTTTTTCGAGCAGGGCGCTCGTCTTTCCTTTGAACGCCTTTGGGATCATGTCGATGTACTGGGGTTTTTGGGAAACGGTTACATTGCCGTCAACAACATCACTAAAATAATCATATAGGGCAGAGCCTGCATAATATTCCAAAACCCTGTCCCAATCGCCTTTCTCCTCACCGAAGTTCGGGACAAGTGTACCTGAAAGAATCTGTACAGCCGTACTTTTCCCGATACCGTTGGGTCCGAGAATACCTGTGACCTTTCCGACCTGCGGGACGGGAAGTCCGAACAGGGCAAATCCATTAACTCCGTACCTGTACGTTGGTTCTGTAAGGGCTTCTGGTAGCCCTATTATCATGATAGCGTCAAATGGACATTTCTTGACACATATTCCGCAGCCTACACACAGTTCTTCTGATATTACTGCTTTCCCGTCTTCCCCAAATACGATGGTCTCATCGCCTGTCCGAACCCGTGGGCAGTATTTTTCGCATTCATGGCTGCACCGTCTTGGCTGGCATCGGTCTTTGTTCAATATCGCTATTCGCATTTTATATCCCTGTGTGAATGTTAGTGTTAGTTAAGTTTAAGTTTAAGTTAAAATTTAAATTGAATTTGGAACGATTATGGTGAATCATCTGATGCATAAAAAACAAAAAATAATGGTTAGTTCAAAAGCAATGTCCATGTGACAAGGCAAAAGTCTATAACCAGAAATTCAACATAGAACCAATCCTTGAACCCGAACTCTTTGCTGTTGATCTTGATAGCCGGAAAGATAATCCTCTGTGCATAATATGCAAGTACCGCAACGATCGTGAGTATCGCATACCATGTCGTGTCTTCGGCTGTTCCGAACTGGTTAAAAGATATAAATCCTGCAACAATCCCTATGATTGATGCGACTGCCGTTTTGACGATACCTTCGATATGATTTTGTTTTCTCTCTTCAGGAGTTTTTTCTTTGACTGTGATGATGCCTTTGCTTTTTGTGACATTAGACTTGGCATCAGCATTATCAGTGTTGTTAATATTAGTGTCAGCATCAGCATCATCTTCTACATTCTTCCCCTTGCTTTTTTTGGATTTGCTGTATTGCTTACTCAACGGTGTGATCTCCTGAATTTTGAATAATTGTATAATTAATATATGAAATGGTATTGACCATTAACATTAATATAGATATATAAGTATTTACGCTCTTTTTTGGCAATAGAGGAAGATAAACCTAAATAAACTCATTGCTCAAAACATTTTTGATGTTGTCAATTGAAATTGACTCGATGCCTATGGAATTGAGATGCTGTGCAAACTTTGCGGGACGGTCTCCGTTCGGGTGATAGATAATAGCAACTTTGGGATCGATGCCCTCTACCATTTTCACAAGCCCTGTTGCGTCGAGGTGGTCGCTTATGTTTATTGCCGGATAGTAGTAATCATCCCTGCCTGTGAGCACGTATTTTGCAATGTCACGGGGCAGTTTGCCAAGATCCCACGGAGGTACGATACACATGCCTTCTCCGCCTGATTCACCAAGTCCTACAAGTTCGCCACAGTTTTCGAGCAGGTTCTGTGTAAGTGCGAGGCTTTTGCTTTCCATTTCGATGGCACCGTTGTATCCAAATTCGCGGATGAGTTCAACTGCACGCTGAGCCTTGCCGAACGCATACGCACCAAAGGCGACACTGCCATTCATTTCTATGGCGTTGTTGAATCCGGTTATGTCGTCCTCGAAATGACATGTAGAGTCTGCATGGTCGCCGTAGTTTGCTTCGGTTATGAGAACATCGCATTTTGGTAATTGTGATGCGTCCTTGACATCACCTGTCACAAGGATGCGCGTGCCGACTTCGTTTTCCCAGTAGAACGCGGTTGAACCTACTGTGTGTCCGGTCGAGTAGGTTGTGACAGTCACTCCATTGATGTCGATCGATTCGTTCGCACCCACGCCAACTGTTGACCCAATGTACTTGCGGTCGTGTCTGATCCGCAGTGCAAGCGCGGTTTTGTCAGAGCAGACCGCGCGGTCTGAGAGCATTGCCGATTTGCCGTGATGGTCAGAATGAGCATGTGTTATGAGGTATGCGTCCGGCTGTTGGTATTTTTTAGGAACGCGTGTCGAGTCTATTGAAAATACACGCGGATTGCCGTCTGTTGATCTGAATTTGACTGCAAGATGCGGTTTGAATGTACCGCGCACGTTCTTCTGGCGGACTGCCAGAACACCCAGATCAATTAACCGTTTTGATATTGATATCCCTCGGATTAGTGGATGGGGTTTAAGGTATTTGTATGTTTGGAGATTGTGATTTTTGGAATTGCCATCATTTTTAATATTATTGCTATGTACAAGTTTAATTACTTTGAAGTCGCATGCAAAAACCATAACATAAAAAGGAGATTTGAATAATGGCTTATGAGATGAATGAAAAAATCGAACAACTTATACAATACATAGCAGATGAATTACCAAACGGTTGCAATGGGATCAAGTGTTATGAATGTTCTTTAAGTAGAAATTATGGTGCTAATAAGCACTTGTGCGAAACACTGAAAGTGATCGCCGGACGCAGATGATGTACCGGTTTGGATTGTAGATTGGCACAACCTGAGTTCAAGAGATACGTATGGCATCTTAGCTTTGCGGTTTTTATTTTTTTGCGTTGATTGGATAGCATTGCCGATCTGCCATAATGGCGGAATGAGTAGTGGTGCTTTTTAAGATATTTACGTGTTTTACATATAGGATTTTAAAGGGTGTTTACTATAGTTACATGTTAGTTACATTTTAAATGCGAATTATTCATTAAAAAAACGTATTGCTAAGACATAGTTATATAAACGATGCAATTATTTCAAGAATCTTATCTGTAAATTCAATTTAATGAAATGATTATCGCCATCTTTGTAGACATACCCAAAATCATATCTGGAAGTGCTTGGTGTATCCAGCTTGGTATTGCTTAACAAATAATCTTCAAAATCATTTTTATTGTAAATATGATAACAAAGAACATCTCCATCTTCTTTAACTATCAAATATCCCCCTGTTGAATCATATTTACCATCCCAAACTTTTGATGGCATCATTCCAAGAGCTATGTCAGTAAGAAATCTCTTTATCTTGTAAGAATAAAATTCATGATTCTCACTAATATCATATTTCAAAGGATTATTTTGATTTAATTTCGTTACAATCGATTTCAAATGATTTTCTGAATTTGAATAACGATTCAGGATAACTTCAGCTACAATTTTGTCTAAATTACTGTCAATGAGTATTAAATTGTTTTTAAATGTCCTGCTGTCCAAATTGTTATAAACAAGATTGCCACCTTTCTCATTGATAAGCCCGATTTTATCACTAATTGTTCCACACAAATTGATTTGTTCAACATCATCATCGCTTAAATTTACATTTTCTATTCCATATACAAAATTTGTCGTTTTTCCTGAATTTAACAATGTTGAAGGACTGCCCAATTGGGATTTTACACTAAATCCTAAAATAGGGGTTTGGTTTGTCTTTAAATCGTGAATCATTATGTTGATATCTGTTTTAACGGATGATTTGGCTTTTAAAATGTGGGAATTAAAAGAACTCATAAACTCTTCGATTTCAGGAATTGAAAATGCACGGCCACTTGAGGTCTTAATTTTTAACAGCAATTCTTCTGCTTTCTTCTCAAAAGTTGAGACAGGAATTTTGATATTTTCTATTCCATCAATCGAAATAATGACATTCGCATCTTCATTAAGTGCGTATTCAAAATTATTTGAATTTTCGGACTTTAGAATTTTAAGAATAGGATATACCAAATCTTCAATCTTTAGCAAATCTTCATTTCCGGAATATAATTCCTTGTCCCCCAATAGCTTAAATAAGGCATACAGCTCACTCCATTCCCCTTTATTTCCAGTTATCATAATATGTCCCTCTCAGTTAATGCGTTTATGATTTGTTGAGCAGTGGCTTTTATTGCAGGAATTGCTACTGAATTACCAAACTGTTTATAGGCTTGTGCATCAGAAACAACAATTTTGAATGTATCAGGGAAACCTTGTAATCTGGCCCATTCCCTTGGAGTCATTCTTCTTATTCCTTCTCTGTTTACTTTTCCTTTAATGTGAGTCACTGGTGTGAAATTTTCTAATCGGGTATCAATAATTAAATTTCTTTCACGACCCATGCCCCCTACAACAATTGTATTTGCTGTGTCAGTATCTGATTTGATTTCATAGCCAAAACCATTGCCCTTATCCTCATGCCTTTTCCGATGTTCTTGCAATGATTTCAAATATTGAGTAGATAAATAATACTTGACAGAGACGGTTTTTTCTTCTTTTATATTAGATATGGCACTTGTAATTCCAAGAGATTCCGGATAATTAAAACTATTAATTTGAAGATCTTTTCTAAATCCAATTATGAAAATTCTTTCCCTATTCTGAGGTACACCAAAATTTTTAGCATTCATTATTTGAGGTTCTGGAACATAATAATCTAAATCCTCTCTTAAAACTTTTAGAATAGTCTCTAAAGTGCTACCACTTTTATGAGTAACCAAACCTTTTACATTTTCCAAAAAAAAGGCTTTTGGACGTTTTTCTTTAATTATGCTTGCAATATTAAAGAATAATGTGCCACGTGTATCTTTAAATCCTCTTTTTTTACCTGCGATTGAAAATGCCTGACATGGAAATCCTGCACATAATATATCATGATCGGGGATACTTTTTACATCAATCTGATTTATATCTCCAAAAGGATACTCTCCAAAATTATTAAAATATGTTTTTTGTGAATATTTGTCCCATTCTGAACTAAAAACCGATTTGCCCCCAAGATTTTGCATGGCAATACGAAAACCTCCGATTCCGGCAAACATATCAATAAATGTAAATTTGGGATTTACAGGTGGTGGTAATGGGACATCCCAATAAATATCTTCATAGTCCATATATTTCATTAAACTTTCAGATTTTTCTTTCAAAAGGAAAAAATCATTATTGCTTCCAATCTTATAATTATGTAAATACTGAGTTAATAATGCGGCATCCTGCGGATCTAAATCAGATATTTCATCTGCAATTTCAGTAAATTTCATTTTAACGCATCTTCAATGTTTTTAATACATTTTGGTAAATTTTTCTCAATATCTTTTCCCCAAAATCGTATCACTTTCCAACCTTGCTCACTCAAAGAGATATTTACATCCTCATCCCTTTTTATATTCTTTTCTATCTTTTCGTACCAAAATTTCTGATTTGATTTAATTTCATGTTTCTTTTTATCCCAGTCATAGCCATGCCAAAATTCACCATCACAAAATATGGCAACTTTTTTCTTAACAAATACTATATCCGGTTTACCAATGACCTGTGGATAATTTATTCTATATCGATGACCTCTTTTCCAAAGAGCTTTGCGAAGCATAATTTCTATTTTTGAATCCTTGTTTTTAATTGAACTCATAATTTTGCTTCGTTTTTCTTTACTGAATTTATCCATAATATATTAGTTGAGTGGATTTTATATATTGTTTTACAGGTGCAACATCTATAAAGAGACTTATTATTCATCGTTTAAATCTACCCTTACCTTGTAAATCCAACCCCCAATAATTCCAACCACCCCACAGGAAAACTATTAAAACCATTACTACTTTGGAAAACCCATAGTCGAGAAAATTCTCCCTCCGGTCGAATTAACTCGATGTACATAATTTTACAAATTATATACATTCAAAATGGAGATACACCATGTCGTTCCACGTAATGATAATCCCTACATTAGGCTGCCCATCTAATTGTGAATACTGCTGGAGTTCCGAAGAAAGTTCTCCGGTAATGACCGATGAGACCGTTGAAGATATAGTTGAATGGCTCAAGAATTTCCGCAAAGAACCGGTCACCTTTACCTTCCATGGCGGAGAACCGCTGCTGGCTGGTGCGGACTTTTATCGAAAAGCCTTGCCAGCACTGGCTGATGGGTTGCATGAACAGGGAATCGCTTTTGCTTTGCAGACGAATCTGTGGAAAATGACGCCTGAGATCGCAAAGATATTGGCGGAATATAATATCCCAATCGGTTCCAGTATAGACGGTCCAAAGGAACTCAATGATTTTCAGAGAGGAAAAGGATACTACGACAAGACAATGGCAGGATATGAGATTGCCAAAGCCAATGGTCTCAATGTGAGTTTTATCTGCACCTTCACATCCCATTCCATAAAATTCAAAGAAGATATATTCAAATTCTTCCTTGACAACGGTTTAAATCTAAAATTGCATCCTGCACTACCATCCTTACGCGATGACAACCCTGATAAATGGGCACTTTCCCCGGAAGAGTATGGTGAATTGCTGGTTTATCTTCTTGACCAATATCTAAAACACCTGAATGAGATCCAACTCATGAACCTTGACAACCTGTGCCAATGTTATTTCGGAGGTCGAGGCACAGTTTGTACATTCGTAGATTGCATGGGAGACACATTTGCAGTCGGACCGGATGGAAGCATATACCCATGCTATCGTTTCGTAGGCATGCCAAAATACGTAATGGGTAATGTTCGCGACCAGCCTACCGTAGAAGACCTTGCTCAATCTGACGCATGGAAACTCATGTTCCAGTTCAAAGACTACGTGGACAAAGAATGCGGAGATTGCACCCACATCAAATACTGTAGAGGCGGATGCCCCTACAATGCCATCGCACCTACTGAAGGGGAAGTAAAAGGCGTTGACCCACACTGCACCGCATACAAGAGAATATTCGAAGAGATCGTAGATAAGGCAAACGAGGAACTATTTGGAGGGGGCGGTGCCAATCCGGCAATGTTTGGTTTTGGAGCAGCACCCGCGCCGAGTGGAAAGGCTGGAATAATGGATATTGTGCGTAAAAATACCGCAACATCTGAGGTGCAGTATTAACAGTAACAGTAACGGCAACGACAAATCGAAACGTTTTCGAGAACGTGTATGTCTAGCCGAAACTAAAACCAATGCGATAACCTCCGCAGGCGGCGCGTTCCCTCGCCACGAATTTACAAAAAATACATAGTAGACAAGTCCAGAACTAAATCCACTCAAAAAGGATATTCAAATTATACATTAAATCCAAAAAACAATCGCTTAGTTGTGTATGAGTCTGCAGTTTCGTGGTGCATATAATGTATGACATTATGCGATCCAAGTAAATCCGAACATCAGCAAGGATTTTCTTGTTGTATATAATTTATAGATTTTCGCACTTATAAGCAACATGTTTTATAGCTCTATACCACTTCATCTCATTGTTGCAAACTGCCATTTTTCCATCCAAGCCAACTCTCACTGTCAAACGTATATTTGAGGACAACGGCAACTGGAGCCAATTTTGTCTTGATAACAAAGCCATCCTTCGCGATGTTGAGATAGAAGAAGTCAACAAGATGTTATCTTGTAAGGATAAG
>JAUWQD010000100.1 GCA_030611265.1 Methanosarcinaceae archaeon | reverse complement strand
TATATCGTCAAATATACAATCGCATTGCTTGAATTAATGGACAGGATTGACAGGATACAAGTGGCTTGACCCATCCTGTTTATCCCGTCTAATACTTACCCACTCAATGTTGAGGAGATCCTAAATTATATACTATAAAATAAAAAGTCTCAAATACTCGATAGAAATGTAGGAATGCGCCAAGCTGACGTGCGTACTACTGCGGCCAGTTATAAAAACTTACAAATTTATAAAATCACAAACTTTTCAAAAACGCAAGACTCTCCACGCCCTCGTCCACGCAATTGACCTCTGTCACAAACCTGCCCTTGTAGTTTGACAAACTATCCATCACACGCTTCCAATCGACATTTCCTTTGCCAAGTGGCAGATGCTCGTCTTTTTTGCCCATATTATCATGCAGATGAACATGCGATATCCTGCCTTTGTACATTTTAAGGAAATCGTCCATGATCTCTGTACCCTTGCCTTTACCTATAGTGTTCGCATGACCTATATCAAGTGTCAGTCCGACATTATCACGGTTGACCTCTTCGACCATTTGAAGCATCTCCTGCGGATATTTCCCGAATATCTTGGGAACTTCGGGCATGTTCTCGACTGCTATCGTGATGCCGCAGTCTGCGGCAAAGTCACAGATTGATTGCAGGGATTCAATGTTGGTTTTCCATGCAAGGTCCGGCAACTGTGCGCCGTGGGGTGAGAGATAACCAGGGTGGATTACTGCAAGTTCTACAAAATCGGAAGCGATCTTGAGGAAATCTTTCATCTGGCACAGTACTTCGTTGCGTATTCCGGTGTTTAGGCCTGCGAGGTTCATGTCTGAGAAAGGAAGGTGGAGGGTCAGTTCCAGATTGGTGGTGTCGCGGATCTCCTGCACATGGGTGATCGTTTCGCTTGTCAGGCACTGTGTACCTTCCTGTACGATCTCCCATCCGGTATAGCCGTGGTCTTCGAGTTCATACGCCCAGCTAAATGGGTCTTCAACAACTGCGCGTGATGAGAAACTTACATTTTTTAGTTTCATATAATCCGACTTCTACAACCTGTGTTTTGTGTGTATTATTGTAATTATATATCGTTTACATCCAGCTCGATCAGAGGCTCGCCATTTTCTGTTTGTGGAGCAAGCCAGTCTATGAGGCGGTCAAGTTCTTCCCCTGAACTTGCGCTTATGGTGACATGGATTGAGCCGAGCGGCTCTTCTATTGCAGGAAAGTTTAATCGGTTTACTGTAGCCACCTGTTTGTTTAGTATGAAATCCGTGGAAAGGCCGTCTATCGAGTGACCTTTGTTCAATTGTGTACGTGCGGTGTCCAGCAGTCGCTCTTGTCTGAGCAATTCGTGCATTGTGAAAAGTGATTCAAGATCTCCGTGCCCGACAACGCGTGGTTTTGGCATGGATTGGTCCAAATCGGTCTCAAGTCTTTTGAACATGTTCGAAATGGCGAAGGCTACACGCTCTGTGTCCTCTGTGGGATTGATAATGGCTGATACTTCAACTTCTATCATGGAGCCGCTCCAAAAGTTCTACGATCTCCTGTTTGAATTCTTCAAGTCCTGTTGTGTTGGCAATGGTGATGTCAGATGCTTCCATTGCCTCGCCTATGCCCCATCCCAGTTCACGCTCATCCCTGCGGCGCAAGGCTTCGATGTCTGTCATGTCATCACTTCGACCGCGTGCTTTTACACGCTCAAGGCGTGTCTGGATCGAAGAGTCGATGTTGACAAGCGTGAAATCGTCTCCGAATTCCTGTTTAAAGAATTTAACTTCTGCGATACCCCGCACGCCGTCAATGACTACCATGTCTGTGCCTGAGTTGTTTATTTTTGGGACACAGCGCTTTGCGACAGCGTCCATGCCTTCGTTTTCCCGAAGATTAGTTCCGACACCGCCAGTGTTTGCATCCGTGGGTTCGAGTCCTCTTTGAACCACTTCTTCGCGAATGACGTCGCCCATGTTGATGACGTGGATGCCCTGTTTTTCTGCAACTCTGGCAGCCTCGGATTTTCCGGATGCGGGCATTCCTACAAAAGCTATGATCTTCATTATTGGTTATCCTCTTGTTGTTTTGTTGTAGGATTTCATCATGTGTTTGATGTTATTTATCAGTATGGTGTTTTGGCGGTGAGTGGCGCACAGGCGGCGTATCCCACAATCGGAGGGCGGGCGGCGTTTTGCGCTTTGAACGGGCGCGGCGATAGTTTCATTGTGGGGTTATGACTTCATAATACATGAGGTGGGACAAATGAAAAACTACAGAGGGCGCGGAGGGACGCAGAGGTGGAGGTGTGGGGGTTTGGTTGATGGGTTGTCTGGAGGGCGGCGTGTTTCAAAAACGACATGGTGTGCAGCTACAATGAACGGGATGAACAGGATTCATCGCAGCATATCAAAATTGACCGCAGATGAGTGTATTTGCATTCATCTGCGGTCCATTTTCATTTTTTACCGCAGATAGACGCAGATGCACGTGGATGTGGTTATGTGAAGGATTCGTTTATGGGTTCGCGCGCAGTCAGCGTTATCCACAATCGGAGGGCGGGCGGCGTTTTGCAAATTCACTTGTTATCCATTGTTTTGATTCAGAATTGACTGCAGATGAGCACGTTTTTTTGAAAAAATGTGTTAATGGGAGTTCGAAAATTACTTATGTTTCCCCTACAATAAATGATTAGAGATTATGACTGAACTAACGAATGTAAAAAAACACAATTATAACATTCCCAAAAAGGTTGAGGATGATCTGGTTTTTGTCGATAGAACACTTCTGAAAAATCTGATAACGGAAATCGAAGATAAACTTGATGAATTAGAGGCGATCACAGATCCTGATTTCATGAGGGAAGTTTCCATGCGGGTTGATGAGGTAGAGAGCGGGGAGGTATCTGGCATCAACGAAGATAAAATATTTTCTCTTCTAAAAGGATGAATATATGGTGTGGATATTAAAGGCACACCCACGCTTTGAGGGCGACTTAAAGAAATTAAGCAATATCGACAAAGGACATCTTGAAGAGTTGCTTAAAAGGATTTAAGAAAACCCGCATAGGTTTAAACCACTTAAAGGTTTTTCTGAATGTTTTCGTGTAAGATTTAGTAATTTTAGACTTATCTACGTGCTCAAGGGCACAACAATATGGCTCATAATAGTGGACAAACGCAAACGTGTTTACAAAGAGATGCTTAAAAGATTGAAATAATATTCGTAATGTACAGTCTTTTAACATGTTCTGCGCATTCGGCGTTATCCACAATCGGTGCGCGTCCGGTATTTTGCGCTTGGTGCGGGCGCGAATGAGTGAAGATACGGCGCAGGGACAGTGACCTTTCTGGGATCGGGGGGGGCTTGTGGTCGAGGAGCTCAGGGGGCGGCTTGCATGCCGTTTCACAACTCTGCGTCCTCTGCGGTGAAATTTTGTTCCATATTCATTGGACTAACTGGATACTGGAAAGTGCCGCCTGGCACTCAAACAAATATCGCGTGCAGCCCATTGTTTTATAGGTCGATTAATACTTTCACCCGACTTGGCTTTGATATATATACAAAAAAAACAATTATGTTTAAGAATAACTAATGGAAAACGGGTCATCTACAAACTCCACGGCCTGGCTACCGAAGAGATCGAAATTGTTGAGGAGTTCAATGAGGGGGAGATGAGATGGATTTAAAAGATGTACTTGTTGTTTTTAAGTTGTACGATAAAATCGTACAACTGAAATTGCTAAATATGAATGTTAAGGTGATCTGATGCAAAAACAGATTATTACTAAATTATCCAAAAGTTTCGAAGACTATTCTTATGAAGAAGATGGAATCGAGTTCTGGTTTGCAAGGGATTTGCAGAAACTGTTAGGATACTCCAAATGGGAAAATTTTACAAAAGTGATTGAAAAAGCAAAAGAATCTTGTATAAATGCAAATCAAAATATATTAGACCATTTTCCTGATGTCAGGAAAATGGTTACGATTGGCTCAGAGGCAGAACGTGAAATAGAAGACATCATGCTTACCCGCTATGCGTGCTATCTGATAGCACAAAACGGCGATCCAAGAAAACAGGAAATTGCATTTGCACAGAGTTATTTTGCAATACAGACTCGAAAACAGGAATTAATCGAAGAAAGAATTGCTTTATCCGAACGACTTGAAGCAAGAAAAAAGCTAATAAGTTCTGAAACTGAACTCTCGAAACTAATTTATGAGCGGGGAGTTGACGAAAGCGGATTTGCAAGAATCAGGAGTAAAGGCGACCATGCATTATTTGGAGGGCTTACAACTCATAAGGTAAAAATGAAAATGAATATTCCAAATAATAGGCCGATGGCAGATTTTCTCCCAACTGTAACAATAAGCGCTAAAAACTTCGCAACAGAGATTACAAATTTCAATGTTAGAACAAATAACATACAAGGAGAGCCTGAAATTACACATGAGCATGTAAAAAATAATACAGAAATTCGGCAAGTGCTTACAAATAATAATATCATTCCTGAAAATATCCCTCCTGAAGAAGATATAAAGAAACTAGAGAGACGAGTAAATAAAGAAGGCGACCAAATAGCAAATGCATCTAATAGGAAGTTAAAATCATAAAAACGATAGCCAAAAACAACCATCACCCATGCCCCAAATATTCGTCCTACAAGAACACAACGCATCACACCACCACTACGACCTCAGGCTTGAGATAGACGGGGTCCTCAAAAGTTTCGTGCTTCCAAAAACACCGCCTAAAGAACCCGGCATCAAACTGCTCGCGATCCAGACAGAAGATCACACGCTTGAATACGCAGACTTCGAAGGCGA
>JAUWQD010000104.1 GCA_030611265.1 Methanosarcinaceae archaeon | reverse complement strand
ATAATTTGCAAACTTCGGTAGAAAATTGATATATATCATTCTAAACCAGTTGTGAGCATATTTTAAAAACCGTACTCATGCGGCATCATTTTTTATTTAAGAAAAAGATTCACTTTTGAGATTTACCTGCGGAAAGTGCGTATAACCCAATTAAACACTCACAGGGCTTGTATGGCGCTGGATGCAAAAGCACCCAAAGACAAACTAATCCGCACCCCCATCAATCCTAAACTCCGCATAAACAGGATAATGATCCGACACCGCAGTCGTCTCATCAAAACTTAACCCATATTCAAGATCATATCTGAAAACTCCGGCATCACCATTAAAATCACTTGAATCAGTGAGTATAATCCGGTCATAAGTATAATCCGTGGATTTCGTAGTGGTATCCAGAGTATTGTCAATGCACCAGTAATACTCGCTCAGATCGGAACTCGAATCTTCATTGAAGTAGGAGCCATCTGCATTCAGATCTCCCAGTACAATGAAATCCTGCTCGTCTGGATACATGCTCTGTGCATATTCAACCACATCATCGAGTGCATTGATCTCTTCTGTTGCCTCATCAGGGTCAGTGTGAATGGTAAGAAGGGTTACGTCGAAGTTGCCACCCAATGCCTCAAATGAAGCGATATAAGGCTGCCTGTGGAACGGATCGGTGCCGACAGGTTCAGGATAGGTGTGTGGATCTCCAACCTGTTTCACGGTCTGTGTATTGTAGAGATAGGCATACTGTTCCTGGCTGGTTGTGCGGCCAAGACGTTCACTTACCACATAATCATACTGCGCGCCGTTTGAGTTGACCACATCGACCAACTCAGGCAGGGCAGTCTGTGATTTGTCCCTGATCTCCTGTATTGCTACGATGTCATAGGTGCGGATGATCTTTCCAAGTACGTCCATAACTTCTGGCTTGTCTGCTTTGCTGACTCCGAATACCTGGATGTTGAACGCGCCTATGCGGAGTAGGTCGTTGTTATTGGTTTTGTCAATTGTGTCCGTCCGGTTGTGTGGGAGCATTGGTGGTTTGTACTATTGATGATGCTGTCATGTCCGGCGCGTTTCCGTTGCGAGCACAGCCATCGGAACAAGGTGTGTGTAAAAGTGGATTGCAGGTATTTCCAGGGGTGATCAGTTCCTTTTTACTCCCATTTCTTTCAAGGACTCTTCCATGTTGAAAATCTCGCCCATGTTCTCGGCTAAGAGTATAACGGCAAAATCGCCGGACAATGGCAATGTATCGCAGTCAAAAGGAAATACGGAATTTAATTTTTTGCCGTCATAAAGTATTGGTTCAATACGTTTCGTGAGCTCAATAAATGAACATGCGGATGTCTTGATCTTTATAAGTTTCCAGTATGGAATGGGGGCAATCAATTTTTCAATGTTATCTACGATCATGCTCACATAAGAGGAGCCGTTAAAACGAGCGTTATTTTCAACAGGAAATATACCATCATCTGATACAATATAATCGATACCGGCTACGCCCCGATATCCAAATTCAGCCATATTGGTTACAATTTTTTCAGATGTTTTTATGATGTAATTTAAAATGTCTGGTGAAGTTTTTGCTCCTTTAAGAGTGCCAATGTGCACCATACCTCTTTCGCATACTTGATCCCGCATACCAAGAGAATTTATATTTCCATCTCTGCTGATCACCCATTGATCATTTGGAGAAGACAAGACGTTCAAAAAAGGCTCAATCATAATAGATTTTTCGCCGCTAATTGCAATTTCTTGATATATTTTAGAAATATCATTGCCTTGGGTTTTATATAACGACATACCAGCTTCACCCAAAGTACCGCGAATAATAACAGTCTCACAGGTTGCCAAATATCCGCTAATAATGTTTTTCAGCTCTATACAATTTTCATTGTTTTCAGGATGCATATCAAATACAGTGCCTTCAACAACAGGCACGCCTAATTCTCGACATGTGGTCTTAAAAGCTGACTTATCATTATATTTAATTGTTGCAGTTTCAGTTGCTCCGAAAAGATCCGCACCAATAGTTTTTGCAGCTTCAGCTTCCATGTGCCCTGAAAACCATGGTACATATACAGGTTTTTTCCCGATCTGCCTGATAATCTTTTTGACAGGTTCAGGGTCATTAATGATAAGCTCCGAGAGACTCATATCTCTTGACTGAGCATTATATTCAACAACATAATCTGATCCAAGACCATGAGAGCGCAGCCATTTATGATATTCTTGATCCAGCTTTCCACGTAGAACTACCAGTTCATCCCCGCATGCCACCGGAAGCGCTATGTCACATTTTGAATTAACCGATGCATCACGGCGCGAGAACTGTGAAAAATTATCGGCTCCGTAAATAATTAACTCATTGTCATTGTTTGAAATCGATTTCCTGAGTGACTGGTGTTCATACATATATTGTGTCCCCTATTTTCAGTTAATAATTGCTTCAATTTTATTCTGCTTAAGTATTTTATTCCACAATATTCAGATATAAATTACAGTCAATCCCAGAACATAAACCAAGAGGATATAAACCCAATTCCCACCAAACTTTGGAGTTCGTACCGGTGCTAAATTAAAGATTGCCATAAACATCAATATTGCATATATAAGGATTGAAAAGGTCGGCTGGTTGAAAAAACCGTTAAACAAAAAGACAAAAGCAAGAATAAGGACATTGTTGTCAAGTGCCAATCCCTTGTATGTCGAATCGTCAATCAGGCCGAATACATTGAAATAACTCAACCTTATTGCGGCGGTAGCGACAATCACAAATGCTCCAGGCAGGAACCATGGATTGAATTCCCCATAGCTCAAGAGAAAAATAGCGGGACAAATTCCAAAACTTACAATATCTATCAATGAATCAAGCTGTCCTCCGAAAGCTCGATATTCATCTGTCCGTCCCTTCATCCTGCGGGCAATGATCCCGTCTCCCCAGTCAAAAAAAACAGCCCAGATCATTCCGATTATCGCAAACGGGAAATTCCCTAATATAGCATAGTATATACTAAAGACTGCACATAGCAGCCCTACAAGCGAACAGATATTTGGAAGGTCCCGGGCGAAAGTGATCATTCCAGTCTGATGTGATTCTTGACGTTGCGAATCGTTCATCTGGATACTTCCACGCTATTCGAATCAATGATATCTGCCAATGCTTCAACTAATTTGCAATTTTCTGTTTCGGTACGGCTGGCAATACGAATATAACGGTCAGAATCAGGTAGAGTTTTGTCCTGGAGGTGTTTTATATACATGTTATGCTCAATAAACAATCTCCGCGTGACTTCAGGGCCACTTTGTGCGTAATCCGGGAGGCGGCAGAATACATAGTTTGCATCGGATTTATAAACAGTCATTCCCTGAATCGCACACAGGTTTTTATACAGATTGTCCCTGTCGGACCGTACCTGTTTACAGCTTTCGACAAACTCCTGTCTGTAATCGGGCAAAATCCGCAGAAACTCTTCGGAAAATCCGTTAATATTCCATATAGGTACGCCTTTTCTTACAGCTTCA
>JAUWQD010000016.1 GCA_030611265.1 Methanosarcinaceae archaeon | reverse complement strand
ATAATTTGCAAACTTCGGTAGAAAATTGATATATATCATTCTAAACCAGTTGTGAGCATATTTTAAAAACCGTACTCATGCGGCATCATTTTTTATTTAAGAAAAAGATTCACTTTTGAGATTTACCTGCGGAAAGTGCGTTGCATATAGAAACATCTATTTTTGCAACCATTTCCAAAGCGGCACATATCGGATACTGTTGCCATTGTATTCTTCTGTATTATCATAATCCCATGTAATTACAAGAAGATTATTGCAATTCAATTCTTTTGCTGCCCCGACAAGCGATCTCAATTCCCGTTCTCTTGTCTTTAGATCATTAATATTATAACATACTTGTATCAATTGTGATATGTCCGGTCCTTCCTTGATGACAAAATCAATTTCGCGGTGCTGTGTATCTTTCCAGTAATATACCTCAATACGTGAAATTGAGTTCGATTTTTGTCTTAAGAGTTCCACTGCAACGGTATTCTCCATCATATTTCCGATGTCCTCCGAAAATTTGAATGATACGGCATTTGCCATTCCGGTATCTATGACATACATCTTTTTTGGAGATTTAATCTGCTCTCTTTGTTTGAATGAAAACATGTCCAGATGGAATATGAGATACGTGTCTTCAAGGTATCTGACATAGCTCTGAACAGTATTTACACTCCGAAAGTTCAGTGTATTTTTCAATTTAGTGTAGGATATTTCGTTTGAAAAAGATGACATAAGGAATTTGGCAAGATTATACAGGTCATCTGCATATCGCACATTGTGCCGCTGGACAACGTCTTTGAGAATGATGCTATCGAAAAGCGTCTGGAGGTATTTGTGATCGTATCCTTTTACTACAACTTCCGGAAAACCACCTATTTCCATATATTTTTTGAGATAATTGAGAATAATGCCAATTTCTTCTTCGATATATTCATCTTTGATGTCAAACCCAACTGCATCCAGATATTCCTTGAATGAAAATGGAAAAAGTTCCACAGATATGTGTCTGCCTGTCAAATGTGTTGCCAGCTCACGGCTGAGTAATTTTGCATTGGAGCCTGTGATGAGCAGATTGTACCCTCTTCTGTGCAGGCTGTTGACCCACAGTTCCCAGTTATTAAGATTCTGGATTTCATCAAGGAAAAGAAATTCAACATCGCCATAAAATTCCTGAACATATCTCAATATCTCGTCATAATTATCCAGCTCTGCAATTTCCTTTTCATCGAAATTGACATATCCAAAATCAACATCATCAAGCACCATAAAGCAAAATATGGATTTGCCACTTCGTCTTATCCCGGTTACAACTTTTATGATGTCATGGCGCAAATATGATTCTATGTTCTCGGCAACATCTCTTTTAACAAGATCAGAACCTGCTACCCGTTCCTTTTCCAGTTTTTGTCGTTGTATACTTTGTCTCATAAATATTGTATACTGCACAATAGTTTAAATGTTTATGCACTGTATTGAACAAAATGTGTTATTTTTGTGCAGTACAATGAAAAAACTGCACAAAACCATATATTATTACGAAAAATGATATATCTTAACTTGAAATCATCAAGTTCAGGCGGGATCGAGATGACAGCCACATCCCCGATGATATCGAAACGTTTTGGGGTGAGGTGTAAAAGTGGAGCAGGGATTGTGCCGTTCATCTGGTCTCGGAGGTTCATATCGGGTTATGTTGGTTTTTTGGGTGATAAAAGCTGTGTTTGTGGGATTTTTTGTTGGTTTATGGAACATATTGTATATTTCGTCACTACCTTGGACTCCGCTTCGCTAAAATCCGGGGCAGATAACGGGTGCATAAGGATTTCTTTATAATCAAACTCAATTTTTAAATAAGTTATATATAAGATGACAAAATAATATAAATTATTATTAATCGGGTGAAGTGATCTTTTTAAATTTTAATAAATTATAGGGGAAACACTGCCACATTGTCCTAGGTATTTATGAAGGAAAATAATATGAAAACAATAGAATATGTTGGATATAGTTTAATGATTGTTGCATATACGATTCTTATAATTAAAAACTTGGAATTAAAAGTGGGACTAATTGTAATAATATCTACAATTATTGCTGGCATTATATTGAAATATTTAGTAATAAACAAAAAAAAGAATGATTTTGAACAAAAAAAATCAATTAGTCAATCTATCGGAAATGGGGCAACAGCAAAAGGAAATATATCATTTAAAGGCATAACCCAAAATGTTGACCTTAATTTAGATAAATGTGAGAAATAATGGCTGAAATTCTCTGGTGTGATCGGGGATATTATAAAATATCCATTCAAAAATGGCTTGAAGGTGATGAAAAATTTTCAGCTCTTGGTATTTCTGATTCCCAGGAATTGAAGGATGTTCGGGAATGGATAAGTAATAATGCTCAAGATTATTCAATCGGATGGGTGCATTATGACTCAGATGTTCAAATCAAAAAATATACTTTTCTGGAAGAATTAACAATTAATTTAGGTGAAGGGGAGACATTTAAAAAATTTTATAACTCTCTCCGTGACATAGAAGCAAAATATGATAAATTACCATTACCTATTATACAGGAAATTGGAAATCAAGCATCATCTGAAGGATCAATCGACTTTGGAGGTATTAGTCAGAGCGTAAATATATATGGATCTCTAAATGAATCAATGCCACCAGATGTTTCCAAAGAAAGACAAATAGATTACATTTTCACTGAATTTATAAATGACATTAAAAGCTTAAACGGAGATATGTCGTTTTTATTTATAATTGGTTTTGGGAAAAAAAGTTTTAATGGTTTGAGTAATGATTTTAATCAGTGGTTTTTACATTTTTTTTGTAGAAGAATGGCATTATTAGAAAATATAAAAATATGTATTCTAAATCAAGGAAATGCCGATGAATTCAAAGATTTTAGTGATTATGATCAAAATATTCCTGAATACCTTGAATTTAATGATATTGTTGAAGAAACTAAAATATATATGGAAAGTTCAAATCAAAATCATATCCATTTCTGTAAAGGTATGATAGATCCAATAAATGATGGAGTTCGATATTCTGAATTCAAGAGAAAATTGTTGCCTTACATAAGGGAGTTTGGTGCAAGTGTCAGTTGAAATGACAAATAAATTCGATATAGGCTATATGTTAAATGTACTTTCGCCTGAATTAAGAGAATCTTTGTATGTCCTTTCTGTACCAAATCTATTAAACAATCATTTAGCAGAAAAAATATTACATAATACAGGAAAAGCAAATGGAAATTCTCAAAAACTTATTGAAGAACTTCAATCTTTTCCGATATGGCATGATAGGACAATAAAGACTTGGGTATTTGACGATGATATAAGAGAATATGCATTAGAAGAACTGAATGGTTCAGGAATTGAGATTCGCCAAAAAGTATTAGCAACAATGAAAGGACATAGGAAAGAATTGGAAAATGTTCCCACATTGGATATAGAGGATTTCGATCTTCAAATAGCACGTTTATCAATTGGTATGGAAGAAAGCAAAAAAGACGGAATTCAAAAATTCAGGCAAATTTTTGATACGGCTAATAGATATAATCTGCAAGAAACCGAAAGAGTTATTGATTTATATATAGAAGAAAAATTTCCTAAATCTTCTCCTTCCGATAAACCACTGACTGAAGAACTAAGTAATGTTTATTTCATGCGTGGTTTATATGCCTATAAAAATAACAATTTTGGTAAAGCTATTTCTTTTTTAGCACTCGTTTGGAAAAAAAGGAGTGAATCAGACGAAAGTATGAAAGATGCAGCTATTTCGGCTCATTTGGTAGGTCTAATTTGGAGTAAGAAACGATCGCACTGGGAAAAAGCTGAAAAAGCTTTTAAAGAAAGCCTGGAATTAGAAGAAAAGATAGATAATCCTTTTGGACAAGCTCAGGTTTATCACAGTCTTGGAAATCTTTTGAGCAAGGAACGTTCACGATGGGGAGAGGCTGAAAACGCTTTTAAAAATAGTCTGGAATTGCTCAAAAAATTAAATAATCCTTTTGGACAAGCTCAGGTTTATCACAGTCTTGGAAATCTTTTGAGCAAGAAACGTTCACGATGGGAAGAGGCTGAAGAAGCTTATAAACAAAGCCTGAGATTAAGAGAAGTAGATGATTTTTTTGGACAGGCTCAAGTTTATCACAGTTTTGGAATTCTTTTAAGCAAGGAACGTTCACGATGGGAAGAGGCTGAAAACGCTTTTAAAAATAGTCTGGAATTGGGAAAGGATAAATTGCATCACAAAGCTCAGGTTTATCACAGTCTTGGAAATCTTTTAAGCAAGAAACGTTCACGATGGGGAGAAGCTGAAAACGCTTTTAAAAATAGTCTGGAATTGTTAGAAACAATGAATGATCAAAAAGGGATTACTATGGTAAGTACAAGTTATAGTCGCTTGTTGATTAACAAAGAGGATTTCGTTAACGCTAAAGTATATATTAAAAAAGCCTTAGATTATGAAAAGGATAAATATTATCGGAAGCAATTATTGAACTTATTAGAAAATATTAAAAATAATTAAAAATTTTCATACAACTTTTAAAAAGTTCTCATCATATGGTTATACCGTGCCCATTTTTAATTCCATAATTGTTATTTTGATCTTTTATTTTACAAGGATGCACACAAATTCCATCGTTTGCAGTCACAGTATACCCCATACAAATTGTACCACCCCTGTATAGCATTTTGGAATTACACTCCGCCCTTACCCATCAAATAATTGTAGACCTTTGATTAAAAATACAACCCCCATAATCATCATTCCCCACCCTGCCCCGAAGTCAACCTCTTCTCCAGTGCCGTAAACGACATATCCAAAAAGAGGGCAAGCCCAATAGCCGGCAGTGCACCTGCGAGAAGCCTTTCCGTACTAAAACTGATAAGTCATTCAAAGATCAGTTCCCGTAGTGTAGAACTTTGCCCATAAAGTGGAGCATAATTTGACTTTATACACAAAGCCTATCAAATGCAAAAATATCTATAGTAAAATTATAATATCTTATTAACAATATATTTAATGGGTTTTCAATTATGGCAAGAAGAAAGAGATACGATGATGAAATTAATCCTTTAGCAGCTTTAATTATTATCATAATTGGATGTATTTATTTTGTTTGGAAGCACATAATTAAACCTATTATTGATTGGATTATTTATGTAGGAAATCAAATTATTAATTGGATAAATCAAAACACAGTTATAATAATCATTGTTATTTTATTTGCAATTATATTGTTAGCAATCTGGATAAGAAAAAGACAACATGAAAAAAAACAGAGAGATTTTAAAAAACAATATGAAGAAGAACAAAAAGATTTCGAAAGAAGAAAATACATAGAAGAACAAACAGCAAAGGGTTTAGTTAAATTTTCAGATAGATTTGGAAATGAAAAGTGGGGGTCACTTGAAGAAATAGAACAGTGGAAAAGGCGTGATGAAGAAGAAAAAAAGAAGGAATCTTTACTCTACAAAGTGTCCGAATCTATAGAAAATTTTAAACCTTCAAGAAGATATAAAAATGAATTTGGTTATCATACAGAACTTCAAGGATGGTTAAAAGCCCATTTTCCAAGTGCAAAAGTTGAGATACAAACTGGTGCATCAAGACCAGATATAATAATAGATCATATCGCAATTGAGGTAAAAGGACCCACAGACTCTCAAGCACTAAATACGTTGACTACAAAATGTCTAAAATATTCAAAGTATTATACAAATATTATTTGTGTATTATTTGAGCCTTCTTTTACCGACAGGAATTTTCAAGAGATTAAAGAAGGTATAGACCGTACTTTTCCCAATGTTTCAATAATCGTAAAAAGGTGAAAGCCAGAACCACCGTCTAATTATCACTCCCCACCCTGCCTCGAAGTCAACCTCTTCTCCAGTGCCGTAAATGACATATCCAAAAACAAGGCAAACCCAATCGCCGGCAGTGCCCCTGCCATGACCTTTTCTGTGCTAAAACTGATAAGTCCTTCAAAGACCAGTGCACCCAATCCTCCGCTTCCGATAATTGCAGTCAGTACTGCAATACTGTTAGTCAGGATGGCTGCAAATTTTATTTTTGCAAACATTGGGGAGTAAGCGTTTGGCGTGGCAATTCAAGAAATATGTGAATTTGGAACTATACACAAATTGAAATAATATGAAAATGATTAAATGCTATAGATTATATGACTTGGCAACAACCAATTTTTGAATTTGAGGTGAATTTATGGATATATCTTTAATAGGGGCAAATATTGTTATTTTAGCTAAAAATCATAATCCATCAATTGTTTCTAAGGAATGGCTATCCCAAAAAGGAATAATTGAGGATGAAGTAGTTTCTTTTACTCATACACCTGCATTTTCGGTTGTTGAAACTGAGAACTTCTCTTTTTTTGCCGATCCCGATCGGCTCCAATTAAATGCAAAAGTTGACATTCCAAATAAAGTAGATTTGTTGCCACAAATGATATTATCTTATGTTGATGCACTTCCTGAAACACCATACACCAGCATTGGATTTAATTTTGTGTACAATATTAAAATGGGAAAAAGTACGCTTGAAAATATATATGGCCATAATATCGAAAAGTTGGAGTCGTTATTTCATAAAGATTATCAATTAGGTGGCATCATAAAATATAAGTTTGATGAAATGATTGTACGGTTAATCCTTGAACCAGATACTAGCGACGAAATGAAAGCAGATTTCAATTTCCATTGCCAATTAGATGAAACAAAACAAATTTCTAACATTATTGAGAGACACAGCGATGCAATGAAAGAATCTGAAAATATTTTAGAGGGATTAATCAGTGAATAGTACCAGTTCATTTCAATTATTGAGTCCTACAAATGGATATGAATCTTCAACGATTCAAAAAGCTCATCAATCCATGTTTTCAGTAAATGAATCAAGTTTAAAAGTGTTGAATACACGTACTCAAAATCTTTACCATCATGAAGTCATTGACATTAATGCAATCTCGAAAATTGCACCGGCTTTAGGCTCTGTATATAGATATACAGATGACAGTATCACTTCTTTTTTGAAATTATCGAAAAAAGATGTGCATGCTCATAATAGTTCGCACATATTTGATAGAATCAAATGGGGAGATCATAAAATTCAACTTAATCACCCAATTGAAATTACTTTGAATTTTGTTGGCGATTTATGGGAATGTTTTTATGAAGAATTGGATATTTTTTTGGTAGCTTCTGATATTGAACAACTAAAAGAGGATTTTGAGGAAGAATTTTTTGTCATGTGGGATGTCTATTCAAAAGAATCTGATGATAACCTCACTGAAAAAGCAAGACAAATAAAATATAATATTCTTAGTTTTGTTAAAGGTGTTTCAGTTGAAGGTCAAAACTAGGAAAATCGCTTCTTCTCTTCAAAATAAAGGATTTGAAGTTGAGGAAACTCATCATACTTATTTCTGGTTTTATTATAACGATCAGAGGACTCACATTAAAACAAAGATAAGCCATGGTTCGAATGAATATAGTGATAGTTTACTATCTGCAATGCAGAAACAACTAAAATTGAATTCAAAAAATGAATTACTGGATTTAATTAATTGTCCAATGTCTCAAGAAGATTATATTGAATTGCTTACAAATAAAAATGAGATTTAAAGCAATATCATCTATCGTGGCTGCCCCGAAGTCAACCTCTTCTCCAATGCTGTAAATGACATATCCAAAAACAAAGCAAGCCCAATAGCCGGCAATGCCCCTGCCAAAAGCCTTTCCGTACTAAAACTGATAAGTCCTTCAAAGACCAGTTCACCCAAGCCTCCGCTTCCGATAATTGCAGTCAGTACTGCAATACTGTTAGCCAGGATGGCTGCAAATTTAATTCCTGCGAACATTGGAGGGTAAGCGTTTGGCAATCTTATATGACGGTTTATCTGCCAGTCCGTCAGGCCGATGCCTTTTGCATAATCTATCAACTGGGGGTCAATGCTCGACAATCCAATGTACGTATTCTTCACGATCGGCAACAAAGCCCGCAGCATGATCGCTATCACAGCAGGAGTGAAACCGATCCCGATCAGGGGTACCACGATCGCAACAACTGCAAAACTGGGTACTGCCTGAGCCAGATTGGCAAATCTCATAATCACAAATGCCAGTCTTTCGCTATAGAGGGAAGCGAAAGCAAGAGGGATCGCAATAGCAATGCTCAAAAATAAGGTGGTATATACAAGAACCAGATGCTCAACAGTGGCTGCTGCAATTACGTCAAGCGTTACCATGACCCAAACCTCGCTGTGATCTTTTTCTCAGCAATACCCGCAAACCCGTCAAGGATGACTGCCAGAATTCCAGTCCATATTCCGGCAACCAGAATTGTATCGATCTCATAAAGATAGATACCTGTCTGAAGTGCAGTCCCAAGACCCCCCGCTGCAATCAAACCGCCCAGAGTGACCACACCCATAGTAAACACAAGTGCAATCCTGACACCCCCTGCGATAAGCGGCAATGACATCGGGATCCGTACCCTATACAATATTTCTTTTGGTGACAGGCCAATTCCCTCTGCAATATAGATATATTCATGATCCACATCCTTCAAACCGGTGTACGTGTTCCTTGCGATCGGAAGTATGGAGTAGAGGATCGATGCAACAATGGTGGGCCCTGCACCAAGTCCAAAAAAAGGAAGCAACAGTACCAGCAGTGCAATGTCAGGAATTGTTTCAACAATATTGAGTATGTTCAAAACAGGATTCGCAAGTCCGGGCCGGGAATAAATAAATATCCCCAGACTGATACCGATGATCGTGGCTATGAACAGTGCAATACTAAACATATACAGATGCTCGAACGTCCGCAATGTTAACAGGTGCGTATCCCAGACATCCATAATATTGTACAGTATCGCAACCACTTAAACCACCTTGAATTTCGATAATATTGTAAATTTTAAAATAAAAATTACATCAACCTATATGAGTTTCAAAAGCACTTCATCAGAAAAGAAAAGTCCGAAAGGACGCTCATTTTCCATAACAATTGCCACAGACCGCCCCCTATCTTTTAATTCCCCCAATGCCATAGCAACAGAATCATGGGGTGAGAACACAATTGATGACTCTGCAATATCTTCAAGTGTTTTACCCTCATCCCTTGATCGCAGCAGGTCTGCCATCTCAACCTGTCCTGCAAGTCCCGACCCATCGCACACGATCCCGATCTCCACATTGTTCACTGCCATCCTATCCAGAGCCTGGTCCACCCCCATCCCGGATTCAAATATGTATTTATCATCAAGATGAGACAGCATATCCTTTACCCTGAGAGTATCCATATGCTTGAATTTCTTATCGGCATCCACAATACTTGCCACCAATTCATTTTCCGGCGCAAGTATCAACTCTTCCGGGGTTCCAACCTGAACAAGCTTCCCGCCGTCCATTATTCCAATACGGTCACCAAGCTTGAACGCCTCATCAATATCGTGGGTAACAAAAACAATGGTCCTTCCTATTTCATGTTTTATCCTGACGAATTCATCCTGAAGTTGTCTTCTCAACAGGGGATCAAGCGCACCAAAGGGTTCGTCCATCAACAAAAGTGGCGGATCCATAGCAAGTGCCCTGGCAAGTCCAACCCTCTGCTGCTGACCCCCGCTCAATTGTCTTGGGTATCTGTTTATGAACGTCTCATGCGGCAATGCGACAAAATCCAAAAGATGCTCGACCCTCCCTGATATTTCCCCCTCTGACCAACCTTCCAGCTTTGGGACAAGCCCAATGTTATCATGAATATCCATGTGTGGAAAAAGACCGATATTCTGGATAACGTAACCGATATTCCGCCTCAGTTTCACAGGATCAAAACCCATGATGTCCTGACCGTTAATGGTGATGTGCCCCTCATCCAGTTCTATTAAACGGTTGATCATCCTCAAGGTCGTTGTTTTCCCGGAACCGCTCTGACCGATCAATATCAATAATTCCCCACCCTTGATCTCTAGGTTCAGGTCATCAACTGCAAAACGGTCATCATACTTTTTTGTAACATTCGCCAGCCGGATCGACTCGATACGATCAAACAGTCTTTGGGTTTGTGTTGTTTTCACTCTTCTCACTGCACCACTATTGCACTATATAATGTACACTAAGCCTAAAACCTATACCTGTTCTACATATCTGGACAGGCACTTGTGAATTCACTCTGGAAATGAGTGTAAACGGCAAACGGTAAAAGGTGGAAAATGAAGAGGGAATTTAGCCCTTAACCCTAGCCCTCGATCAATCCCTGCTCAACAAGGAATTCCCTTGCAATGTCCCTTGCATCCTTTTTATCCACATCGTATTGGTAGTTCATGCTTCTCATAGTATCCTGATCGATCTTGCCATCAAGTTTGTTGAGTACGGTAATAACGTCCGGGTTTTCAGATGCAAATTCTTCTGTTACAATGAGAATTGCATCATATGGAGGCAGAGCATTCTTGTCATCCTTCAATATCTTCAGGTCGAACAAATCATTTCTGGTATCAGTGGTGTAAGCAGATATTGCATCCACCTCATCATTTTTAATAGCTTCATACATGATGGTGGCCACAGTCTGCTTGTAATCCATAAATATAAAACCATACACCTCTTCAATCTGCGGAAGACCATCTTCGCGCGATGCGAATTCGGGGTCTGTACCAATGGTCATTTCCATAGCATGCATCTCAAGGTCACTGATCTTTGATACATTGTTAGCTTCTGCCCAGTCTTTTTTTACTGCAATAGCATAAGCATCCTCAAAACCCAATTTATTGACTATGATAACCCCATCCTGCTCAAGTAACCCCTTCTCGGCTTCTTCATAGACCACCTCTGGGTCCCATACATCCAGTGCTGGTTTTTTGAGAATCTGGCTGTAAGCGGTTCCCGTATACTCGATATAAGCATTGATCTGGCCCTGCTTCAATGCTTCATAATTAACAAATGTTCCGCCAAGTCCTGCTTTTACATCAGTTTTGTACCCACTGTCCTCCAGTAAAAGAGATGTCATGTGCGCCAGGATATATGATTCCTGAAACTGCTTGGACCCAATGACAATGGTCTTTTCATTGGTATCATCTGATGGAATCTGTGTACACCCACTTGACAATACCGCGATACTTACTAGTAGTGCGATTAGAATATTGGTTCTCATATGGTCACTCCTTAAACTAACTAATTTCTAAAATTATTTTATACTTTCCCTTGACATTTTTCCTGCCAATCTGTCAGCCCAATAAGATATCTATAAATTCCCTAACGCCAATCTATAATTCATGAACCAGTTACAAGAAACCGCAGAAAAGATCAACACCATGGAAATACGCGGCGCAGGTCGAATCGCAACAGCCGCTGCGGTCGCACTTCGTGATTATGCAGAGAATCTTGAGGCGGGATCGATCAAGGAATTCAGCCGCCTGATCGAAAATGCCGCAAAACTGCTTGTGGACACCCGACCGACCGCAGTTTCACTTCCAAATGCGGTCAGACTGACATCACGATACACTTCTGCGGATGTGGAAGAAGCAAGAGCAGAGATCATCAATAACGCTGAGAGGTTCATCAAACAGGCTGGTGATGCACTCCAAAAGATCGGTGAGATCGGTGCCAGACGCATCCGTGACGGTGATGTGATTATGACCCACTGCAATTCCAATGCAGCACTTTCAGTCATCACAACTGCTTTTGACCAGGGCAAGGACATCTCGGTAATCGCTACCGAGACCCGACCAAGACGACAGGGACTTCTTACCAGCAAACACCTTCTTGACTATGGGATTCCAACTACACTTATTGTGGACTCTGCCGCACGGTACTGCATGAAAGAGGTTGATACCGTTATAGTCGGTGCGGATGCTATTGCCGTAAACGGCGCGCTTGTGAACAAGATCGGGACATCCCAACTCGCACTCGCAGCACACGAAGCGCGGACGAACTTCCTCACAGCAGCCGAGACTTACAAATTCAGTCCGAATACAATACTTGGAGAATTCATTGAAATTGAGGAGCGATCAATTGATGAGGTTATTGACAAGGAGACACTTGCAGGTTTGCCAAAACTGAATGTCAGGAATCCTGCTTTCGATATTACGCCACCGGAATACATTGACCTGATAATTACGGATGTCGGCGCAGTGCCACCCGGGATGGCTTATACCATTATTAAGGAGCATCTGGGGTGGGATGTTGGCGAGATGGTGTGAAAACATGGCACCAACAATTTTAAATGACTAAATTGTTTAAACTCTAATTGGAATTATTACAAAAAAATACACCAATTTTGTGTACAATAAATATGAGGAATCATAATGAAATACACCGTAATACTTGAAGAGGAAGAAGAGGGCGGCTATTCAGTTCAATGCTTGGAACTTCCCGGAGCGATTAGTCAAGGCGATACAAAAGAGGATGCTCTTGCAAATATAAAAGAAGCAATCGGGCTGGTGCTTGAAGTTATAAATGAAGAAGCAAGAGAATTGGCAAATTTCGCCGAAGTTTCAGCGGTGGAAGTAAGTGAATAATAATAAATTGCCTGTTGTTTCTGGAAAGAAGGTCATAAAAGCCCTTGTAAAAATAGGATTCGAAGCCAGAATGGCAAAAGGCGACCATGTTGTACTCAAAAAAGACTACAGAGTGTTTTCCGTGCCCCTTCATAATCCCGTAAAGAAAGGGACTTTACGAAAGATTCTCAAGCAAGCAGAGATTTCTGTAGAAGATTTTAACAAACTGTTGTGATTTTTCATATTTATTTATAATTTTTAATGGCGAATCAATACGCCATCGACAAACATCCTGCAAGTGTGAAAAACACTTTGCCAACAATTTAGCTTATTAAAACTGGTATGCATGAAACGTGCCGCCTACGGCGGTCGCATTGTTTTTAGTTTCAGATAGAACCATTTCATTTACGCAGTCATTTTACAATATCTATATAAATAAGATTTATTAAATTACACACCTTCCCCACCATCCGCAATCCCACCATCAACAATACGTATCACCCTGTCACAATGATCTGCAACATACTGGTCGTGTGTTACAATAATAACAGTCTGACCACGCGCGCGCAGGCTCTCGAATATCCCGATGATGGCATCACGCGTCTTACTGTCCACCTCTCCTGTCGGCTCGTCCGCAAGAACAATTGCAGGTCTGTTCGCTATTGCTCTTGCAATTGAAACGCGCTGCTGTTCCCCGCCTGACAGTTCAGTTGGTTTATGTTTGAGACGATCGCCAAGTCCGAGTTTTCCCAAAAGACTTTCCGCGCGCTCAATACGCTCTCGTTTTGAAACATTGGAAAATCGCATCGCGAGTTCAACATTACCGATTGCCGAGAGCGCGGTCAGGAGATTATAATGCTGGAACACGAAACCGAGTTTTTCCCGCCTGATCCTCGGAAGCCGCCTGTCAGGCACGGAGGTAACATCCACACCGTCAATAACTATCTTGCCACTCGTTGCTTTTTCCAGACAGCCTATAAGAGCCATCAGGGTAGATTTACCGGAACCGCTCGGACCCATGATCGCAACCATTTCCCCTTTTTTCACGGATAGTGAAACACTACGCAGCGCATATACAGGGATCTTGCCCTGCATATATGTCTTGGAAAGGCCCTCCACTTCTAGAATAATACTATCATCCATGGCGTAGCGCCTCCATTGGACTCATCTTCGCGGCACGGTAGGCAGGGTACAAACCGGATACCATTCCGATCAATGTAGCAAACAACATCGCAACCACGATCAAACGCGGCGTTATCAGGAAAAGGATAATACCTTTTGTCAATAGCCAACTGTTCAGTGCATAGGTCAATGCACTGCCAAGACCAATCCCGAACAATCCGCCTGCAACTCCCATAATTGCCGCTTCGCCCAGCGTCATTAGAAGGATATCTTTTGTTTCGGCACCCATTGCCTTTAGTATACCGAACTCCCTCGTCCTCTCAATAACAGACATGAGCATCGTGTTCATAACACTCAACCCGCCAATGATCGCTGCAAGAAGGGCTGAACTGATAGTAATAACACTGAAGATCAAAAGTGATTGGCTTGCCTGTTCACGCAGTTCGCTTGGTGAAATTGTACTTGTACCTTTCACACTGAATTCGATACGCTTTGCAAGCAGATCCTCATCAACACCATCCTGTGCAATCGCGAATATATATGAGATCGAATTGTCAAAATTATAAAGGTCTTGTGCAGTTTCAAGCGGTATTGTTGCAACACTATCGAAAAATGAACCGGTATATTCCAGTATCCCAACAACCGTGAAATTCTTATCATGGATCTCGATCTTGCTGCCGACCTGCAGATCGAACTCGCCTGCTATGCTTGTACCCACCACTGTGAGATACTTATCTCCGGGCTGCAAAAATCTTCCTGATTGAAGTTTTACAGGATTCACAGCCAATTTGGATTTTTCAGGTGGAACTCCCATAACCTGCTTCCCGCCCATCGAACCATGACCTTCCTCAAACGATGTCATTATCAAACCATACGCATCCCTGACACCCGGCACCCGTTTTACCTCAGCAACCTTACCGGTGGTCAAACCTCCCCCAAACATCCCGATCTCAGGAAAAACACGTATCGACTCACTCGTAAGACTCATGGACTTTTCAAATGTCTGATTGAAATTCTCTGACATCGCACCCATTACCACCAGTGCGAAGATGCCAAGTGCTATACCTGTAATTGTAAGCCCTGTTCTAACTTTTCGCTGGGTAGCATTGCGAATAATTATGTCAAGCATCCAATTCCCCTACTTGCGGCGAAGAAATAAACCAACAGTGATCAGGACTGCCAGTCCTCCAATGATGCCAAAGCCGGGTGTTTCCTTTTCCGGTTCAATCCCTACAACAAACGGCTCAGGCATACGGATTACGGTTTCATAACTATCAAGTACAACGCCTTTTGAAGTCAAAATATCAACATTGATATTGTAATCCCCACCAGGCATACCATCCCACATAATGCCTACCGTGTCTTCTCTGTCAATTGTCAATATCTCTGTATCTTCTTCAAAGACAATTGGATCGTCGTTGCCTGATAAAACAATGCGCACAGTGCCTTCGAATGGAACCTGCGACATCCCGATTATCGTGATGCTTGCACCGTACTCATCCAATTCAATATCAGCATCAATTATCTCAACGTTTTCCAATGCAGTGAATCTTGACATGTACGCAGTGGTAATTTCAGGGTCGTGTGAGTAAACCCTTGCAACAGCAGTGTAATCGGAACCGCTTTGCAACAATATCGGCCAGTTTGTATCAATAATTTTTGTTGCCAGTATTGCCACATTATTGGTAGTTTCGCTGTATACAAGGTCACTGCTTTTGAACAATTTAATATCAATGTCCGCAACACCGGGATTGGTTACACTTCCCGGACTTACCAATATTGATGATTTTGAACTGTCTGCACTGAAATCCACGATCTTGAATCTGGGCATTGCCACAGTGTTGTGAGTAAATTGGTACGAATCACGTGTGAGAAGTTTGTCGCTGTTGTACACACTCACGTTTGCTGTGTATGACTTCTCTTGCAGTTCATTTTCCCACAAAATCATCTTTGTTGTGCCTCCCGCAGATACGGAATCTAACTTTACTGTTCTCGATTCTACAACATCCCCGCGATATAGCATTTCAAACACCAACTCAACATTGTCTGTTGGTTCGTTGAAATGAATAGTTGCATCGCACAGTTTTTCGTCAGAGAAAATATCAGTGACCTGCACATCCATTGGAGATGCACCAACGGCAGATGTTGTTAGTAAAAGAATTGACAAAGTGAGAAGACTTATAAGACGTGTTTTATGTTTCATGTTTTATCCTCAGGCATAAAATGAAATATGATCTAACCGATAATGCGCGTTCCAAGATGAACGCCTGTTACCGGTTCGGATTCAACTCCTTCTTGCATGATTACTTCTGAAACTGCCACAGGGTCGTTGCCGTCCATGACAATTGTCTCGATCTTACATCGTTCAATGATCTTTGCTGCGAGCGGGTCAACAGGGGATTTGGAGCCAGCCTTCATTTCAGTTGACATTACAATATTGACCAGTTCCTTTGCAGTCATTTTTTCGAACTTGACAGCATCAGGATCCGTTGTCGGGTCTGCGGAGTATACACCATCCACGGATGTTGCTATTATCATCAGATCTGCACCCATATACTCTGCCAGTATTGCAGATACTGCGTCCGTAGTCTGTCCAGGAATTACGCCCCCCATGACCACGATCTTACCGCTTGTGAGTGCAGCTTCGGCTTCCTTGTATGTTCGGGGAGGTTCGGGGAATGCATTGTCCCCAAGTGCTGAGATTAGCAATTGTGCATTCAATCTTGTCACTTCGATCCCTATAAAATCACATGCAACCTCATTGGCACCCACACTGCGAGCTACGTTGATATAATCTCTTGCAGCCACGCCGCCACCCGTTACAACCACTAACCTGTGCTCTTTTGCAAGAGCAACAAGCGCATTTGCATAAGAGATAAAACGATCAGAGTTTAAGTCTTTGGCGAGAATTGATCCGCCTACTGATATAACCACTAACATAATAATCTCTATCCATTATGGTTTTCACGTTTAAAAAGTATCGTAAGTATGACAAACACTGCCAATGCCGCAAATCCTGAAAATCCGGGAATAATTGTTTTCAGGGACATCGGAGGATAATATCTCCCCATATCCTCACTGTGCAGGATACCGCCATTGTAAAGACCGGAAACTTCGATAATTGTACCGGATTCAAGGTCAGAGACGCCATAGAACATAATCTTCAGTTCATCGTCTGTTTCAGGGTCTGCAACATAGAGAACATATCGCCCCATGGATTCCTCAATACTTGAAAGGTTGCCCATAACAGTGACCTTTTTTCCATTGAACGATTCTTGATCTTGTACAATTTCACTTATTTCGACATCATCCAGATCCTCGACCGGATAGTGTAAAACATAGTTTGGGATGAATAGATCATCACCTATCTGTTTATGATAAAAGACACCTGTTAGTTTAATCCCATCGCCCACATTAAATCCTGCAAACAACTGTTCTTCGGTGGTGTCGATTAACAGGGAATGTGAATCCTGGGTAATTTTTCCACGATTGGAACTCAATTCAGAAAGTGTTCCTGTGACACTGATCTTGCGATAGGCTACCGTCCCGTCGTAAGTTACCGGATCAGCATCCAGTTCTTCAAGAGGTATTAGCACCAATTCAAAGATAGTAATTGGTGCTGTTGTGGCTGGGGCTTGGGCTACTGCTGTATTTGTCATAAGCGTAACTGTGATTAATAGAACAAACAACAGAGCAGTAAGCCTCATATTATTATTATCCTTGTTCACAATTTACCCATCTTGTGAAGGAGTTCTGCATTGAGTACGCTTGCACCTGCTGCACCCCTAACGGTGTTGTGGCCCATTGCGACATAGCGTATGCCTTCACGAATTCGTCCTACACTTACACTCATACCTTCGCCTAAATTCCTGTCAAGACGTGGTTGTGGTCGGTCCGGTTGATCATGGACTATCAATGCCTGTTCAGGTTCGGTTGGCAGGTCGCCAAGATTCGGATTGAAATTGAGGAATGCATTTCTTACATCTTCGGGCGTTGGATCATCACTCATGGTAGCCCATATCGCTTCGGTGTGCCCGTCCATTACAGGCACCCTGTGACATGCTGCACTTACAGTGAGATCGGCGTCTATGAATTGTGCACCATCGAATTCCCCGAGGAGTTTTTGTGGTTCGATCTCCATTTTTTCTTCTTCGCCGCCTATGTAGGGAACGATGTTATCAAGAATTGCCATTGAGGATACACCATCATACCCCGCGCCTGAAATTGCCTGCATGGTCGCAACTGTGACATTATCAAGCCCGAATTGCATGAGGGGTTTGAGTGACATGACCATCATTATTGTCGAACAGTTCGGGTTTGTGATGATATAACCATCCCATCCGCGATTGTCCTGCTGCACTTCGACCATACCAAGATGGTCGGCGTTCACTTCAGGTACAACGAGAGGAACATCTTCTTCCATACGGTATGCTGCTGCATTGCTTGCTACTGCAAATCCTGCTTTTGCAAACTCTGCTTCCACAGTCATGGCATTCTCTGATGGCAGTGCCGAGAACACGACATCGGCATCCACTTTTGTTGGGTCAACTGGAACGACATCCATTTCTGCTATACTTTGCGGAAGTGGGATCTCCAGCCTCCAGTTTGCGGCATTGTCGTATGTTTTTCCTGCACTTCGTTCTGATGCTGCAAGTGATGTTATCTCAAACCATGGATGATTATCCAATGCCTGAATGAATCGCTGTCCGACTGCGCCGGTGGCGCCTAATATACCTGCTCTGATTGGCTTTGCCATAGCTACCTCAAAAAAAGAAAAGAATGGATACTAAAAATAGAAATAAAATGGAATAAGGATCTTATTCCATTGTGATTGCTTCGGTTGGGCATGCATCTACACATGCACCACAGTCGGTACATTCATCTGCGTTTATAACAGCGATGTCGTTATCGTTCATTGAGATTGCTTCTGCTGGACATTCGTCCACACATGTTCCACATCCGACACATTCATCTGCGTTTACTTTTGCTACCATTATTAGATTCTCCTTTTGTAATTATGTTATTCGATATAATATCGATAATTTCTACCGAAATTATCTACCGAAATTTTCAATATAGCATTATGCGAATTAGATAAAAACCTATCGATGTTTATTGAAACTAAAACTTTTGTTCATGATGGTTTTTTCAGCATATTGCGGCAGATGTGGTTGATTGTGCAGCATGTAGCACGGTGGTTTTTTTAATGCACAATTCGAATTATTTTTATACAAAGTCGCTGATTACGCATCCATGAAAGTCATGCGCAAACCAACATTCAGAGATAGCGACAATGCGGTTGCACCAATATTTGGAGCGGTGCTTATCGTATTATTGACATTTGTGCTGGCAGTCGCAACAGTCGCTGCTGTATATAATGATGATGCAGTTGAACGTATCAACAACGCTTTTGCAAAAACACCTACTGCGGTTATTGAGATTGAAGGGATGGTTGGCGGAGTTCCAAATCCTGTACATTATCATAATATTAATATCAAATTGCGGCATAAAGGAGGAGATTCGCTTGCAGTTGATTCTACAATGATCGTGCTTTCTGGAGAGGGAGAATCACATATCGGTATTGTAGGTGTTGCAGGAGTTAGCTCTTGGATGGAAAATGGAGATACAAATGTAAAATACACCAACCTTGCATATAGTGGTAAAATTAATGAAAAATATATAAAAACAAACTCTGCTGCGCTTGATGATGGTCTGTGGTCAACCGGAGAACAACTTATCCTGAACGGTGATGATAGTATAAATGGAACTGATGCTTCATCCGTATTCGTATCTGTGAACGGCATTTCAAACACTTCAAACAACTACGGCTTCAAGTCCGGCACAACCGTAACAATCAAGATATTCGACAAAACCACACAGCGTATAATCGCGGAAGGTACGGCAGTCGTCAAACCTGCCGAGTGAACGAATACCGACAATCAACATTGTTTAAGTAGCCGTAAACCATAGGTATTGCAATGAGCAAAAACAGCGGATACTTCAAATATTTCACAAAGGAAGCATGCTACCCTAATCAGGAAGAAGCGATGGATACGATCCATTCAGCACTGCTTCGAAAAGAGATGATACTTTTTGAGGGAGCGTGCGGTACAGGCAAAACGCTAAGTGCACTCGCACCGGCCCTGCATGTGGGAAAACAGTTGAAAAAGACCGTTGTGATCGCTACCAATGTTCACCAGCAGATGGTGCAGTTCATAAACGAAGCGCATGATATCAAAAAGACCAATGACGTGAAAGTGGCTGTTGTCAAAGGCAAGAGCACAATGTGTCCGCTCGAGGTTGATTATGAGGAGTGTAGCCTCAAGCGCGAGAATACTTTTGAACTCATTGAGATCGAGCGTGAACTTCATCTCAAAGGACAGGAAATTAAATCTGCCAATGAAAATTTTAAAAGAACACATGACCCGTCGCTTATCGCACTTCGGGATGCACTTAACAGTGAAATAAACGCCTCGCAGGAGAAAATAAAGACTGTACGCGACCGGGCATGTAACGAACTATATGAAGTCCTGCGCTCGGACAGCGAAACATTCCGCAAATGGCTGTTCGCAGATGTCCGCTCACCCGAAGAGGTCAACGATTATGCATTCGATCTTGGAATGTGCGGCTACGAGTTAATGAAACGTGAGATCAAACACGCAGACCTCGTGATATGCAATTACCACCATGTCCTGAATGCCGATATATTTTCAACATTTCTTGGATGGCTTGACAGGGACCCGCAGGATGTAATACTGATACTCGACGAAGCGCACAATATCGAATCCGCAGCACGTTCGCATTCTTCCATAACGATCACCGAGCACACGGTTGAAAAATCGATCGCAGAACTTGAAGCGAACATCGATGAAATGCCTGATGGAGGTGTGCACAACCTGTTCAGGATTCTGCTGGAAGTTATACAGACTACATATAATACAAGGTTTAAATTCGGAGAGAAAGAGCGTGTCGGAAAAAGATGGTACGATATACGAATAAGCGACCCGTATGAACGTAATGACATAGTACGCGCACGATTTTTACGTCAGGCAAAGGAAAAGGGGTTTGGAGAGGAAAAGGAAATTCAGGAACTCCTGACAAATGCAAGTGAGTTTGGTGCAAAACTCGATGAGATCTACCGTGACCAGTATAAAAAAGGATTGAGCAAGATTTTGAAAAAGTCGCATATCCGCTATTCCGCCGATTTTCTCTCATCATACCTTGTGCTTTCCAATGATCTCAATTACTACCCGATCCTCAATGTCAGGCGGGATATGAACAACGAGGTATACGGACGGGTCGAACTGTTCACCTGTATTCCGAAAAATGTCACAGAGCCGTTGTTTGATTCCGTGTTCTCGGCAATCCTGATGTCGGCGACCCTGCGACCTTTCAATATGATCAAAGCCACGCTTGGGATCACACGTGAGACATGCGAGATTGCGTACCCCACATCATTTCCAGAGGAAAAACGGCTAACTATCGCAGCAGCCATTCCGCCGCTGTTCGCAAAGAACCGAGACGATTCGCAGACAAAGGAAGCCATCGAGCAGGTGCTGTTCGATTCCGTTGAACAGTCAAATGGGAATGTTATCATTTTTTTCCAGAGTTCGTTTGAAGCGAGGCGATATTTCAATAAACTGGAAAAAGAGGTTGATGTTCCTGTGTTCCTTGACGAAGTCGGGGTGTCCGCACAGAATGTCAGGGAAGAGTTCTTCAGGATAGGAGAGAGCGGCGGCAAGGCTGTCCTCGTTTCGTATCTGTGGGGAACGCTGAGCGAGGGTGTGGATTACCGTGACGGACGAGGGCGTACAGTTATCATCGTGGGTGTGGGATATCCCGCACTAAATGACAGGATGAATGCAGTGGAATCCGCCTACGACCATGTGTTCGAGTACGGCGCTGGATGGGATTATGCGATACAGATACCGACAATCCGCAAGATAAGGCAGGCAATGGGAAGAGTAGTGCGCTCGCCTGACGATTATGGAGTGCGGATACTTCTTGATGGTCGGTTTTCGACAGATTCGAAGAAGAAGTTCGGGAAATTTTCTGTTTTTGGAGTATTTCCTGAGGATGAGAGGGCGGAGTTTGTTGATGTTGAACCTGGCAAGGTGAAGTATTCGCTTATGAATTTCTTTATGGACAATGCACAGTGAGTGTTGGATTACAATTATCATATTTGTTTATGGAAAACTAAAACCGATGCAACAACCGCCGCAAGCGGCGTATTTTCCTAAAATTGCATTATTTTAATGAATATGCAAGGTACTGATAAAACTACAAATCCATGTATTTTCTTTTTTTAAAAAATCGATTTTCATCTAACATCTGCACTTAAAAGATAACTAAAAAATGGGACCATACCGTATGGAGTAATACTTGAATCGTTTTTTTCCATAGCCAATGCCAGTACTTCCAATTGCACATTGAATATTCTGATTTTTTAGTTGAATTACAAATTGTTTAATCAATAAAAAGTTGAGATGTTCGAAAGTACTGTTAAGATAAAAAGGTATATAAAATAGTTAATATATTAAATAAATTGATAAAATGCTTGAATTAATAAAAAAGGTGATTTAAATTGTGGACAATAGATAATCATATTCAAAAAGATGAAAACATCCTATATACAGGAAGTCCCTCATGGCTTGGATTTTTTTGGGGTTTAGTTTTAGCCATAATTACAATATGGACAATAATAATACCGATAATTGTCATAGGAATAATATATCTAAATAAATCATCAATGAAATATGCAATAACCGATAAAAGAGTGATTGGCAGGACAGGTATTGTTTCCGAAGACTTTAAATCTTCAACCTTTAAGCATATAACTTCGATGAGAGTTCAGCAAGGAATAATCGGCAAAATATTCAATTTTGGAAATATCATCATAGATACTTCTGGAACAGGATCAGGTTTTGAATTCATTTGGCTTCATGTTAAAAATCCAGTACAAGTTAAAAATATAATAGAACAGCATATTGATTAAATTAAACCACGATCAATCAAGATGAACTGCATAACGATATCAGCGATATGATCGCGCAGTTGCATGAGAAACTTGAGCCTTTTAAGAAGGCGTTTGATTAGGATACTTCGTAGAAGTATCCGTTAGATCATTTCGTAGAAGTGATCGTTTGAACACTTTGGAAAAGTGTTCGTTACATATATTTTAAAACCCTCACTTTTGAGGGTTACTTTTTTTACTGAACAAATCTCATAGTTATAGTATCTACATCAAACTATGGGAGTGAGTGAATATGAGCGTAGAGAACATAATTAAAGAAGTGACAGGCGAACTTGAACGATTGGTAACCACAAAGACCGTCATCGGTGAACCTGTGGAAGCTGCCGGTAAGACGATAATTCCGGTCACAAAAGTGTCCTTTGGATTTGGAAGCGGCGGCGGAGAAGGAAAAGGCGACAAAGGTGAAACGGGCTTTGGCGGCGGAGGCGGTGCGGGTGCGAAGATCGAGCCGATCGCATTCATTGTGGTCTCTGAAGACGAAGCACGCCTGCTCACAATATCCGGCAAGACCGATTTTGGCAAGATCATAGAATCCGTGCCGGAGGTCATCGATAAGATCAGATCGATCAAGAGCAAGATGGGGAAGAAGGAAGAGAAATCTGAAGTCGCCGAAGAAGCGGAACACGAAGGGAGCGAAGAAGAATAATCTAACCACCGATCCTGCCTCTATCAGACTTCAACATGCATGTTGCTTATTATTTATGTAGCGTTAGCCATTATCCTTCTATTGTTCGGGTTAGTGGTGTTTGCCGCATTTGACGTGACCATTTATTTGAAGGCGGAAGGGGGCAGGGTTGATCAATACATCACCATCAAGTGGATGGGATTGTCGCATAAGTTCAAGGTTGGAAGTGGAAAAGCGGCAAAAAAAGAGAAAAAAGAAGAAAAGCCAAAGAAAGATAAAACTAAAAAGAAAACAAGCAGCATTGGCATTTCCGTTTGGTTAAGGGTTTTGAAGACCGTAAAAAGACCAATTATCAGATTCATCGAAGATGTTTTTGGTGCCGTTAAATTTAGGAAAATATCCTGCAACCTCAAATATGGTTTTTCTGACCCTGCCGATACCGGAATGTTGTCCGGTTTTTTGTATGCTTTGAAGGGTTTGTTCATCAAAAGATGCAGCGTTTTTAATTTTTCCATATGTCCACAATTTCAGGATGAGGTCTTTGACCTCCATGTCTTCACAAACATTCGTTTCAGGATAAGTTCACTTCTTTTTGCAGTTCTAAGGTTCGTGACCAATTGGAAGGTATTGGGTGCAGCATGGTTTATTTTTAAGGAAAGGCGGAAAGCAAAACCGAATACAAATTGAGTGTTTGTTTAACAACTTTTAACAAAGGGTTAATCCGCCGCAGGCGATGTATCCCGACATATACAAAAATAAACTGCAAACACATACCAATAACCACCTCATTTTTTGTGGCCAATGAATCGAACCATACATTTTTGTAGCAAATCAATGGCATGGGAATGCGCCGCCTACGGCAGTTGTATTGGTTTAGTTTCAGATAGAATAATCTCATTTACGCAACTATCTTGACACAGCTATACAAATACCATTTCTTTTTTCAAGTGAGAACTATTCCAAATATATATTAAGTTCTAATGCTATTTTTTAGCATGCGATTTGATCTTCATGTTCATTCCCATTTTTCAAAGGATAGCAATGCCGATATTGATTCCATAATCACACATGCTAAAAAGAATGGTCTTGACGGTATCGCTGTTTGCGACCATGATACGATTAAAGGCGGGATAGCATGCGCCAAAAGAGCAGTAGAACTTGGTACTGACCTTATTGTCATCCCGGGTATTGAAGTAACGTCATCAAAAGGACATATTCTTGTCCTTGGGATCGAAGAGGACATTGAACCGCACCTCTCACCTGAAAAGACCATCGAGCGAGCAAGGGAACTTGGAGGAGTGATCATCATACCACATCCTTTCAAACTCTCCTCTCATGGTATTGGATTTGTAGAGGGGATTGATATTGATGCTGTTGAGGTCTTGAATTCACGCTGCCTTGACAACCGTTCTAACAGAAAAGCAAAGATTGCTGCCGAATCGATCAACCTGCCGCAGGTCGGTGGAAGCGATGCGCACACTCCGCAGATGGTTGGTCAGGCATACACAGAGATCGATGCACAGGAAAACACGGTCGATGCCGTACTTATGGCAATACGACAGGGAAAAGTACGCGCAGGAGGCAAAAAAACTCCGACGTCCCTTGTCATAAAACAAATGTTTGTCGGGTTTGGCAGAAAGACCATCAGACAACTTTGAAGATGAACTGACTACCCACCTTATGTACCTATCATAACCATACCCGCTACTACCATACCCCACTATCGTCATCAATCCTGGAAAAATAACTCCAAAATGTGTTCTGGCTTCTCAAGTACCGTGATCCCCTCAAGACCCCGAATTATCTGCACATTCCTCTCATCCACATCCCGCACCCTGAGTTCAACCTCCCCGCCTTTGATCGCATCATAGGGGCACCATTCCTTGCATATCCCGCAACCCTTACACTTTAGCAGGTCGATCTGGTCTGTGATAGCACCATGCGGACATTTTTCTCTTGGGATGCACTCTTCACATTTCCTGCAAAATTCCCTGTCGATCATATACGGCATCTCTGAGCGCACAACACCTGCAACGTCAACCGGCACAACATATACAGGCACACCTCCCTTTACAGCCTGTGCAACTGCATTGGTTACCAGTGAATCCGCAATCCCATATGCTATCTTTGAAGCAGTATTGGATGTCACTGGAGTGATAAAAAAGGCATCATATTTTCCAAGCAGGAACCTGCCGGCTTTTGGCGAACTCTTACCCTGTTCGCTTTCCAGGAAGATCTCTTCAAGATAATCTCCGCCCGATAATTTCACAAGCTTATTTTCAAGCCCGTACATACGCAGTACCTCTTCCGAAGCACTTGAAATAAAAGTGTTGATCCGAATATTTCGATCCTTTAATTTGATCTCTTTGAATACCTCATAGCTCTCATTTAAAAAATGACCAGCTCCTGTAATTCCCCAGGCTATTTTTTGCAATTTCATGAAATAGGATATGTTTTTGGTATTGTTATATCTTTCTGAAAAATCACATGTAACGATATGCTGCGGCATACATATGGATTGATCGTTGTTTTTGAATGCAGTGGAAACTGGGGGGTACTGTATATACACTATACAACAAAAATTTGAAAATTCAATATATCACTTGATGCAATGCGATTTGAAAATAAAAGTCAAGTTAAAACAATACAGCCATTGAATTGTTAACTGCTGCCCGATACAAAAAGGGTTATGAAAGGCTTGAGCCGGATGTGGTGGAAGTCGCAAGTCCGGTTCTTAGAAGAGGGAGAGCGAGTAATCGCTCTTTCTTATTCGGCGATTGCCTCGGCGTCAAGAATAAATAAACAAATACAAATATTCCATCTTTCCTGAATGTATTCACTCAAAAAATGAAAGAGCCATTTGCAATCAAAGAAGTCTCAACCTTAAGTTTCCAATCGATAAATATCGGCAAATATATAACTGAATCATCCCAAATCACAGACTATTAATCAGTTAATGGTGATTACATGATAAGTGTCAACGAAAAGGGATTAGGTATAATTGATGAGATGCTCGACTGGGAAGAAGATTTAAAGGTAGAATCAAAGGAACTTGCAAACGGTGCTACCATTATTGACTGTGGTGTCAATATGGACGGTGGCTACGATGCAGGAATGTATCTCTCACGTCTGTGCCTTGCAGACCTTGCAGAGATAAGCTACACAAAGTTCGACCTCGATGGTCTTCCTGTGCCGGCAATTCAGGTCTCCACAGACAATCCAACCATCGCATGCATGGGTTCACAGTATGCAGGCTGGAGAATCGCTGTCGGTAAATACTTCGGTATGGGTTCAGGTCCGGCAAGAGCACTTGGTCTTAAACCAAAGGAGCTCTATGAGAAGATCGGCTACAAGGATGATTCCGAATGTGCAGTGCTTGTTATGGAATCAAGCGCACTTCCAGATGAAGAGGTTGTGGAATATATCGCAAAACATAGCAATGTTGAGACTGAAAATGTTTACATCGCTGTTGCACCTACTGCATCCATTGCAGGTTCAGTGCAGATATCTGCACGTATCGTAGAAACAGGAATTCACAAGTTGGAGTCCATCGGCTTTGACATCAACACGATCCAGAGCGGATTCGGAATTGCACCTATTGCACCTATTGTTGGCGATGACACAAAATGCATGGGTTCAACCAATGACTGTATCATCTACTGTGGCGAGACCTATTATACCGTAGCATACGATGATGTGGAAAAACTCGAAGAGCACGTTAAAAATGCACCATCCATAACATCAAAGGATTACGGCAAGCCATTCTTCACAACATTCAAGGAAGCCGATTTCGACTTCTTCAAAGTCGATGCAGGTATGTTCGCACCGGCAAAGATCACTATCAATGACAGAACAAGCAAGAAATCATTTACCAGCGGTCGCATAAACCCGGGTATTTTGCTTGAGTCATTTGGCATCAAGAACGTATAGATATAAAATGTAAAACATTATTTATAGCATGCAGCCAATCGGCTGTATGCTTACTTTTTTAGAGGATGATTTTATGAAGGTTTTAAGTAGTTCCAAAGGAATTGGCGGTCAGCTCACTGGATTTCGGCAGCTTGTTAGTGAATCAAATAAGATAACATTTATTGGTAGCCCTGGTTTTTGCAGTCCTTTTGCAGAACTTATGGGATACGTGCTTCGCGGAACTGATAAAAAAATGGCGTTTATTTCGAATTTGGAATTTGATTCTGCTAAATCCGTAGTTTCCACAAGTGATGGTATGCAATTTGGCGAGATTACCGATGCACATGCAGATACCGCAGTTATACTTGGTGGGCTTGCAATGCCTAAAATTGGCATTGATCCAAAAGCTATGCACGAAATGGTTGAGCGTGTATTTGAAGGAGCCGAGCGGAAATTGATAATAGGCGTATGTTTCCAGTCAATATTCCAGGAACAGAAATGGACGGAGTACATTGATTTTGATTATATCGTGGACTCGGACCTTTCCGTTGATGTAATCGAGATGTAGGTTGTTTGTTCACTGAACGTGAGCATCCACAACCACATGCCACACACCCGGTGAATATTTCTTGATCCGGCGGCAGTCCAGAATCTCAACCCTGCGCCCCACCGTGTGCGCAGCATCCTCAATTCGAGTCACGGGGCGGTCAAACAACAGACTCTCCGGCGTTGTTTCATGGTAATGCAAAACGCCGCCGCTCTTTTTTATTGCACGGATCCCCTGCTCCAGATAGTGATGCGTAACCCCAACATATCCCATTATCACCCTATCAGCTACGTCCTGTGGTGTAACCTCTGCACAGTCACCGTTTATTGGTTTAATGATGTTCTCAACATGGTTTAACTTGATATTCTCGCACAAATAACCAAACGACACAGGATTGAGTTCAATAGCAATGACCTGTCGGGGTTTTGCATGTACTGCCATCGGGATTGAAAAATACCCGATACCTGCAAACATATCTACAACAATCTCGCCGCTGCCAACCTTGCTCATTCGCTTTCGTTCGGGCAGGTTGCCCTTTGAGTACATTATTTTTGTAACATCCATTTTAAAGAGGCACCGGTGCTCCTTATTGATGGTCTCGACCTTATCTCCAATAATGGTCTTCCGGTTTGGTTCACGGAACTGACCCTTGATCCCAAAATCCTGAATAACGCTTTTGCATCGCGGATACATACCAAGAAGAGCTTTTGCAATAACGATCTTTCTATTGTCGATTTTCCGTGGTATGTTGACGATGATAATATCGCCGAGAATCTGCCATCTGGAAGGTACATGCTTGAGTTCATCTGATGAAAGAACGCTCATTAGTCGATCTTTTAATGACTGCAATTTTTCATAGTATTCAGGGGCATCCTGCTCAATGACTGTGTATCCTTTCACATCCGTTTTGACAGGGATCTCAAGGAACTTTTCGCCTTTTAAGCTAATCAATTTGATCTTCCTACTTCCATCAAGTAATTCATTTTTGAGTAAGTCAGACCTTGCAGATTCTGCATCTTCAACCGGTATCAGGATTGCTTTTTTCATAGTATATATTTTATCCGATAACTTTTAACCAATGATCAACGTATACAACAGATTATCTTTAACTATAGAAACGTTCACATAAATTCAATTCGGTTATTTGCGAACGAACATTTATATATATATTGCACCTTATCATTTATTACTATGGCACGAGCTGGAAATCACACTGCATTATTTTCTACAAACCATGGTTTCATTGCATTAAATGGTCCTGTCAAACTTAAAATATTGGATTTTTTAAAGACCGGCTCAAAATCGTTCGATGAAATTGTCAAACATACCGGAAAAGCAAAATCAACGATTTCAGTGCACATTACTGATCTTAAATCATGTGATCTGCTCGAAGAGCACATTAATGCAAATGACAAGCGAAAAAAAACATATCTCCTAAATTCTCAATATATGGCTTGTTCACAAGAACCTATTATCAAACATTACAAAAACATATTAGAAAGAGTTGCGTTATCCAGTGATGATGAATGCAGTTTCTTAAGGTCTATTTTTCATGCTATGCGATTTGGTTTTGAAGCACATGGGATCAATCATGAACCAATCATGAAAAAGATAGGTGCAGATATAGGTGAAAGTTTATCCACCAACTTCAAATCAACTGATCTTGATGGTGTGCTTAAGGATATAGCAAATTTTTGGGATACAAACAATATGGGGAATGTGTCCGTGATCAAAACAGACCCATTGACAGTTGTTGTCCATGACTGCTTTGATTGCAAATTGATGCCTGTTGTTGGTAAAACACTTTGCTCTTTTGATGAAGGGCTTCTGGAAGGAATTATTTTTGGGAAATTGGGGCTCAACTGCACCATCAAAGAAATAGAATGTTTCGGAAATGGTTATGAACATTGTCTGTTTGTGATGCAGGTATAAACGATCTGCATAAAATCGTCAGACGAGATCATGCATGTTTTATTATAACTCCAAGTTCAGATTTTAACAAAGGACCGATATCAGCTACAATCCCAGGTCCATCCGTATTCTCACGACAAACAATTGCATGCTCCATTATTCCAATGCGTTCGATTCCATAAATATCCCTGGCGTGTCCTGTCTTTTTTATTGCAGCCTTTAATTCAGAGCGAGTTGTGGCATTTGCTATAACCCTGTCAGTACCTGATTTTTTCCATTTCCACCATAGGTCAACCTGATTCTTTGTAAAGCAAACCTTTGTATCATCACCAACCTTTACAATTTCAATAGAAACCGGAAGGTGTGGTATGATGCTGAAACGGGATGCAATCTGCTTAACGTCTCCTGTTCCCAGCGGTTTAAGTCCATCAAGGGTTATGTTAACTTTAATTCCAATGTCAACAGTGATTCCATCTTCGTCTATTGAATGGATGTATCCTTTGTAGACTTTTCCAACCTCTGCTTCTTTGATTGGTGCGCCGTATTTTGTCAACAAATAATTTGCACAGAACTCATCGTCTTCACCTGTGATTTCAATTTGCACCCAGCCATCGTTGGTCACATGGATTCGGGCTGATGCATCAATGTTTTTGATGTCATTGGCTATCACAGCTTCAAACGAACGAACAGCACGGTCACGGCTGCCATATATTTTTAAAAGTAATATTATTGATTTCATAATTACCTAAAATGTGTAAAATGTATGTGCAAAAGAATCGATAAGTATCATTTGTTAATTATTGATCCAAGGCGTCTACGAACATCACTATGTGATATTACGACGGACTCATCGATCTGGTCTTTTGAAGATTCGATCAAATTCTCTATTATTTTAATATCTCTATTGAATGGTCCAAGTTTTCGGTATAGCGTTTCTTTATCTGCTCCACTTTCACTTTCTATAATATAAATTCTCTCTATCTTTGAGCGCAGATTGTCAATTTTTTCCTGAATGGTCTGGGATATGGTTGGCGCACTAGATGGTGTTGGTTCAGGTGATTGTGAAAAAGATCGCCCGAATGCATTTCTGTTCTCTCCACTGGATTCTCCACCGAATGCAATCATCAGATTTTTCATTACATCAACAACTTTTAGACCGTGTTCAGTAAGTTCTACATACTTGACACGCCCCTCTATTGTAAATTCAACAAGCCCGTGCTCTTCCATTTTTGATAATATCTTGGTTGTATGTGCAAACGTTGAACTGATCTCCTTTGTGATCACAGATGCATAGGTCTTTTTGAATGAACTGATCGCTAGCAGTGCAAGTGTGGGTTTTTCCTGTAAAAATAATTGTTCTGCATATTCTTCAGCCATGGTTTGCTTTAATCTCCATTAGTTAATTTATCATGTTGTAATATACGTTGAATTAGACACTTTATTATATATTACTTTCTGTAATGGTGGTAATTGGTGAAGTAAAAGGTTAAAGGTGAAATGCAAAAAAACGACAATGGTCAACGAATCAACCCAATCTTTCGCTTAGCATTATTCTTTCAATATCGGTAATTTCAGCGTTGGTCTTAAAAGAAATTCCATCAAAATGTGTTCTTGACGCTTCATATCCATGCTCTTTGAGTGCAATTATTAGCGAATCTATGGTGGATGCAGAGATTCCCAGACGTTTGCAGATCACATGTTGGTCATAGAACATTGGAATATTGAGTTCGTCCCTACAAAGAGTGATGATCTTCATAGCTTTCTCTTTCGTTTTAAGGGGTCGTTTTTCGAGTTCAAGCAGAACCTCATCACAAAACTTTACTTCGTGCAATTGCCCAAGCCACAGCGGACCTGCAATCTCAGTTGTTGTGCCACATATCGGACATTCCTTGTCGATATGAACAGCCAGCCCAAACACTGGATTTCGATATCCGCAATCGGGACAGTTTGCGATGAATCCCATCTCTTTAAGAGTCTTATCAGTCCGCTTCGCACCTTTTTGTACCTGCACGTATGTGCGGACATAGTGGCGTGTTGCATGAGATAGTAATGGTATCATTGCCTTTTCGTGCTTTGCAAGCTCTCGTGCGATCTTGCCAAGAAGTATGCGCATTCCCATCTCACTGTGATATTCATTGTTGAGCGGCACAGCAGCATATTTCCTGATACCTGAATTCAAATGTGCACCGCAAAGGGGTGCAGTGTCTGTTGCCGTGACCTCTAATAAATGCACAGCTGAGCGTGCGGCAGCATCCAAGAACTGGGTTGGTGTTCCGAAAGGATCAAGGTCTACGATATTGTATCTTTTTTCATGAAGCAGAACGTTTGCGTCTTTGCGGGATGCTGTAGTTGTTTCAGAAAGATTGTTCACCTCTATGTTCTGAACAATCAAATTGTATGCGTCTTCATTCCAGTCATTCAAAACAGCAGAAATCCCCAACTCATTCGCAACCCTGATCCCTCGAATACCTGATGCTGATAATGCATCAACATAGGTGATGTCTGCCGGTACAATATCGCGCTGTGATTGTAATTTTAAAATCAGACGATTCACAAAAGCAGCAGTAGCCGCGACATTTATGTCGCGATTAAGTTCCATTTCAGGATTGTAAAAAACAGGTGCTGCAGATGGAGGGAATGACACTCCCTCCGGTGGGATTGGTACCAAAACCTTTGTTGTACCTTCTACTATGGTTTTGGTATTCATTTATATCATATTTGTAAAATTTGGTATTTGGATCAGTTGACTACAATTGAGCCACTCATTCTTAGTTGACCTGTCACACTGAAATTGTATGTGCCGGATTCATTAAACGTGTAAATAAGTGTTCTACCATAGACTAAATTTGTACTTTCCCAGAGTCCATCTTCGCTTACGATTGTCAACAGTCTTTTTGGATCCTGACTGTTTCTCCAGACAACAGTGTCGCCTCTATTTATTTCCAATGTTGATGGTCTGGCTTGATAATATTCAAGTCGTATCGAATATGTTTGTGGATCAACCGCAGGCGCTTCTTCTACAACCTCTGGTTCTTCGACTGGTATTTCTTCAACTTCTTCGGGAGTTTCATTTATGATATCTTCAGGAATCTGTTCAATAACAACAGGTTCGTCATTACCTATACACCCTGCAAATAGAATGGATGTTAACATTAAAAGTACAACAATAGTCTTGATTCTCATACAGACACCATAATAATAAAGGTCTTTAATATTTAATAACGTTATCGATGCCAATCGAATTCATACTGATACATTTAAAACCACAGGCTCAATGCCATTGTATTCTGCGGCGGTCGTGACCATTACTCCCATGTCTTCGGCACAGTCCCATATTTTAGATGTCCGTTGCTTATACAGTGGGTCGCGCAGCAAATGATGGTCATATATCATCACATCAAGATCGCATTCCTCAATGATCCGCACTGCATTTTCGATACTGCGATTCAAGTTAGTGGTGTTGAGCATGTACCCGAGCAGGTAGGTGGCGGGTCCGTCTGCTATCAATATATTCGGATTCTCATCAATTATCCATTTGGCATGGTCCTCGATCGTGGGACCCTGCAGATCAGATGTATGAATGAGTTTGTCATCCCCGTGTTCAATAATAGTGGAAATGACCCATCCGGTGTTTGCATATTCGATACCGTGAAAAAGCGGACGTGAGAAACGTATTTTCGTATCACCCGTCTGAAAAGAAGCACCGTCTGCAAAATGTATCCCTTCTAAAGTTTCATCAACCCAGGGGAACTTTGTCCAGTGTTCCCGCATTTTTAAAAAACGTTTTTGCCATTTTTTGAGCAATTCTTCTCTTCGATCCTGATAATTCCCATAGTTTTTCGATCTTGCAATTGGAATATCTTCAATAGGGTCAACAAAGTTTGTCTGTTTGGGTCTTGTATATTGCAAACGCCTGCCTTCAAGTTTTGCCAACCACTTCAGAAACTCTCTCGAACGGTCCCACTGGGACATATTGATCCAGCGATTTGGGTCCTTTATCCAGAGGGTCTTGTTTTTGTATAACACACTGGCATCTTCGCCGATTGTGAAATGGTCGTAATGATAATGGCTGATTACCACGTGTTCCGTTTTGGCGGAAGCATTTTTAATACTTTCTTTTGCCATTTCGAGATATTGCCACTTTTCAAATGGTTGCAATGGAAAGGTTGGTTGCATGATGGCTGCGCCCGGATCGATGAGTATACTTGTGTCAGGCGTTGTTACAAGGGTGGAAGATGATTTTGCACCCATGGAATCAAACCAGATAAGTTGAAAATCCATAATTTCCAAATCCTCCTTAGATCAAACCCGACAATCCCACAAGAGCATCAAAATACGCCCAGATGCCTGTAATAGCTCCATCCTGCAAGTGCGACCGCTCCGATGAGAACAAGTAGCACAAACGTATTCCTTGCTCGCACAAACAATTCATTAGAACCTGACATCTTTATTAATGCTACCTTTGCAGACGTGCTAACTATGCTTGCAAGAACAGCTGCCTGTGCTGCGGTCGAAAACGATATGCTACCATTGACTGCAAGTGTTGCCATTGATACTGTGACAGCTGCACTGCTGACAAATCCTCCAAGTGCCATTGCGTATATTCCAATCGGACCTGCAACATCGTTTGCAATTGTTGCAATGATCAGGATTATGGTGAAACCTGCACCAAACTTAAAAGCCGGACCAAGTGCAAATGGTGAATTGATCTGAAGCGTTTCATTGGTGATGTCGAATGATTCTCTTTTGATCAGGGCGATAAACGACGAGGCAAGTATGATTATTAATTGCGGTGGCAGCATCAAAAGTGCAAACCTGCCGCTTGGGTCTACAATTAAGGCAATTACCAAATTCCTGATCAGCATTGCAGTATTGGACAATAATATCCCTGTGTAAGTCGCATTTGTCAGGTTAGGTCGATTTTTTGACATGGAAGAAAGAGCGCCTGTTGTTGCTTCGCTATTCACAAAACCGCCAAGCAGCCCTGAATAGGATATTCCTCCCTTTGTCCCGAACTTTTTCAGGGAAACGTAGCTGGAAAAGCTTATCAATGACACAAGTACTACGATCAAAATTGCAGATCTTGGGTTCACAATTCCAAAAAACGTCTCATCCGGCATGATTGGATACAGGATGAATGCTACTGCAAGAAATTGAACGGCGTTTAGTATCTCTTTGTCCGAGAGATGTTCTGCAAAAGAATGTAGCGGCTTTTTTTCGATCAATAGGAATGTCAGTACGACTGCACCAACGATCGCAAATAGATAGTAATCCATGGCTACCAGTATTCCAAGCAGGAAGGTGCAAAAAAGGGCGATCGGACTTGTTATGCCAGGTTGTTCATAAACAATGTTCGCCGCATATGCGATTGTAGCACATAAAAACGCAAAAAATACTGCAGTGATGATCAGGATCTCAATACCTGCCAGTTCTGATGTAAACGTTGCGATCATACCGATTATACATGCGAGGGCAAATGTCCTGACACCAGCGAATATTTTTTTACTCACTCTTTGATGCTCTCGCTCGATGCCGATTAAAATCCCAATCAGAAACGACAATCCCAATTTCTGGAGAAAATCAATTGATACAGGATCGAGCCCAATATAGTTTATCCAGTTCGTTGTGTTTGTCCCCCAAACCCTCTTTTTGTCAATTTTATACGTCTTACGCTTTTATCAGTTCAGCATTCATCTGTACGTTTCCATTGCCTGCATCGGCTATGGTTATTATTGCCCCATTACCTTCAGAGACCATTCCCGGATTTACGACAACGGTTTTGCCAACTTTCATTATGCCTCTTGCTTCATGAATGTGCCCGCAGACAATCAGGTCAACTCTACCTAAAAACTTCTCAATGGCAGTGCTTCCGACATGTCCAATTGGTATCTCGTCAACGGTGCCAAATGGCGGCGCATGGGTTAGCAGTACGATCGTGCTGTTGTCTGGATCATTTTCCGCTTCCGTGATCAATTTTTCAAGATTACTTTCGATCTCATCTTCCTGTAATTCAAATGGTGTGTCGAATGGTGTCGGATTCGAGCCTCCAAGACCGATGAATGTGATATTGCCGATGTGTTCGGATGTGTTGTGAAGGTTGATGGCTTTTGAATTGTCCAGTACCTTGAGCATGGTTTTTGGATCACAGTTTCCGGGTATTGCCATTATGGGTGTTTTAAACATGTTTAACAACTTTTTTGCATATTCATCCGGACCGAAGTCTGTGATATCACCTGCTATAAGGATCAAGTCAATGTCGTTGACCTGCTTCAGTTTTAAGGTAGGTCCAACTTTGGAATAGTCTCCATGAGCGTCAGAAATGGCAAGTATCTTGATTGTTTCACATCCTTGAAGTTGGTAATGATATGTTGTGTTTGATGCAACTGATGTAGTTATGTTGGTACGGTCTTATATTGTTTGTGTGGGTGCATTTCTGGAATGCAATTAGAATCAGTCTATAATTTCATCAAAATCAATGGAAAAATGATTGAAAATCCTTGATAGTTTCTTCAATTTGAGAATAGTATTCACGGACGGTCATGTGCTAATCCCTGATAAAATTTGTAACTTTTCACTCCAGTTATCAAGTCCTTTTTTGGATGCATGCCAATCAAAAAAATCATCACGGTCATCTAATTGACCGATTTCAAATTTTTCCATGAAAATGTCTGAACTCATCCCATATTTAGTTTCAAAACCACTGCAAATATTTGCATATTTTCCTTTTTTGTGTTTTGTGATCTGCTCATATAATGCTAATGCTGAGTGTATTACTTCGCTTACTTCCTGTATGGAAAATTCATTTTTGATATTAACAGTGAGGGACATAATATTCTACCAAACGTGAATATGATATTATTTTATGTGTAGTCATTAGTCATTGAATTCTTGCATGATTTTCCACTACTATTCACGATGTTTAACCTTCGTATATTTTGGACTGTCAAGCCCAACGTCAAGGATCTCTCCTTTTTTCATCAGGTCATAGAGATACGCCTCTGCTCCTTTTGTATTGAACCCAAACATTCCCATGACATCATTTACCGTGAGATATTCCATTTTCTCGATAAGAATTTTCATCTCCTCTTCAATAGGTGCTTTAAATATAGTATTGGAATGCCAGAACTCGAACCGTTCTGTGATTTCTGATTTGTCTTTATAGGTGAGCGTGTCATTTTCCAGTTCATACAAGAACAGCGACATGCGCTGATGAACAAAATCTTTAGCCCACTCCTTGATTTCATTGTTCCATACATCGTTGATAAGACACAGGCTCTTGTACTGGCTTTTGCCAACCGCATTCGCCTGCGACTGCACAAACTGTGCGGCTTCCAGCACACTGTTTAATGGGTACCAGCATGTTTCAAAAACAAGCGGTATTTTGAATGCCCCATCTTTGACTGTGCCGCGAATACCGTAATCAAGGAGATCGACTTTCCATGTCTTGTTTCCAAGATAATCACCGTTGTTTGAAACTTCAGGCTGACAGTGAGTGTATTTTTGTTCAAGGGTGTTGATATAGTTGTAGAGTTTTGGTATTAATGATGCGTAATCTTTAGTTGTATCATCAAGCCACGCGGGCGATTCGGTTTTTGGTTCTGCATCCGGCGCGCTGCTGCCCAGTTCCTTGTCCGGCGTTTCTTTCCGGGACTGGGATTCTGTTTGTCGTTTTTCATCTTCTTGTAAATGCTTTTTTGTGATGACGATACGGTTGTTGAAGTTCTTCTCCAGTGAATCGACTGAACTTTCGATTGAATATGTATCGACTGATTCGCTTGACTCCAAAGCATCTTCGGCTGTTATTAGCAGTCCGGTTGAGCTTTCGATGAAACGTCCCTCATTGTTGTAGAACTCATCCAGTGTCCCCTCCCGTCCGCTGAATGTATCGAGATCTATGTTCTCCATGTCTGAAAGCAGCGCAGTTACCTTTGTCCTGATCTGGCGGAGTGCTGAACTTGCAGTTACATCCTGCTGCTGATAGGTTTTATTCATCAGTCTTTCAATTGCAGCATGCGTATCTCGCAGGTTGTTGATTGCGGTCTGGCGGTTTGTTTGCTGGAGGGTCGTTGGGTCGGTTTCGTTGTCGGTCATATTAATCTCTCCCCGCATTCCGTACAAAATTGCTCATCCTCTCCAACTTCGCGTCCGCATGAAGGACACGTTTTGGCAGCATCATTAATGCTGGATTTATAGACAAAACTATCTTTTACCTGCGTACCAATGTTATCTCCGTAGTGAATGTGTTGCACCATATTCTTTTCATTGACCCTGCCTGCACCCTTCTCGTTCAGCACTGTAAGTGCCTGTGCAGCATTTTTGCGGACAACATGATTCTTATCTGACAGCAAATAAGTCAATGGTTTGACGGCAACACAATCAAAGATATCATTATTTGCAAGACAACCAATTGAAAAAGCAGCACTTCTACGTACCATACTGTTGCGGTCAGCTAATAAAGTGATTAAAGGGTATAGTGTAGACTTAGAACAAATTTCATGCTCTGCAAGAGCACCAAGTGCAAATGCAGCATTATAGCGTACACGGTGATATCTGTCAAACAATAATTTTTCAAAGCATTGTATTGCGTTGCGTTCAAAAATATCATTTTTAGCAAGTGTCCTTAGTGCAAAAGTCGCACTCCATCGCACTTCATGATCTTTGTCAGATAATAGTTCCTTTAATGGTATTATCGCATTTTTGTCCCAAACTCCACATTCTGCAATATCTCCAAGTGCAAAAGCCGCCTGCTTTCGCACCGATTTATACTTATCAGACAACAAATCGACAAGTGGTTGGATAGCATTATTATGGTAAACACCTTTTTTAGCAAGTACTGACATATTTATTGCGGCGCTTGTACGTGTTCTGTAACTTCCACTGCTCAGTTCACGCAAGAACTCATTTAAGTCTTTATTGACTTTTGATTGGTTGGTATATGCCATATTTTCACTCACCACTGTCGTTGATAAATCGTTGTATTATTCAATTTTTGTACCGCATTCCATGCAGAACTTCGCACCATCCGGCACGATCTCACCGCATGCAGGGCATGAGTTTTTATTGTCGTTGTGCCAGTAGTTAAACACACGTTCAAGTTCTTGTTCGTGGATTTTGTGGGCTTCTGGACCATCGGACGGACCATCATAATCTCTATATGGTGGTACCATCCATTTTTTAAAAAAACCTGGTCCAGGAATGCGTACAAGTCCTTTTTTGCTTTGACTTACTACAATCGCAGATAAAAAGGGCTCATTTTTGTGATGATTTTCGCTACAAATTTCATCAAGTATGGTAAGCAATGGGAAAATAGCTTTTTTCTCATCAAGATTAAAATACTCTATAACTTGGCCGTATTCGATCTTGATATCTTCAATATTTGATCCATCTTTTACGATACTAACTAAATATTCGTGTACTTTAGATTTATCCATATCTTTTACTCCGTCTTCATTTTCAGATTTAACAGTGCCTACATCCGAACGCTGCACAAAACTATCTTCAATTACAACATCACCACTGCAATTACCGTTAATATCACAATAACTCAAAAGATTACTTCGCTGGATAATTGAATCCTTGATTGAAACATTGATTACCTGCTGGACATTGCCAGTAACCTTACTTTCAATCGCACCTTTCAACTCACGCCCAACCTCTGCCAGAAGTCCGGCCAGTGATTCCACGGTTTGAGTTGCAGCAAAAAGTTCAATGTTTTGTGTTTCACTTAAAATTGTAATTTTTATGACAATATCATGGCTATGCACTTTTGTCTTGCCATAATACCATATTTCGCATGTGTTTCCATCTTTAGTGAAAAGCGTCCGTATATGCTTAACATCATGCTTTTGCACAATTTCCCGGGAAATGTTTTTTAGCACATCAATATCAAAACTATTCTGAATTTGGTACACTTTACTGTCCCGATATGACAGTTTTTCAATAAACTCTTTGAGCCGTCCGATGTTTATATCAGATTCAGTTTCCATTATCGGACAAACAACACTGATCTTTTTTGGCTCCATGTGTGTAGTTTGAGGTTGTCCTTTTGCATCCTTGTAATTTACCTGACAGTTGATATCTGCACTTTTAGAACACATCATTGGGTCAAAGTAGACTGCAATCGTTTTTGATGAATTGGATGAGATGTTTCCAAATATTGTTCTACCATTTTTGATCTGGTAATCAGGTTCACGTCTATCAATTCGCAATAAGTTGTGATCATAATCAAAATCGAGAGCAACATCGTTCACTACAAAGGATGAAGTGTTGGTGACAGACATTTTGAAGCGGATAAAACCTTGATAGAATTCGGTTTCGCGGGATATCGAAAGGTCTGAATTGATGTCATCTGAATATTTTGTGGGTTTATGTGATGTTACTTCTACTGCTTCATAAATTCCCATTGCGATTGGTTCTTTTTTGTATGTGGTTTCATTAATGTCAAATGATAAATTGAGGTTGCCCAAATCAATTTTATCAGCAATTCTTGGAGTTATGAATATGGCTGTGTATTCAGATGAATTTGCAGGGATATCATCAGTGTGCACTATAGTTTCATCACATGTTATTAGTCTTGAAAAGTTGGTTTCAATTTGAACATTGGATAGAAGTACATCCGATTGATTTTTCACTGTAATTTTAACTGGATTTTCTATTCCGACTTTAAGTTGATTGGGGACATTTATTTGAATGTTAATTTCAGGTGGAATCACATCAAAAATACCGATTTTAACAGGTTCTTTTTCATAAGTATAACCGTCAATTTCAAGTGTCACTGCAAGGTTGCCCAAATCGATTTCTTCAGCAACTGTTGGAGTTAATAAAAGAGTTTTTGATTCTGATGATTTCGCAGGAACTATGTCTATTGGTTTAAGAGTTTCATTGCAAATCAAGGAATTTGGAAAATTTGATATTAGACTAATATTTGTAATTGGGATTTCAGTTCCATTATTTACTGTTATTTCAAATGAATTATTGACACCAAGTATAAATGGATTTTGAGAGTCAATATTTATGTCAATATTGTCACTAATTTCATTTTCATATTCAATTGTTCTTTTTTTAGCGTCGTAAAATATTTTAAAGATTGTATATCCGCCAACAATCCCTCCTAAAATTAGATTAGTAAACACTATTGAATTGAAATTATATATGACATCAAAAACTGATCCTAAAATCAATCCAAAAAATAAACCCAAAACGGCGCCAATTATTGAACCAAAAACCAAACCGTATAGTGGACTATTTTTTCTATCAACACTAATATTACTAGCAATTATACTACAAATTAATCCTACAATTAATCCAACTGATATTTTAAAAGCAATTGTTCTTACAATAAAACCAATAATAAATCCTACAATTGCTCCAGTGCTTAAACCAATACCCAAATTTTCTTCGGATTTCGATTTTTTTACATCAATTCCCATCTTCTAATCAACCCTGCTTTTAACAATCCCATCAAACACAGCTTCTTCCCCACTCTTCTTAACCTCCTTCCGAGCCTCAACATACCAGCTCAAAATTGAAGGCTTCCTCCCTTTCAGCACCTTAACAAAATCTCGCTCCTCGATCTTCCGAGCCTCGCCACCGCGAAGTGCCTCACCAAGGGGGATATCCGCCGCCTCTTTGCAGATAGCGGAAATGTCCGCACCGGAATAGGATTCTGTGATCTCGGCAAGTCGGTTCACGTTAACATCATCAGCAATCGGGCGCCCTTTCATATTAATCTTGAAGATCGCAGCGCGGGCATCGAGATCAGGTTCGGGAATGTACACAAGTTTACTAAACCTCCCGGGGCGGCGGAGTGCAGGGTCAATTGCCCACGGCTCGTTGGTTGCTGCAAGTATCAGGAGTTCGTCATCGGCTGTATCAACGCCGTCCATCTGGGCGAGGAGTTCGTTTACCACGCGCTTGGCGTAGTCCTCACTCTCACTGCGCCGTCCGGCAATGGAATCTATCTCATCGAAAAAGACAATGCTTTTTTCGGACTGGCGTGCGGTCTCAAACACCTGTTTGACGTTCTTCTCGGACGCACCGACCCACTTACTCACAATGCTGCTTGTCTTGACGCTAATGAAATCCGCGCCGCATTCCTTTGCAGCAGCCTTTGCCATCATCGTCTTGCCGCATCCCGGTGGACCGTAGAGGAGAATTCCCTCGCCTGCTTTCTGTCCATACATCTTATACAGGTCTTTGTGGGTGAACGGGTAGATGATCGCTTTTTTGATCTCCTCTTTCACAGATTCAAGACCGCCAATATCATCGAACCCTATGTTCGGGATCTCTTTTAAGATCAGGTCGTCCTTTGACAGTGAAGACTCGTCCGTTTCACTGCCTCCACCACCATCTCTACTGCTCACACCAGAGCCTGACTGGTGGACACTGGTACGTTTAAGCGATTGTGCTTTGTTGAGAAGATGCTCAGCAAGGTCGCGCTGGGTGTTGGTATCAGTCTTATCGGTTGAGATCTTGGATGCATCATTGTATAACTTGGCTGCCTTGAGGTAGAGTTCACGGGCATTTTTGAGATTGTTCTCATCTTCCAATGTTCTGGCAGCTTTTGCATACCCGCGTGCTTGTGCGGCAAGGGTTGTTGCTGATGGCATGGGATTCCTCATTAATCTACTACAGTAATCATAATATCATTGCTGGAATTCAAATTTATTTTTATTATGTCGTGAACTTTTCGAAAAAACACAGAGAACAAAGAAAGACACAAAGAAAATTGACAAAATTCCAGTGATCAATTTTTTTTTAATTAACCGCAGAGTATTGGATGAATCAAATCATCCAAAACACTAATTCACTCTTCCATCTCTTCTTCGATCTTTTTTGACAACTTGTCATCAGATACTGTGTCACTGCTAAGCTCTGCAAGCAGTTCACTCCTGAGGGAATCCTGCATGTCGCTGAGTTCAGTTCCGCCGCCCATGGCTGCATCCATTGAACTGGTCATCATGTTGGTTGCGGTATTCACTTTTTCCATCGAAGTGCGGATGTTGGTAACTGCGCCCTCTAACTTGCTTGTGTCAAATCCGAGTTGTTTTTGCCACTTGCCAAGGTCATTTCCAATATCAACAACCTCTTTGAGTCCGCTCTGCATCTCAATAACATCTGACATGGACTGCGCCATTTCAACCATGCTGCTGATTGTATTAACCTGCCCCTCGACCATAGAATGCCTGCGGGATGCGACCCGAAACTCGCGGTCATTTCCGTTTGCAAGCGCTTCCTTTGCCTGATCGCGTGCTTTTTGGCGTTTTTTATCAAGTTCCCTCTCGCGTGTGGATAATCTCTGCTCGGACATAGAAAGTTTTGTCTTCATTTCATCCGGTGAAACTTTTTTGAATGGATTACTTAGTCCCATTTATATCTCCTCCTCCATTTTCATTTGCTTGGCATACCTTATACATAATTTCAATGCTTCAGATTTGTTGATCGCTATCCCTCTCTCAACCAACTTATCAAGGTATAATTTACTATCTTCTGATACTCGTGCACTAACTGCATAGGATCGTTTCATTTAATCTCCGCCGAATATACATAATATGTATTACGATTGTATACAATGGAAAACAATATATATAATACTTACTAATATATTGTAACAGCAACAAAACTATTAGTTATGTAAATATAAAAGTGTTCGGATGTGGTAAATATGGTATTCAAATGGAAGAAACAAATTGATGATATTGCAAGAGTAATCTCTAAAAAAGACGTCAGTGGAGTATTTTTTAAATCAGTGATACTATCTCCAAACGAAAAAGCTGCGATAATCAGAAACGGTGTGGTTCAAGAGATCATCGATAGCGGAAAACTGCGCGTTGGCGGTTTGCTCAAACCGGGCAACATAGCAAAGGATGTGGATGTTGCACTAATGGACACATCCCCAAAGGATCTCGATTGGGAACATGCCGACCTGTGGACAGCCGACAACCAGAAGGTCGGATGCAGCGGAATTATGCGTTTCAAGATGCAAGACCCAAAGCGTTTCTTCCAGATGCTTTTTGCTTACACAACTCCCGATGAAAAGGGAGGGCGAGTGCTTTCTATTCAGGATATATATGGCCGCCTTGAGAGCGAGACGATCTCACGGGTACTGGAACCTGAAATTAAGCAAGTGACCATGGATAATATCTACGGCAACCGTGACCTCCAGCTTAAGATGGAGAATGAACTTGAGATGCAACTCAAGACAACGCTTTCCATGTGGGGACTTGAACTGCTTCGATATACAGCACAGTGGGACCTTGGCGACTATGTTTCCGTTTTGGATGCAACAAATAAATTCCAGAATGAAGAGGAGCTTAAGGAAATAGACACTCTTGCCGCTGAAGGCGATCATGAACGCATGGGGCGTGAAGATGTTGCAAAGGTCAGAAGCGGCATTGCACCCGAATCTGCGATGAGCGAACATGACCGCGCCGAGATGGTAAAGGATGCGCGCCATGAGGCTGAAAGATCGGCTATCGAAAACGAAGCGGATGCAGCAGAAGCACGGCAGGCTATTGATACATTCAAGTCATGGAAAGATTCCAAGACGGACGCAAAACGTGCAGAGATGGAACTTGATGAAGATATGAGTGATCGAAAACATGGACGCGACATGGAGTATCTGAAATCGGTTACCGAAACAGGCGGCGCGGATGTTGCCAACACGATTGTGCAGGGTCGTGAACTTAGCGGCATGTCTTCTGAGCAGATCGAAGCCCTCGCAAAGATGAAGGAAGCTGAGGCACGAGCTAAGGAAGATAAGGTACAGTTCATGATGGATGTGGAGGACAGGGAGCGTGCTGATTCATACAGGCGGCAGGAACTGGATGCCGGGATGATGGGAGCGGCGCAGGGTAAGGTGTCTGCTGATGTTGTGAAGTGTGCTGAGTGCGGGGCGACGGTTCGGAGTGGGGCTAAGTTTTGTGGGGAGTGTGGGATGAAGGTTTGAGGTAAATTATAATATCTAATAACTGTATTTGAATACTTGATTACATGGCAAAAATAAAAACGAAATGGATGCTATTATTAATAGCTTGTCTAATTATAGTTTTACTGTTCTGTACTCCAGTAGCCGCAAAAAACGACGGTGAAATTATCAGTGCAAATTCAAAACCAGACATTTTAGTAAGTGGACAAACTGTAACATATGAAGTTACAGTAAAAAATACTGGAACAAATTCACTTAATTATCAGGTCGATGTTAAAAGTTCATCTGGACTGGTTCATACAATAGAGTTTTTGCTCGAAGCTGGAGAAACTAAAAAGGTTGCATATACATCAACGATGGGTGACTCAGGTCCAAGAACATTCTATTACCGTCTCTATATAGATTGGACATGGCCAGCTACTAATGAATTACTTGATACTGTAATTGAAACGCGTCGTTGTTATTCAGTAGAAGAAGTGTCTGATTACGATCATGACAACTTGCCCTATTATGTAGAAGTTGAAGATTTGAAAACCGATCCTAACAACCCTGATACAGATGGTGATGGTAAACGTGATGATGTTGATAAAAGACCAACAATTGCAGAAGGATCGATTTCGATTATGTCGAATCCAAGTGGTGCAAATATCTATTTCGACGGAACATCCAAGGGAATTACATCATCTACCCTAATAGATATTCCAATTGGTTCACACACTGTTAAATTAACAAAGTCAGGTTACAATGACATTTTAAAAACAGTAACTATAATTTCAGGACAAACAATTTCGTTTTCAGAATCACTAATTGCTCAGACTGGTTCCATCAGTGTATCTTCAAATCCAAGTGGTGCAAATGTTTACCTTGATGGCACATCCAAAGGAACTACACCGATAACGTTACACAATGTTCCAATAGGTTCGCATACAGTCAAATTAACAAAATCTGGTTACACTGACATCTCGAAATCAGTAACAGTGAGTTCAGGTAAGACTGCATCGGTTTCTACAACATTGACTGCACAAACTGGTTCTATCAGTATATCTTCAAATCCAAGCGGCACAAATGTTTACCTCGATGGAACATCCAAAGGGATTACACCTATAACTCTAAAAAATATCCCGGTTGGTTCATATACCATCAAATTAACAAAATCAGGTTATACTGACTTATCTAAAACAGTAACCGTGAGTTCAGGTATGACTGCATCGGTTTCTGCAAATCTCTCCCCTGATCCAATTTTATTAGCCGCTTGTGGAATTTTGTTCTTGTTGCTGCTCTTTCTGGTTGTAGTTGTAGCAAGAAAGAAAAAAAAATCTGCATCTTCATCCAGCAAAACAGTATCTCAAACCACAGCTAAAATCACGAAAGCTCCTACAAAAAGTACAACGCCCGTAGACACAATTAAATCAAAAGAAGAAAGCAGAATTAACACATCATCCGCCTTCGGCTACAAAGGCGCAACGATCATCCACAAGATCAAGATCAAAAACCCAACCTCTGACCCAATCGGCGACATTAAAATCCATCTGTTCGTACCTGACGTTTTCCTTCTGGAAAATAAGGAAAAAACCATCTCTATGCTTGAGCCGGGTGAGAGCAAGACAGTTACCTTTGAGATAAGACCTACCGGCGAATGCGGCGAATGTAATGTTTCCGGCAGGGTAAACTATTATGATTACAGCACCAAGAAACGTCAGGAGACCGACCTTGAAATAAAGTCCCTCAGTATAGTCTGTCCACTTCTCAGGGTCAAAGAGATAAACAAAACCGAATGGAGAAACATAGTCAACCACCTTGTTAAAACCGAGGAGACCACGCAGGATATTTCAATGCCAAGCGAGACGTTATTCAACTTGGTGTCAAGAGTCATCGAGGATATGAATATGTTCATACTCGAACCTGAGGTCACGTCTACACCTCAGATGTTCAACGGCGTGGCGCGCTTCTACGGCGAAGGTGTCAAGGAATTGAAATACGCCGCGCAGATCGAGGTCGTTGGCGGTGCAAAGAGATCAAAACTCATACTCAAAGCATGGGCAGAGCGTGAGGATGCACTGACTGGATTTTATCACGGAATACTGGATGAACTGGAAAAGCGCGTGCAGGTCAAAGGATACATTAATGACAGTATCGTGCAGAACTTCTATCACTATGGTGACAACATCGGAACGCAGGTGAAGGATTCGCTTGTACAGCGATCAAATATTGGCACAGGTACGGATGTGAAGAAGTGTCCGAACTGCGGCAGAGATGTAGATGTTAATGAAAAGTTTTGCCTTGAGTGCGGAGCAAAGTTGTGAGGCAAATATATTCTCTGCAATCTCAAGATATCTCAGTAAAGATACACAAGGTATGCAACTGCAAAATATCTTAAAAATTTGCCTGTGAAAACAAAGAGCGTGAACAAATCAAAGCGATATTTGAGAATGCCACTCACAACAGTGAGCGCATCTCCAATTCCGGGAAGCCATGTAAATAATAGTGCATATGGTCCATATTTGGTAAACATTTGCTCTGATTTTTGTATTTCACGTTCGCCAATTTTGAGGTATTTTGTTATCAAAATGTTGCGCCCTTCGATTCCGATAAAGTAACTTGTACATGCACCGCACTTTCCGCAGGTAAATCACAAAAGTGAATCTTTTTAATCAACTTCCTCCATTTCATCAGTAAACTCATCTGAGGGGATGAACAACTGATGGACATAACAACTACAACACTATCACATTTAGGATTAGTTAGCGGAACGTTTGACGAACTTGATATTGCAGATGTAATCGATGCCAACATCCCAAAAAGTCGAAAATACAATTTATCCCATTCCACAGTAATCAAAGCCATGTGTTTGAATGGTTTAGGCTTCAACGAAAGCCGCCTGTACCTTTATTCTGACTATTTTGAAAACCTCCCAACAGAACGATTATTGGGAGAAGGCATTCTCCCGGAACACATAAACGACGACGTTCTTGGAAGAACACTTGATAAAATATATGAACACGGTTGTACTGAACTTTTCAACAAGATCGTTCTCAAAGCTATGAAAAACGTTCCACTTGACAACCATATTCTGCACAACGACACAACCAATTTCAGCCTATATGGAAATTACGAGAATCGTGATCCTGAACTCAATACCATTGAGATTACTTATGGCCACCCTAAAGATTATCGATGGGATCTGAAACGTTTTGTACTGGGCATGGTGTGTAATCAGGAAGGTATACCGCTTTTTGTAGAAACTCTTTCGGGAAATGCTCCTGATAAAACAACATTAGTAAAAACTGTCAAGAAAATACAGAATAGTCTTGAATTGGATGAAAAAGTGTACCACATTGCTGATAGTGCAATTTACAGTGATAAGAACATCACCGAGTTAGGGAAAAAAACTCTTTGGATCACAAGACCGCCTGCGACAATAAATGAAGTTAAAGATCTTCAGAATACAGATGTTGAATTAGAATTTTGTACAGATAAGCGATACTCGTATTATGAAACGACATCGTCATATGGTGGAATGGAACAAAAATGGGTATTGATTCAATCTAAAGCGACTAAAAAACGACAGGTAAAGACATTTAATACCAACATTAAAACCTATTTTCCGCACATCTCAAATGTCTTATCTTCGATTTAATTCATGGCACTTAAAAATCAAATCTTCTTATAGACCTCAACAGGAATATCCAATAATTTGAGAACTAACTGTTGAATCTCGCTCAATTGAGGCTGAAAAGTCTGGGCTATGGTGCCATTTCTAATTAAGTCATGGTAGTGAACGTTCTCAAAAAGACCCAAAATTCGATCCGTTGTCGGGTAACGACATTCCCTCGATTCAGGGTAGATGGGGATGCTCTCTAAACCATTCTTTTCCATACTCTGTCGAACAGCCCGCTCGATAATGGACTGGACCAATAGAGCCACAAAATACAAAAACAAGAAGGCTTCGATACGAGTAATACTGTTCAACCAGATGGGAGTGATATTGTATACTGTTTTTAACTGTTCATGACGCTTTTCCAATTGAGGTTGATACTTATACTTTTCAAGTACAGTTCTACAGCTAATATCTTTACAATTCGTTATTAGTGGAAACATTCCATCGCTATGGGTGTCATGTTTGACAAGGTTACTATCGATATTACAAGAAACATGAAAATGGACTTTTGTTTCAGAAACATAACTGGTGTTAAGGCCTGGTCGACCTTTACCTACTTGACGAATTATCCTTTCAGTATCCTCATTGATACTATAGTCCACCCAGCGACCCGTGCCAGTGTCTGTGATTATTTTATCAGCAGCTTTGACCACCCCCTCTCGTGTTCGTATGCGGGACCTTTTGTTTTGTAGGCGTTCCTCCATTTGTTCGAATAGTTTGTGAGCCTTCTTAATCAAGTTATAGCGACTTTCCTGATCGCATTTCTCTTTGGTTGAGTTCCAAACCCAAATAATACGAAATCCTTCAGCTGATGGAAGGTGGGATTCGACAATTCGCCATTTTTCAAGAATCTTCCATTTCTGAGTAGAACGTGATTTTTCTTTCTCCCATTTTTCGTGCCATTCTATTTTATTAGTGACGACATAATCCCTGAAGTCTTGCTCCTCTTTTCTGGTAGCAGGTAAAATCGTAATGAAAAAGCCATCATTTCCAGCAATATGTTTCAATGTATCTTTTACACAGAGCTTGCTGTCTGCGATATATATGAAATCACTCCGTCCCAATAATTTACAAAGTGTATTCCATGTTTCAACATGTGTGGTATCATCAGTTATATTCCCGTCACATGCTTCATATCGTATTGGTATGGCCCCATCAGCTGTTACTGTAAGTATCCATAATATTTGCTTCAGATCAGGTCTATGATCTTTATTATGGCCATTTGTCATAAATATGGTTTTCTTTCCACGCTTGGTATCTCCATTTGCATCTTTGTACTTCCCTGTGAATGTAATAGTAGTAGAGTCGTTGTGTAACTCGTCCACATTGATCCCAAATTCTTTGATTGCTTGGAGTACGATATTCGTCTGGAGCGATGCTCGATCCGCATCGAATAATTTGTCAAGATTTCGTCCGATTCTATCATCATTCAGATGCTCTATTTGGTTGGCTCCTATAGGAAGAATTTGCGGTGCGAATTCGGCAGTCCACTCTTTGATTTCATATAATGGCTTTCGCCCATCGATTAAATTCATCACCATGAGGAGGAGGCACTCATATGGATCTATTTTATGGCTGTTATCACTACAGTTGATTGCGTTCTTTAGAAGATTAGAGAGTTTCAGTCGCTCAAGAAAGTGGTCAATAATTAGTAGTGCACCGAACTGCTTCGATTGTAGTCCGAATTCTTGTTTAGCGTCGTTCATGCTATCTTGTTGCCTCCATTTTGCACTCTGCTCTTCTTGGTTTTCTAATCATATCATCATCTGCCTTGAATTGCTGGCATGTGTGTTTTTGCCATGTACGAGCCTGTTCGTTTGGCATCTTGATTGCTCTATGTATTGGGTCGATAACTATATAAATGTTGCGTGTGTTTGAACACGCAATGAGAGTAATGATTGTAGTTTTCTACTTGCCTCCAAATACACTTCCATCAATACGAAATAAGTTCCCCCAGAAGCTGTATGGACAAGCAGTCAGCTCTTGGGGAGGAAAATACCGTTATCGAAAGGTTGGTTTTCTGGAGTCCATTCCTTACCGCAAGTTGTATCGTGGTGTAATTCTTGTTCGTGATGAGGATATTGATTCCCTATTGGATTTCTTAAAAGGATGGGATACAATTGTTGAAGTAAGAGAAATCATACCGCTTGAAGAGGATCTAGAAGTATTATCTAAATGTAAAGATTAGTTTACAACCTGTGAAGAATATGAATAACCTCTGAAATGAAAGAAATGGCAATCTATTATGGGAGACGAAAACGAAGGCTAGACATCATTTTTTTCTATTAAAAATAAATCGATTTTAAGCTTTATCAAATGTGCGGAAAATAGGGTGAATGAGTATACCGAAGAAATAAAAAATGAATTAGAAGATTTGTTATATTATTATTTAATAAAATTTTTAAGAAATAACAAACAAATAATCAAAGTAGCTCAAGTTGATGATTTTTCATATTACTATATGAAAAAAGAATTGAAAAATTATAAAAATATTAATTATGATGTATTTGATGATATTGATGAGATTTTTTCTAGCGATTCAGGAAATGAATCAAAAAAACTAATAAATTTCGACAGTGTTTCTAAAAATGTAAAGGATGGTATTGGAAACAATTGGTTAGATTTAGTTAATTCACTTGATTTTTCTAACCTAAAAGGAGGATTATTCTTAAGTGGATATCAAAACATAATTGAATTTTTAACTAAATCGGATATAAAAACTAAAAATTATGAAAATATCCTTTCTGAACTCTACTCCTTCTTGACTTTCAAAGATAACTGAAAATCGCCCTATTTTTTGAAAAAACCCGCATCCTACGCCATGGTCACACATTCAAGCTGTTAGTCCCTAACTTTTTAATTCATCAATTAAGTTACCTTGTTCTTGAAATATAACAAAAAGCTTATATAAGTATAGTCCCTATT
>JAUWQD010000101.1 GCA_030611265.1 Methanosarcinaceae archaeon | reverse complement strand
CCGATTACCTTTTGCCATACATTACAATATATATCATATATTATATAAAGTTTGTTATATATTATGTAATAAACTTTGAATATTAACTAGACAACTTAATTTTAAATGTTTATCAGCTTCGGAAAATAATAAAAAGTCTCTTTATCCACAGCTTCAAGTTCCATAAGCGAACCATCCGATTGTGCATTTGTATCACGCCTGATGGCAACATGTGTACGTTTAATAGGTACAATGATTGATTCGGGACGGGCATCTAAAAACACCGCTCTGCCGCTCAAACTTGCAGCACCAAAAAGCTTACATACCGGACAAACATCACCTTTAATTTGATTACATGGTGGTAGTCTTCCAAGATCTCTCGCATACTCCTCAACATTCCTTCGTTGTTTAATTTGTTTTGGAATAGACGCTTCTGGAATGCAAACATCGACACCACTTTCAGATAATATAGATTCTATTATACTTCGTAATGCACCTTTTAGACTTGACCCCGGGATTACAGGAACGCCACCTATTTTTATGATTGACTGATCTACAATTGAGTAAGCAGCAGATTTCCCTGCATGAATAGCCAGACAACTGCATGTTGTATACTGAACTTCTATTTCAGTGATAGTTTCCAATTTTTCAAATACCATATTACCTTCTCCTTTTCCTGCCTTTAACAAGTTTACTAATATACTTAATAAATATCGCTCGTTTTTCACGTTTTTGATATTCACTCTCCTCAGTTTTCAGATTTTTGAGTGACTTGGCCAATTCCCCACCGAACTGTCTTAGTTTATCCTCACGCACATCCAATTCAAGTAGCAGTTCATCAAGACTTGTATTTAGAGATATATCAGACAAACTGTTTAATTGGTGTGGCGCTACGTTGTTCTTACGTGCAATCTCTGCAAGTTTTCTTATATCACTAACTTCACCTGATTGAAACATTGTTACACTTCCTTTAGATATATCATAGATAGTATCTCCTTTAAACTCATTATATGTCGGTATTGATTCTATAAGACTCCAGAACGGAGTTTTTGTATTACAGTTCATTAAAATCATTGAGGGATTTAGCTTTAAATCATACCTTTTTGCATTTAAATATCGTAAAAAACCCCATGGCTGGTCTTTAGTCTCTCTGAAGAGATAACATGTGAACTGTGGCGAATTGAACAAAGTAGTTTCATAGTCCCCTGTAAGGTCATGGTTTATATCATTCTGGAAAAAAGATAATTCGCGCAACGATTGTAAATATTCAAGGATTCCTTGTTCAGTTGTGGGAATTGAATATGGATCAATTCTATATTCATCTAAAAAACGACTAATCAATTGATCTTCTGCCACCTTCTTGGAATGCTCTACCAGATCATCTGGTAATTTCAAGAAAATGTACGATAGACGCTCCCCCGTTCCTCCAAAGATATCAAGATCGTACCCTGTAGATTTTCTACGCAGATTGTAACAGAAATCGCATAAAATGTGTCCCTTATCATCTATTTTTTCGCCCTGTCCATCGATTGCTTTTCCACATGCCATGCAAATATAATCGGGAGATGGACTGTAACTCAGAATTTTATCCGACAAAATTGAATATTGTTTACTACTGACTGAACGTCCCACGGCGTGGATCGTTTCATAAGGTGTTTTAGTATCAGGTTTTATATTTATCTCAAAGGTATATTCATTGACTTTAACTGTAAGCGAATAAAAAATGTCGACCTTGTTTAACAATTCATGTAGTGTTTCAAGTACAATATGGGGTGATGTGTGTACAAGCACAAGACTATTTTTGTTGTAAAACAAAAAGGGATTTGATTTTTTATTTGGTATGCCATTAAGTTCTTTTCGATAATGACCGTAAAGTTCCTCGATGATTTTTGTGGATAGTTCTTCTGTTAGTGAGTGAAGCCCGCTAACATCTCTCATCCGATAAAACGTTTTGAGTAAGTCAGGAGATATCTCTATGATAGAAAACTTAAACTCTTTTAAATCTTTTAACCCGTCATATTTTTCGAGTGCATCGCATAAAAACAAGAACAGAGTAGCACTTAATTGATGATGCATTGCTAATGATAGATGAGGTAGGAATGTTATAGAGGGGTACTTCAAGAGTTTATCCTGAATCTTGAAAATGTTGTTTGCCCACATGTTGGAAGAATTATCAAAACAGCCTATTCCTGTTAATTGATCAGCAAACCCTCTAAGAAGCCCATTCGCTGCACCATCATCCCATTTTTTCAGAGTGCCATAATACGGAATGAAAAATCTTTCATGGCTCTTCATAGAATTAATTTTTGTTTCATCTACCTTGTTTTTTATATCCTTTTCGTTTGGAAGCATGCTTGACTGAATTTTATCTGAAAGAATCAATGCATATTCAATTTTTGACAATTCTGTAAAATCAAATATTTTTATATTGTTAACATTTCCATGGTGAATTGAAACTAAATCCACGATGTTTTCACCAAGCAATTCCACAAAATCAATATTCGTTCTGTTGCCAACCACTCTCAAATCTGAATGATGTTCCCATTGGTTATTTTTCAGTGCCAATTTTCCAATATCATGCAAGGAAGCTGCAATAAATCCTTCGAACAATGTGTAATTTCTATCCATTTATTTTCTCCAGCACGTCAAAGCATCATTTATTAGTAAATGTTCCACTACGAATAACATCGCTCCACATCAATAAATCTTTTTTCTAATTCTCGTACAACTTCACCACCACATCACCAGCGGCTTATACACCTCATCCCCAAGCAGATGCTTTGCCAGCTTATACAGTTCCAGCCTGATAAGCCGTTTGTACGACACATTCCGCTTCAAGCCCTTATGCTTGATCGTAGTACCCAGCTTGTCATTGTACTCCTGCAAAAATATCTTCTTCCCCTTTTCACTCAGCAGCATATCACCTATCTCACCCTTAAAGCAGTTATCATCCAGCATATTCTTGTTCACCAGCTTCAGGATGATCCTGTCTACTATGATCGGCTTGAATATCTCGCTCACATCAAGCGCAAGAGAAAAGCGCCGCTCGAACGGTTCATGCAGGTAAGAGATGGTCGGATTCAACTGGGTATTGTAGATCTCTGAGAGCACGGTCGTGTACATCAAGGAATTCCCGAAACTGATTAGCGTGTTCATCTTATTTCCGGGCGGGCGGCGTGTACGGGTTACGATCCTGTACTCCTCAGGAAATATCTCATCCAGCGCACTATAATAAATATTCCGTATGCGCCCCTCGACACTCATCATCTCAGGTATGGTACCAGTATCCGGAAGGCGTGTGATCTCGGATTCGATTGAATTCACATACGCATCTATGCTCTCCTGTATCTCCTTCTGGCTTCTTGAGTAATACCTGAGGTTTTTGAGGATATTGCCGCAGGCACCTTCAATGAACCTTCCTGCCAGCAGCATCCTTTTATCACCATCAAGATAATGGGCAGCCTGGTCTATTACAAGATCGCCGCTGATGAGGGTCTCACGTGGGTACATGCTGCCTTCATAGAAACCATAGTAGTTGAAAAAGTGTATAGGGATGCCATTCTTTGCAAGATATGATACAACACCTGATGAAAATGACAATTTCCCGTATGCGTAGATGGAGTATATCTTGTTTATGGGCAGGACCCGCCGTTCATCTTTGTTCACAAAATAAACGGTGTTCTCCTTTCGCTTCAGGATACCGTCCTGCATGATGTAATAATCGGTTCGCATAGTTTTTCCTCTTTTCAAATTGTCTTATGTACAGCTAATTGTATCATTCGCCGCCCTCGCCGCAGAAGCAGAACTCGAAGTATGCACATTTTGGGCAGATACGGATGCGCTTTGGATGCGGCATCCTGCCGGTGACGATTTCTTCAATGCGACGGATGTCATCTTCGATGTTCTTTTCGTCCTCCTGTGTTAGTATCACATCCCGGGTCTGGTTCAGTAAGGGATAGTTCATGACGCCCTGTGCGTCTATTCCTTTCTGTTTGAGATAATAGAGGTAGTAGAGCATCTGGCGCAGGTGCGCATCTTCCATTTTTTTTGTTTTTTTGATCTCGTGCAGTTCAATCTTGCCTCCACGCTGTTTCACAAAATCGATGCTGATCGTGTTGTCAATGGTGACGTCTTTTTTGTTCTTGTTATATCGGTCTTCGTGGAGTAATTTGCCGATCTTGACGTTTTCGTGTTCATGCTCAAAGGTGATGTTGTGGGAAAAGAGCCAGAGTTTGGTGTGGCAGATGTGATAATAGTTGATCCTGACGCCGGTTATTTTCATCACGGGGGAGATGGGGGATGTGTTTTCTGTGGTCAGAGGTTCATCTGGAGGGGATGATGTGGTGGTGTTGGGTGATGAAAGGTCATTGGCTTTCATGAGTGTATGATTTTGTTGGAATAGTATATAATTTATGTCATGATGTTCGGGTGATCAAGGAGAGTTCGTTGTGAGTTCGTATAAGTTCGTATAAGTTCGCTGCTGAGTATGACTTGAATTACATCTTCATACAATCAGATGCGGGTTAGTGGAGGAATGGGACTATAATCCAATAAACATGAACCGCCGAATAAGGAAGAGCGATTACTCGCACTTCCTCTTCTAAGATCCGTACGTGCGACTTTTACCGCATACGGCTCAAGCCTTCCATAACCCTTGTATAGGGCAGCAGTTATCGTTTCGATAATTGCTTTTGTAATTCCGGTCTGCAGCCTATTA
>JAUWQD010000081.1 GCA_030611265.1 Methanosarcinaceae archaeon | reverse complement strand
TGACCTACAGGACGATATTGCTATCTTAACGAACCTCACCACTTTTTCGCTGAGAGGTAACCATATTAGCGAACTTCCGGCTGAGATTGGATATCTAACGAACCTCACCACGGTTTCTCTGAGAAGGAACCCTCTGAGCGAACTTCCGGCTGAGATTGGAAATCTTACGAATCTTGCCAAGCTTGACTTAAGCGAGAATCAGCTGAATGAACTTCCGGCTGAGATTGGAAATCTTACGAACCTCACCACGCTTAACTTGGGTCAGAATCAGTTGACAGGGCTGCCAGCTGAGATTACAAATCTTACAAATCTTACCAGGCTTTATTTGGGCCAGAATCAGCTGAGCGAATTTCCGGCTGAGATTACAAATCTTACGAATCTTGTCGAGCTTTCCCTGTGGGGGAATCAGTTGACAGAGCTGTCAGTGGAGATTAAAAATCTTAAAAATCTTACGATGTTTTACTTGAGCGAGAATCAGCTGAAAGAGCTGTCAGTGGAGATTACAAATCTTACAAATCTTACTGAGCTATCCCTAAGGGAAAATCAGCTGAGCGAACTGCCAGCGGAGATTACACAGCTTACGAACCTCACCACGCTTAACTTGGACGGTAATCCTCTCAAATCACCGCCTCCGGAAATTGCTAAACAAGGAGTTCAGGCGATTTTTGAGTATTTACGCCAGCTTCATAAAAAAGAAACACTGGTCAATGAAGCAAAGATGATATTGGTTGGTCAGGGAGATGTGGGTAAGACCTGCCTTGCCAAGCGATTGATTTATAATGAGTTTATGGAGGATAAGACGACAGAAGGAATTGATATTTTAAAATGGGGAATTGCTGCACCCACAGACGAAAAAGAAGATATCAAGCTTAATGTCTGGGACTTTGGGGGACAGGACATCTATCATGCCACACACCAGTTTTTTTTGACCAAACGATCCGTCTATCTGATGGTCTGGAATGCCCGCAAATCACGTGATTATGAGAACATTTACTACTGGCTGCACACCATTGAGGCATTCGGAGAAGACAGCCCCATCATATTGGTTTTGAGTAAATTTAACGAGCGCAATGATGACCTGAACATGACCGATCTCAGGGAAAAATTCCCGCAAATTGTAGACTTATACAAGGTGGATAGCGAAGATGGCAAGGGAATTCAAGATTTAAAGGATATCATCAGTGATACAGCTTGGCAATTGCCGCATATGCAGACTCCCTGGATAGATTCATGGTTCAAGGTACGGGAACAATTGGAAAAGAAAGAAAATGATTGGATTGCATATAGTGAATTTTGCCAGATATGCCAATCAGAAGGACTGGATAAAAAACAAATCGATATTTTGGATGGATACCTGCACGATTTGGGTGTGATCATTCATTTTCAGGATATGAAATTGCAGGGTATGGTCATCTTAAATCCAGAATGGGCAACAAAAGCAGTTTATAAGATTCTGGATACGGGTTCTGTTAGAGAGCGAGATGGCATTTTATTACACAGTGAATTGGGGCAGATATGGGATACAGGTATCTATCCACAGGATGTTTACCCAAAATTGCTGGAACTCATGAATAAGTTTGAACTGGCATATGAGCTACCGGATAAGAAAAGTCACCTCGTTGCTGAACTTTTGCCTAGTAGTGAACCTGCGTTTGAATGGGATACGATGAATAATTTACGCTTTTATTACCGATATGATTTTTTGCCAGCCGGTTTGATGACCCGCTTCATCGTTCGCCTTCATCGAGATTTGGAAAATAAATCAGATGGCACACAGTTATGCTGGCGTGAAGGTGCAGTATTATGCTGGGAAGATACTCATGCTTTTGTTAAAGTCAAGCCATCAGATAAATTGATAGAAATCAAAATCAACGGAAGCAAGAAGAAAGAATTATTAGCAATCATTCGTCGGGAACTTGACCATATTAACAAATCTATCAAGAAAGTAAATATTACCAAAGAAATACCCTGTAGTTGCTCTACCGATTGTTCTTACAAATTTGACTACGAAGATTTATTACATGCTGAAAAAAAGGGCATAATAACCGTTCAGTGCCAGAAGAACTTTGAAGATGTATCACTTTCCTTATTGTTAGAGGGGTATGAACGAAAGGAAGATCGGACGAAAGAAATTGATAATATATTAAAAGGAAAGGGAATTAACCTTACTGTAATTCAAAACGCAGAACATCAAAGTATACAAAAACAAGAAAGCAATCAAGAAGTCAAAATTGATATTGATGTTAAGATTGCCACATATCATGAGATCCAATCTGATTTTGAGGATTTTAAAAATTTATTGATTGAATTGAATCCAAATTTGGAGAAAGAGTTGGGTAAAATTGGAGATAGTCTGGATGAGGTTAGCGCTAACAGTGATAATGAAAAATTGGTAAAACCTCTTACCAAACTGGGCAGATTTTTGGGAAAACTTGGGGATGAAGAATCAGATTATTCTAAAATAATTTCCAAAAGCAAAAACGGAATTGAAATGGCGCAAAAACTTGGTAAAACTTATAATAAATTTGCCCAATGGATTGCGCTACCTGTAGTCCCTTACTTGTTTTTGGGGAAGTAATAAAAACGACAGTTGAAATTATTGGCGGGGGGCGAGGGCACATTATATTCTAAAAATATAGGTCGATTGGTGGTCGATTACTGGACAACCCCCCAAACCCTGCCTACCACTTCTTCCGCCCAATCAAACAATTCCACGCAGTCCCAACCAGATCCTTCCGCCCTGCCTTATCAAGTGCATCATGCACAAGATTATAATTCTCAGGATCCTTGTACCGCAAAAGTGCGCGTTGCATTCGTTTCTCTCTCTGCCCTCTCGCAACATAGACCTCTTCACCAGTGAACGGGTCAAGTCCGGTATAGAACATGCATGTGGCGGCTGTCATCGGGGTCGGGGTGAAATCCTGCACCTGTTTTGTGTACATCCTCTTGTCGCGTATGTACTCTGCAAGTTCGATCATGTCATCCATCGTGCAGCCCGGGTGGCTCGATATCAGGAATGTGACAAGGTACTGTTCCTTGCCCAGTTTCTTATTGATCTCCCTGAACTTCTCAGCAAATCTCTCAAACACCTCGCGCCCGGGTTTTCGCATGGCATCTGTCACCTGCTTGATATAATGTTCGGGCGCGACCTTAAGTTGCCCGCTAACGTGGTGCGCGCAGAGTTCTTCCATGTACTCCTCATCCAGAAGCGCAAGATCGTAGCGCACTCCATAACCCACAAACACTTTTGAGACCCCTTCAACCCCGCGCAGGCGGCGCATCATTTCAATTGTTTGTGCGTGACTTGTATCAAGGGATGGGCAGGGTTCCGGATACAAACACAATTTGTCCTTGCATGCGCCGCTTTTCTCCCATTTTTTGCACTCCATTCCGTACATATTGGCAGAAGGTCCGCCGACCCCGTTGATTATGCCCTTGAACCCCCTGATCTTGGTTAAGTGTTCAGCCTCGCGCACAACGGAATCAATGCTGCGGCTTGTGATCATCCTTCCCTGATGCATGCTGATGGAACAGAATGAGCATGAACCAAAACATCCTCGATGCGTGGTGATCGAGAATTTCACCACCTCAAGTGCAGGAACAGGTTCCTTGTAGGACGGGTGTGATTCTCTTGTAAATGGAAGCTCGTAGACATGGTCGAGTTCTTCCTGTGACAACGCACGCATCGGCTTGTTCTGGACGATCACGGTCTTTGGATGCGGCTGCACCAGTCCCTTTCCGCGCACAGCATCCTGTTCAAGTTCGGTGGTTTTGAATGCTTTTGCATACAGCACCTTGTCTTTGGACACTTCGGTGTAGGATGGCAATTCGATGTATTTGTCTACAAAGTCGGTCTTTGCTTCACGCCATCTCTTGACCTCCATTTTCCATGCAGTTCCGTCAATGTCGCGAATTTCATGAATTTGCTCGCCGCCGTCCAGACGTTTCGCGATCTCAACTGTCTGGAGTTCTCCCATCCCGTACACCAACAGGTTTGCAGGCGCATCTGCCAGAATGGACTGGCGCACCTTGTCTGACCAGTAATCATAATGGGCGAACCTGCGAAGGGATGCTTCGATTCCACCGATAACGATCGGGGTATCTGGATATGCTTCCTTGATGCGGTTGGAATATACAACAACCGCACGGTTTGGGCGGAGACCTGTCTTGCCGCCCGGGGAATATGAATCATCGCGCCGGAGTCTCTGGGATGGTGTGTAGTTGCTCACCATTGAATCCGTATTTCCGGCAGTTACTGCAAAAAAGAGGCGCGGTTTACCAAGTTTCTTAAAATCATCAACACTGTTCCACTTGGGTTGTGCAATTATGCCGACCTTAAACCCCGCATCTTCGAGCACGCGCCCTATAATCGCTGCGCCAAAGTTCGGATGGTCTACGTATGCGTCCCCTGTTATGATAATTATGTCTAACTCATCCCAGCCACGTTTTTCGGCATTTTTGAGGTTGATTGGAAGAAAAAGTGAGACTGGAGCAGGCTTGATCTTGTTTTTCGTATTGGGTCCTGCCCGATCTTTAGATTTGGATCTAGTTTTGGAATTGGAATTTTTTGCCATGAGTGTAACTCTGTTCAACGCATCACTGCGGACATTTGTAAAGATAAATGGATTTGGGCATTGACATTGTCATCGGTTACAATACCATGACCCGGATATAGTATATCAACATTCAGTTGTGTGAGTTTTTCAATCGATTTTGTCAGTTCACTGGATGATCCGCCCATAAAATCGGTGCGCCCGATGCTGCCCTGGGGGAATACGGTATCTCCCGAGAAAAGGCTTTTTGAGTTAGGTTCAAATAGGCAGATCCCACCAGGTGTGTGCCCGGGTGTATATATTACTTCAAGGTTTTCGGTATTGCTAATCGGTATCTTCTCTCCGCCTTCAAAAATAACTGATGGTACAACCGCAGGTGCAGGATGCCCGAACATTGACGCGACACTTCCCGTGTTATCGTTCAGGAGTTCTATATCGTCTTTATGTATTGCAACCTTTGCATTACATTTTTCCGCAATATCTGCTGCTGCTCCGGTGTGATCGTAGTGGCAGTGTGTCAATATGATGAGTTCAATCTTTTTGGGATCGACATGTTTTTCGATCTCTTCATACAGGGAATGTGGACTCATGCCTGTATCGATCAGTATTTTTTTGTTAACAAGGTACGTGTTAGCGTCATAAGGGGATGCGTTGATCTTTTCAACATTCATGTTCTGCACTCCTGTTGTAGTGTATCATAATACTTACATTCAATAATATCTCAAAGTCCAAAAAACCGACGTGTGTTTTGTGCTGTAACCTTTGCAACATCCGCTTCTTCCAGTCCGCGAAGTTTTGCTATCGTTGCAACCGAATCCACAAGGAATGCAGGTTCGTTACGTCCTTTTCTGGGGGAGAGGTATGGGCTGTCGGTTTCGATGACCATTCTCTCAAGCGGCAGGTGCTTTGCAAGGGATTGGTGATGTTTTGAGAAGCATACGAGCGTTGGAATGGATACATAGTATCCCGCATCTGTTATCTGGTTCATTGTTTCAAGTGAGCCGCCATAGCAGTGGAACACCACGTTATCAAGATGCTGGACAAGTTGCAATGCTTCATATTCAGCATCTCTTCCATGAATCACGAGCGGCTTGTCAACTGTTTCAGCAATCTCGATCACTTTTTTGAACACTTCTATCTGGCGCGTCCTGCCTGCATCGGTTTTGCAGTGGAAGTGATCAAGCCCTGCTTCACCGACTCCCACTGCATTTTCGATGTTCTGTTCGATCTGGGACAGGATGTGCCCGATATCATCATCACTTTTACTTGTGGCAACTCCCGGACCCAAACCGAGTGTTGCGTGGATATGTTCGTATTTATCAGCAAGCGCAAGTGTTGAGAGGTTTGTTTTGTAGTCTACGCCGGAGTTGATGATCTCATCCACGCCGGCGATACGCGCGCGCTCGATAACTTCGTGGCGGTCGCTGTTGAATCTGGGAAAGTCAAGATGGCAGTGGGAATCGATCATCATTCTGTGTTGTATGGGTGGATCATTTGTACAGCATGTTGATGGCTGTGATGAGCGCATCTACTGATGCTAGCACAATGTCAGCACTTGCCGAGTGTGCTGTTACGATCCGTCCTTTTTCGTCCTCCACACCGATGGTCACTTCTGCAAGGGCGTCGGATCCGCCTGAGATCGCTTCGATACGGAAGTCATGCACTTTGATCTTTGTGTGCTCTCCGATCATGTTCTGCACGGCATTGAGTGCGGCATCTACCGGACCGACACCAGTGTTTGCGGTGACTGATTCTTCGCCGTTTATTATAAGTTTTACAACGGCTGCAGGGGTTGTTATGTTGCCGGTCATGACCGAGAGTTCTTTGAGTTTGATCCTTTCTTCACCTTCGGCTTTACCCAGTACGACTGACGCAACTGCATAAAGGTCTGCATCAGTGATGCGTTTGCCTTTGTCTGCGATTATTTTTATTCGGTTCAGGATCTCTGTCAGTTGTTCATCTGTTGGATGGATGTCGGCTGATTCAAGCGATTGTTTGACTGCATGCTTTCCTGCATGTTTGCCGAGCACGATCCGTCTTGTATGACCTACCATCTCAGGTGTCATGATGCCCGGTTCGAACGTGTCTGATCTTTCAAGCACGCCGTGGGTGTGAATTCCGGACTCGTGTGCGAATGCGTTCTCGCCGACGATTGGCATGTGTGGCTGGAGACGTACGCCTGTGTAACGCTCGACCAGTTGTGATGTTTCGAATATGTATTCTGTGTTGATGTTCGTTTTTGCGCCGTACATGGAATGCAGGCTCATTACGGTCTGTGCGAGGTCGGCATTGCCTGCGCGCTCGCCCAGTCCGTTGATAGTTACTTGCACCTGTCTGGCTCCTGCTTCAACTGCGAGCAGGCTGTTTGCGACTGCGAGTCCAAAGTCGTTGTGGCAGTGTACGTCAATTGGTATGTTGACGTTTTCGTCGATGTTCTTTATGAGGGTGTACATTGCAGACGGTACCATGACACCTACAGTGTCGGGTACGTTGATGATGTCGCAGCCTGCGTTTTCTACTGCTTTGAACACGTCAAGAAGGTAGTCAAGGTCTGTGCGTGTTGCGTCCATTGCGGAGAACATGCATTTGACGCCGTGGTCTTTGATGTGTTCTACGGCGGCAACAGCCATGTCCATGACTTCTTCACGGCTTTTCTTTATAGTATGTATCCGCTGGATGTCTGATGTTGATACGAATGTGTGTATCATGTCCACGCCGCAGTCAAGGCATGCGTCCAGGTCTTTTGTGAGGACGCGGGCAAGACCGCATACGTCGAGGGTCAATCCTGCGTTTGCTATTGATTTGACGGATTCCTTGTCTCCTGCGGATGATATGGGGAAACCGGCTTCGATGACGTCAACTCCGAGTTTGTCGAGTTGATGTGCGATCTCCATCTTTTGCTTTGGGGTCAGTGACACGCCCGGTGTCTGTTCCCCGTCGCGCAGGGTTGTATCAAAAATGCTTACCTGTGCGTTTTTAATTGTTTCAGTGACGTAAAAATCGATCCCTCAGTTTTGTTTTAATAGTCATAATAATCAGGAATGTTTAATCGATTATAGTATAAAAACAAAACGTTATTTTGAATCAAAAGTGACGATTTTTTTCATAGGTGCTCGCAATACTTATATACAAGCGTGTGGTTGTAGGGCTGCTTCCCTTAGGGAGGCTTGACGCCGATGAAACCGGACTTGTCTGGAGTCATTTCGAGCCAAACTAGAGGTGAAGTGAATGGATTATTCAAGTAATTTTCCGATGTGGGTGACCACGCGGGGAATGCTTATATACCATTGTGCATATTATGAGTTCCCTTCACCTTAACGGTGTGGGATCATAAATTGTTTATCACCGCCTTATATTCATAAGTGTGGAGTCAGGAGTTCTTTCCTGACTGACGTTAGATATGACAGTTCGATTAATTCTGATCGGTGGTGTTTAATAAAACACAACTAAATAGAATCAATCGAAGTGCATGAGAGACT
>JAUWQD010000077.1 GCA_030611265.1 Methanosarcinaceae archaeon | reverse complement strand
GGTCTGATTTTAACTCTAATTGGATTTTCAATACCTGAAATACGAACCATGTTTCAATCCCTCTAAGGTCTGATTTTAACGTTACAGGGTAATTCTACGTTGATATGGGTTGCTATGTTTCAATCCCTCTAATGTCTGATTTTAACCGTCTTGACCATTATATTTTATAAATTGTTCACCTGTGTTTCAATCCCTCTAAGGTCTGATTTTAACTCCACTGCCCGATGGGAGTTGTATGTGGTAGTAGTTGATCTTGACGCCGGTTATTTTCATGGTGGGAGAGGATTGGTGTGAGATGTGTGGTTGGGAACTCATTAGTTTTCATAAGTTTAAATACATTCAGCTTTACATCAACATTCCAAGAATGGTTGATTATCCGTGACACCTATTGAATCATCATAATGTAAGTAAAGATATCTTATTTCTCCATTGTCCTCATACCTATTATTATCATACATCCATTTTGGTACACGAACATGATATCCAACACGATCAAGTGGATTGAGATTTTCTACTTTTTTCTGATATTCCACAGGTATGCAAGTAGCAGTTGGATAGTCGGATTCTCTTGTATAAGCAGAAACATCGTCATCAAAGAGCTTACCAGTGTAGACATATCGTCGTTGGTCAATTGCATTGGCGACTAATTTTCGTGCTTTTTTCAATCCCTCTTCTATTTTTGTAAGATATTCTTCACCGTATAATTCGTTCACAAGACTCCTCAAAGTAGCCTCATTCGGTTGCTTTCCGACACCATCCAGCAATGCTATGCTGGATTTTATCACTCCTATATCATCATATGGGCGCTGAGATTTGACCTGATAGATATAAGCAGGACATATGATTCCTTCTTGCCTATTGCGATTGACCCGCCCAAATCTTTGAATCAATGAATCAAGGGGAGCCGCTTCAGTGTGCAATTCATCAAAATCAATGTCTAAACTCACTTCAACAACCTGGGTGGTGATTGCAATAAATGCCCCATCCGGCAAATTTTCTAATATGTGCTCCTTATTTTTCCTATGATTTAGGATGAAACGAGAATGAAATAGCATCACTCGGTCATTGATTTTGCCAAGATTTCCCATTGCCCTTGTTTCCTCAAGTGTTTCAATGATGGAATTGTAGATAGCAGTACTTTTACCAACCGTATTAACAATAACAAGCACCTTTTTTCCTTTCAAAAAAGATGAAATCACTTGATTAATGCAATCATCGATTAGTTCATCCTTGATATTGATTGTGAGTTTTGCCCTTTTATCGAATTCCTCATCAGGTACAAACGAGAACTTTCTTCTACTTTTTTCCTGAATTATATCTTTTATTATGTCTGGTAAAGTTGCACTCATTACGCAGAATTTACTTTTTGGACCTGCAATTTTCATCATTTCTATAATTAACCCTAATGTATAGGGATCATATGCATGAACTTCATCAAGAATAATCAAACTATTTTGGAGTGCATCATTTCGAGTTTCCCACTGGCTTGAATGAAATAAACTGAATAGCAACTGATCAACTGTAGTAGTTGTGATTGGATAGAAAAATGCACTCATTTCATTCATTTTATAACTGTAACTATTATCATTTTCACTTAAACATTCATCATGCAAAAGAAACCTCGAAGTTCCGTGAACTAGAGCGACATTATCGCTAGAAAATATGTCTGCTAGCCTATCACGCATCTTGTTCGTTGTAGTCATGGTCGGGAGCAGATACAGAAGCCTGTGGTTGTCAAGATTGTTTTGAGCCCACAATAAACTTGCTTCAGTTTTTCCTGAGCCAGTGGGTGCCCTCAAAAAAACATCCCCTTTAACACTACAAGCTTTTTTCTGGAAGTCATGCCACCCTATTTCTTGACGTGGACTTATTCCTCTTTTACAATCTCGTTTTTGAGCACGTTCAAGTGTTGCATATTCTAGTGGATCTCTGATATTTTCTACATTGAACTTTTTCTCAAAATGCTCACCTGATCCCCACCAATCACAGTAATGCATTGCTGATTTCAAAAAAGAGAATATATCACGTACTGCCATATCATCTCGTTCAAGATTTTTTAGCTTGGATAACTGATGATTAATCACATTGTAATTTGGTTCATCGAGTTTTGGAAAGGCCACGACTGGTTTTTCTGCACCAAAAATATCTGAGTATGCATCGCAAATTGAATCTTCCATATGATTTAAGTATTTTATATTATATTGTGGAGGCATCTTATCTTGCCAATATTGGAACTTCCCAGGATGTAGCCGAGAATGATGACTTGCAACAACCAATGTTTCCAATTGCAATTCAGGAACTGGCTCATAAAGTGGATTATTTATTACCTGCGACTCAATAAACGGTAAAGAATCCAGAGAGTGTGATGATTGATTGCTATTTTCACCTTTTAATTTCGATTGGAATGATGCGGTTGCTTTGCCATGATCATGATACGCAGCACAATAAAATGCACCCTCAAATAATCTATCGCTATCGATAGAAGCTTTAGCAGCTAATTTTTTCACGTCCCACTCACGATGTTTCTTGAAGCGCTTAAAAATATAAAGGCAATCCTGGATGTGACTTTCAAGTGATTTTTGAGGATTTAGTTTAGCAAGAACATCACCGTTTGTTAGATCAGAGGAAGAAAAAGTTGTATCTACCATCTGTAAATCCTCCATCCTTTGTGATCTGGATTCTTATATTTTTGAGAAATGCGTATGTCTGCAATTTTGATGGTGTCCTAACACCATTTTTAATCGTAAACTGAGAGGGCAATGTTGCCAACGTACATGGTTCAAAATATTTCTGTGTAGTTATGTCTATGTGAAATCCATCTATAGCCGGATTGAATGGTAATATCGTTTCCCCATACTCCCCCGATTCCAACGGCATTAAGTTTACTTTTTCAATTTCATGTAGCATTATAAGTTCATCGTCACGCCCTAAGCTCAATGCGTATTTTGGATGGAGAAATGCTTCATGGATCTCGTCGAGAGCATTTTCTTTCGATGAAACATAATAAATCAAATATTCTGGTTTGTATAATAACTCACGTATAAGGATACTTGTTTCGACTACACTGTCTTTATATTTTTTGTACTTGATTAAATCGTCTGCTCTTCCTACGCCGTGCAAACTGTTATCTTTTGAAATGTCAACTACTGCGACCTGCAAATCCTTATATTCATCCCAGAGAACATCTTCGGAAAGTCCCAATGCTGCACCAGCAAGTCCAACCAGTGTGGTGCGTGGGGGAAAAGGAAATGTGCGATGTATTTTATGGGTTTTCGGATCCCTGTAGGAATTAAAAAGCCCTCGCACACGAAGTCGAATAGCATCCACAATCTCACCCTTTTGTATAAACATCCGTGATATCTGCACGGATTTGGTTCATACATTCATCTAGGCTCAAAATATCACTAAAAACTTCTTTGATTTCACTGTCGTTTTCAAAGAAGCCAGGTAAATATCCAACGAGTTTCTTTTCTATTATAGTCTTGTTTGCATTAAATGCACTATTGAGCAACTCCACATTAACTGCTCCAATTGTATCCTGTTTTGTACGTAGAGTTTCAAGGAATATGGGATGTTTTGAAGATTGTCGTGCATAAGCCAGAAACTTAGGTGAGATATCTGAAAGCAATCGACTCTGTTTACCGCCACCCCATAAATGCTCAATTGCATTAATTAGTGCAGTCAAACGTGCCACTTTTGCTTTTTTATCCAACTCAAAATCTTCTTTTTTGTTGAGTTCCATCCCGATAAAATTTCCAATGCGATCAAGTTCTATGAGTATGCTTCCACAAAAATAATTATGTGTAATTTCTGTTTCGAACATAGCCCCGCCTGCCGCAGCTTTCTCGCGCGTTTGTTCACTACTTTTGGTTCCAAGATCGCGATCGTTCTGGAATGGATAAATGCCTATAGCCGGACTGACACGTACAGGAGAAGTGCGTTTGCGATTGTCACCAGTCACTGCCCGCATGAAACCAAACAAATCATCATCGATGTAATTTATCGGGTCACATTCAGTAAAATCTGGACTTTTCGTTTTAGCTTCCTTTATCTTTTCTTCATCATTGCGTGGATCCTGCAATGGAGAAATATCATGTCCTAATTCTACAAATTTATCCCTGATATAACGACGGATTGCCTGTCCTGATATATATGGTAGCGTTGAACCATCAGGCAGTGTTATCTTTTTCAACGTGGATACATTGTCCTCATTAAACCCACTATTTGCATTTCCAATACTCATTTTGAACAAATATCCAATGCTTATACAATTTGATTCCATTCTAGTCCTCCTTCTTTTCAGTTTCTTTGATTTCAGTCACGCTCTCTTTTTTTGGTGGTGGATTTTTTGCAAAAATCGTGATTAGAGATTTATATTGACGCCAATTCTTCTCATTAATAGTTAACAAAAACTCCTTTGGAATATCCAGCCGTCCTGAGTATTTCTCATTTGGCATCTTGAATTGCGCACTGTTTAGATTTTCCAAAAACTCAGTAAGATTCTTAGAGTTACGTAATCCAAAAAGTACGCCTTTATCTTTGGAGAAATAAGAGTATTTCCCAATCCGGTCACCAATCTTTTCACATATTTCTATTATTTGTGCATCCATACGGTTTACCTCATTAACGCTTTTTGTCATGTAGATTTTCACAAAATGATGAAGGCCCTCCACTGGCCGACCCTTTTCAAATGTGAATTGTTCAACTTTATCAGTGATATCTTCAAACTTAAGCAAATTTTCTGAAATTTTCTCGCGATAAATAACATTTGCTATGTTTACACCGCGTTTCTTTTCAACAAAGAGATCACCAAAAAGGCGATACAAGTCTACCCCTTCTTCTCCTTTAGTTACATAATCAAAGAATCTGAAAATATCACCAAAACGTGCGAATTCAAACATCTTGCGGAATTGCAAACTCTGTCCATTAATTCCTGAACTCGCATACCATCTTTTTGATGCAAGACGTTGCCATGCCGCATCATTTTTCATCTCTCTTTGGGATATATAATTTTTCAAAGAATTATACATGGCAATAGCAAGATAAATGAAATTCTCGCTTATGTGGTAAGCAGTAATACGTTCTTCTGTGAAATTGCAAAAGATATATTCAGTGCCTTCTGTAGGATTATATGATTGAATATCATTCCAGACAAGCTTGAGTTCACCAAGGCTTTCAGCGTGTGGCAATGCCATGAAAAGCCGATCTCCATTTATGTGATATCGGACTAAATCATAAGCAGCAATGGATGCAGCTTCACAATATCCACACATGATGGATTTACCTGCATGCATTGAATTAAAATTTTTTAATTTGGATGCAGAAGTTATCCAAGGATAATTCACGCCCGATGGACTAATTCCCTTAGTTGGTCGTCCACAAAATGAACAACTATTTTTACCTGTGCCAAAATCTAATTTCGTTTTGATGGAGAGCTTTGGAGCATCCATGGGCACATACGCCTTATCAGGATTATTCTGTTGCTTTGGACCAATTTTTGCTTTCTGATCTTCATTTTCATTAAAAAATTTGATGGTATCATCGAATTTTGTTTTCTGCTCAAGGCTCATGTTTTTCAGGAGTAACTTTTGTTTTATTGAAGGAATTACTCCCGATATGAGTGCTGAATAAAATGGTGTGAAGTTAGTCTTCTGATAAAGTTTAAATTCATCTGCTTCACCATCATACCAGATATCTTTATTTTTTGTGTATGTTATGTAATTTGTATTTGTGAGATTATCGACGACTTCTTTTATGAAGGCTGTAATTTTTTCTTCACTTGCCCCTTCGACAATAAATTGCCGGCCATCTATTGTGATTCCAATATCAAGGGCTAATTCTCTATTTTCTGGGAGATCGAATGAACGAAATAAGGATATTATTCCAGAATCTAGCCAATAATTACCAGTTTCTTTAAATTCGGCTTTGAATATATCGTTTGTTTGTTGCATTAGATACCTCTAAATCTTCACACATTTTTTAATTTTATTACATCCACTCACTAATACCAACATCCCCAATATATTTAAGCCTGAGCCAAGCAGTGTGAAAGTATTCAAACCACATCTAAACACCCGAATCCCATAGCATTCTTTTCTCCCAAACCCGCATCATACGCAAACCCCAGAAGCTCAGGACTCGCTTCAAGTGTCATCTTCATCAAACTACACCGCCTGAAACTATTGCCTATCGATATGCGTTTTGGTTTAACGTCCTTAACATCCAGCACATCAAAAAAATCATGCTCGACCTTGTGCCCGTAGTATTCCTCGTATCGGGCGGTGAGATTTGTATGAAGATTCTCATAGAACTTTGAATCCTTTGGATACAGATCAATCTCAACAAGTTTTCCGTCCTTTTTCCTCATGGTTTTCACATACACAGGTGAGAGGGTCTTGAACATACAGGAATCCAAAAACTCACGTTGCGGTAGTATTTCCACACGCTCGATAATGAAATCCGCTTTTTTATTTTTTCCAAGAAAGAATTCCGGTTCAAGAAGCAGTCCTTCCGTGAAACTGCGAATGAACTCAGAGTCCGGCGAAGAAATGAAAAAATGGGCTTTCGTGAAATTCAATCCACCTTTGCCAGGTATCCGGTCTTCAAGGATTAAATTGGAAAATGTATAGAACTTGAATCCCTGATGGCTGTGTATCTCATTTGCAAGAGTGATATTAGCACTGGCAAGCCGCGCATAGAGCATTGACGCCAGACCGTACTGGTAATCATAATGAATGGGAGTGGATGAAATTTTCTGGACGGTTATTTTGCATCGCATGGAAAATATGACAACGTAATATAATTTATAAGTTTTGAAAATGTCTCAAAAAACAACAAAGTGATTAAAAGATTATATCCCTCTACAACCACTTAGCACAGGATGGATATGCCATGTGTTGCAGGATGAACAGTAATAGCAATCGTCGGAAGGAGTTTTGTCTTCATGATTTTCACTCCAAAACTTTCGCATTCCACATATTTATGTTTCTGAAAAAGTAGCCATAAATGATATCGTAGATCAAAAAAACCAACGCAGATGTTGTAATGCGGGGAGTGATTATTAAAAATAATTGAAAAATGGGACTGTACCATGGTGGTGTTATGTGAGATATATATTTTGAAATGCCCATACGGCTGTCCCAAAACGAATTTCGATTATAAAATTCGACCATATTTTATCTAAATAAGACAATTATTGGAAACTGCCAGAAATATTAAAATTTCGAAATTTTTTACATTATATTCAATTTGCATCCCGTTGCTTCACAATCATTCTCTGTTAGTTTCACCACTCAAGATTGGTTACCAACACCTATTTATAATAAAAGTACATTTCCCAAATTGCGTGTTACGTGCGTTAACAATCGTAATATTTATTAATGAAAAAAAATGTTTATGTGTTATATAGGTAGAAAAATAGGAGGATAAAAATGCACATACCTGATGCATTCATACCATTAGATCAAGCAATTGTATACTGGATAATAGTTATTCCATTCATCGCATTGTCCATTAGATGGGCACGGCAAGAGATGGATGATATGAAAATACCACTACTCGCAGCACTTGCTGCCGGCATATTTGCCATACAGGCAATGAACATCCCTATAGGCATGGGGACAAGCGGGCACATGGTCGGTGCTGTGTTGGCAGCGATCATACTTGGAAGCCCCTGGGCTGGTGTATTGCTACTCACACTTGTGTTGTTCGTCCAGGCACTCGGCTTTGCCGACGGTGGCGTAACAACCCTCGGAGTAAATATACTTAACATGGGAGTTATCAGCGGTTTTGTTGGTTATTATACTTTTATGGGACTTAAGAAGATCAAACTCAGCATGCCGATTGCCGCATTTGGCGGGGCATGGCTTGGCTTGTTCATATCCGCAATAGCATGTTCAATTCAGATGACACTTGCAGGAATATTCCCTCTCGTAACCGGACTTGCAGCAATGGGAACATACCATGCAATAATCGGAGTGATAGGAGAAGGCGCAATTACGGCAATAGCAGTCACAGCAATTGCACGGGCGCGCCCTGATCTGTTGTCCCAGTTTTCCGAAGAGGCGGTGACAGCATGACCGGAAATAATAGTGGCAGTGGCGACTTCAAAATGATCATATTGGTAGGTTTGGCTGTGGCAATATTATTATCAGTGCTCGCTCCGTTTTTGGCATCTTCCGACCCTGACGGATTGGAAAGTGCAGCCGAGGGTGTTATAGATGAACATACATTTGCAGAACTGGAAGAGAGTGAACCTGTTATGGGAGCACCAATGCCTGATTATGCAATCGAGGGTTTCGGAAAAGCCGGTGAAATTGGAGCCATTTTCATAGGGTCAATATTCATGCTCGGATTCGGTTTGGGCGTGGGTAAATTATTCGAAAAGAAAAATTGAAACTAAAATTGAAAACATCAGATACGTAAAAAATGAAAATATTGGGGCACATACTACTTGCCCCACCTCTTTTTTGTCACATTTATATATTTTGTTTAGCTATTTTTGATGTCGAGTCAATCCACCGTAGGCGACGCATTTCTATCATTAGTAAAAAAACGCTTCCTTCTTTTGTATTAATCCGACTGGCAGATTTTTCTCGGGTCAATGGCAAGGAAATATGCCGCCTGCGGCGGTTGTATTGTTTTTAGTGTCAGTTAAAGCAATCACATTTGCGCACCCAGTGTACTATATACTAAGCAGGCTGTCTCAAAAACAACTTTTCATGACACCTTGAAATTCGGGGAGTTTCCAACACACGAAGTTAACATCTTAATTTCCTTACATTTTGTGTATGCATACATTTAAATTTACACCTTTCACCGAAAGTTCACCAAAAACATGTTTTTAAGCACCAATTACAACATTTTTTATAGCCACTCTGAACAGATTATCCCCTTTAATCCAGTTTTTCAGTATTTCTTTCAAGTTTTCACCTTTCCTTTTCGCAAACCCCTCAATCTTCCCTATATTATGCACAATACACATCATTAGAAATTCCACATTTACTTTTTCCTTCCCCCTCAAAAGAAACTCTCAAAATCCCCTGTTTTGTATTATTTGAGGCAATGGCAAAATGAACCAAACACCTTTAAAACCATATAAAATACCTATAAATACTTCTTATCCTCAAAATTTGCCCCTAAGCCCTTAGATTGACAACCTTCTAAAAGCACTTGGAGATCTAATTAAATCCAACCT
>JAUWQD010000067.1 GCA_030611265.1 Methanosarcinaceae archaeon | reverse complement strand
GTCGTTTCGCTGGTTGATGTGGATGATATGGTTGTGGTGGATACCAGGGATGCCTTGCTGGTATGCCCAAGGAGCAGCAGCCAGAAGGTCAAGGATGTGGTGTCCCGCCTGAAAGAGCAGGGTGATGAGCGGGCAGATATTCACCAGCCCGTGTACAGGCCGTGGGGGACATATACTGTGCTTGAGAGTTCTGATAAGCATAAGATCAAGAATATCAGGGTGATGCCGGGCAAGAGGTTGAGTCTGCAGCTTCATGCCCACAGGAGTGAGCACTGGGTGGTTGTTAAGGGCAGGGCGTGCGTGGAAGTTGATGGGGAGCAGAGGTGCCTGGTGGAGGGTGAGAGTACCTATATAAGTGCAGGTGTGAAGCATAGGTTGTTTAATCCTGGAGAGGGAGTGCTGGAGATCATTGAGGTGCAGTTGGGTGAATATGTGGGTGAGGATGATATTGTGAGGTTCGATGATGAGTATGGGAGGGCGTGAGTATTTATAGAATGTTAACTCAAAAAGAACGACCTTGAAAGACAATCTCGAATAAAGTATTTTGAATTGGATTATATGAAATCAATAATAACCGGCAGGGCAGGGTTTTTGGGTTCACATCTATGCGACCTGTTGCTTGAGAAAGGAGATGGGATGTTATATGAGATATATTGTTAAAGTAGAGTGTCTGTCATCTGTGGTGTTGGCTAAGTTGAAAAGGAGCAGCAGAATTCTACATATTTTTTCGTTGATCGATAATACGATAGCACTTGAAACAGAAGATATCGGGTACATTAAAGGGTTAAAAGAAGTACGGCAGGTATACGAATCCGGTAAAGCAAAGCTCATGCTCACAGATGCATTAAATAAAATTGGTATTTTTAATGTGCAGAATCAGAATGTTTACGGGGATGGTGTGTGGATAGGAGTAATCGATTCCGGGATTGATATGTCAGATCCATTGGTCAGCGGTTCAGTAGTATTAGAACGAGACTTTACTGAAGAAGGGTCGTACGACCCCATAGGTCATGGTACTACCATAGCAAGGATTCTTAAGACCGTAGCACCAAATATTTCATTAATAAACGCCAAAGTGATAGATCGAACTGGAGAAGCGGATGAGATCAATATCATGAGAGCTATTGAGTGGTGTGCGAATTCGGGGGTAGAAGTAATGAATCTTAGTTTGGGAATCCCTAGAAAGTGTGATGGAGCTTGTCCATTGTGCGAATTGGTAGACGCAGCATCAAAGAAAACAATAATCGTTGCAGCTGTGGGAAATGATGGACCTAAAGAAGATAACATATCATGCCCTGCAAATTCGATCTCATGTATAGGTGTTGGGTCAATTGAAGAAGACGATACAGTAGCAGACTACAGTAGCAGGGGAACACCATCTAAATTGAAGCCTGACATAATTGCTCCTGGTTGCATTAGATATGGAAACTTCAAATTGGAGGGTACGTCTATTGCCGCTCCGTTTGTTTCTGCATCAGCGGCAATGTTATTATCTGCATGTGCTGCGGATAAAAAGCGTGTTGTTGATGCAATTTTTAGCACGGCTGAGGATAAGGGATTCCCGAGGTGGGTTCAGGGTAACGGATCAATAAGAACAGATAAAGCACTGGAGATGATAATATGCGGTTAATAGTGCGCATCAAGGACAAAGGTGTTGTGAGTGAACTTAAGAGATTTGGTAAGATCCTGTATGTTTCTGAACTAACGAATATTGTTGGACTTGATACCAAAGCCAGGGATACATCCAAAATAAAAGCGATAAATGGCGTCATAGACGTAAGGGAAAGTTCAAAAGGTGTTATTGCTGTCTAATAAATGAAAAACATGAAAACAATTGTAACAGGCGGAGCAGGCTTCTTAGGTTCACACCTCTGCGACCTCCTGCTCGACAAAGGGCATGAGGTCATCTGCATAGATAACCTGGTAACCGGCAGTGCAAAGAATATCGAGCACATCGATTCAGACAAGTTCACATACATCAAACACGATGTTACAAAACCGATATATTTCGGGGACAAGATCGATCACATTTTCCATCTGGCATCTCCTGCATCCCCCATCGATTACCTTAACCTCCCTATCCAGACGCTTAAGGTCGGGGCACTCGGCACCTACAACATGCTCGGTCTCGCCAAGGAGCAGGGGGCGCGCTTTTTGCTCGCATCCACATCCGAGGTCTACGGCGACCCGCTTGTGAACCCGCAGCCGGAAAGCTACTGGGGTAATGTGAACCCGATCGGCCCGCGGGGAGGATATTACGGTATATGGGGATGGTAAGCAGACACGGTCGTTCTGTTATGTATCGGATCTTGTTGATGGGATCTATCAGCTGATGATGTCGGATTTTGTGGAGCCTGTGAATATCGGGAATCCTGATGAGATGAGTGTACTGGAGTTTGCTGAGCGGGTTATTGAGATCACAGGGAGCGGTTCGCGGGTTGTTTTCGAGGAGCTGCCTGTGGATGATCCGAAGGTCAGGAGGCCGGATATTGGGAGGGCTAAGGATGTGCTGGGGTGGGAGCCGGAGGTTGGGTTGGGGGAAGGGTTGAGGGAGACTGTGGGGTATTTTGAGAAATTATATATGAGGATGCCTTAATGAATTGGATACCAGGGATGCCTTTCTGGTATGTCCCAGAAGCAGCAGCCAGAAGGTTAAGGATGTGGTGTCCTGCCTTAAGTAGCAGGGTGATGAGCGGGCAGATATTCACCAGACTGGATACAGGCCGTGGGGTACATATACTGTGCTTGAGAGTTTAGAGAAGCATAAGATAAAGAATATTAGGGTGATGCCGGGTAAGAGGTTGAGTCTGCAGCTTCATAAACACAGGAGTGAGCACTGGGTGGTTGTGAAGGGCAAGGCGTGTGTTGAGGTTGATGGGGAGCAGATGTGTCTGGGTGGGGGGGAGAGTACTTATATTAGTGCTGGTGTAAAGTATAGGTTGTTTAATCCGGGAGAGGGGGTACTGGAGATCATTGAGGTGCAGTTGGGTGAGTATGTGGGTGAGGATGATATTGAGAGGTTCGATGATGAGTATGGACGAGTTTGATTGGATTGAAACAAATTACACAAATTTTACTAGACTGTTTGGAAAGATTTATTATCTTAAACTTTGGACATTACTATCATGAAAGGATTGATACCCGCCGCTGGAAGTGGCACGCGTCTTGGCCCGTTTACCCATGCAATGCCAAAAGAATTACTGCCTGTGGGTGATAAAGCAGTAATTGAACATGTGGTAGAAGCGTTTGTGACCGCCGGAATCAAAGATATCACAATTGTCGTGAGCCCTAAAAAACACGGGCTTTCCGATTACTTTGGTTCTGGGAAGCGGTTTGGTGTGAAACTGACCTATGTGGTCCAGGATGAGCGGCTGGGGCTTGCGGATGCTGTTGCTGCAGGGGAACATGTAATCAATGGGTCTTCTTTTGCGGTGGTGCTTGGGGATAACTTCTTCTCACCTGATACGGTGCTGCGTGATCTCAAGGAGTTCCATGAGGCAAACAATGCGGACGCTACGATTGGCGTGGTGGAAGTGACCGATGTTACACGTCACGGGATTATCAAGCCCGATGGGATCTATGTCGTTGACCTTGTGGAGAAGCCAAAGCCTGCTGATGCGCCGAGCCATCTGGGGATTGCGGGCGTGTATATCTTCGAGCCCGATATCTTTGAGGCGATACATGATACCAAACCCGGATTTAAGGGTGAGTACCAACTTACGGATTCGATCAAGGTGCTGGTTGAGCAGGGTGCACGGGTTGTTTACAAGAAGATATCTGGTATCCATATCGATGTTGGGACGCCAGAAGATCTGATGCGGGCGAATGAGTTTTATTTGAAGGAAAGTGTGCGGTCTGTGTGAATTGATTGCTGGTGCTGCAGGGTCTTGGGTTCTGCGTGTCGAGATGTTGTGGTACTTCTTTTTGTGGGTTATGGAACGTGCTGCGCTTTGCGCGGTGTTGGTGTGTGTGGGTATTGCATCACATTCTGCTCTGCTAAAATGAAAACGTGCGCCCGTTATTTGCTGATTCCAGCGCCGCTTCTGCCATCCTTACTGCGCGCAGCCCGATTTCTCCATCTGATATCGGCCTTGACCTGTCATTTATGCACTGGATGAAATGGCGAAGTTCTTCTTTTAACGGTTCAGCATATGGGATTGGTATTGTGTACGAGCCTTCGTTTTCTACGCTGAAGGCGGTCTTGCCATCAAAATCCTGTTCTGCGATGCGGATATCGAAGACTTGGAGTTCCTGCGGTTTTAGATAATCTATTTTTGCGGTCTTCTCGGAGCCGACTACTACAAGGTCGCGCTGTTTTCCGTACGCTGGCATTAGCCAGCTTTCGAATGCGTAGGCTTTTGTGCCGTCGAAGTCCATTGTAATCATGGCAGTTTCCTCGATGTCAGGCTGGAGAGTATAACTTGCGGTTGTGTGGATGCTGTCAGGATACTCCTTATCCATCAGGTAGCAGAACATGTCCACTTCGTGGACGCCGAGCGCGTAAATCACGCCCATGTCTTTCCTGGGTGCACCGAAGGAGAGTCGGTTGCTTGATATCAACTGGATCTTGCCAAACTCGCCCTGGTCGATCCTGTGTTTGAGTTCTTTTACTGCAGGATGGTGGCGGAAGATGTGGCCGACCATGAGGATCTGGTTTGTGTCGTTCGCTATTTTGACAAGTTGTTCTGATTCTCTGGAGTTCATTGTCATGGGTTTTTCGACAAGGACATCTTTTCCGGCTTTCATGAACTCTTTTGCTAATTGGTAGTGTGTAGAGGAGGGAGTTACTATGCTTACTGCATCTATATTTGGGTCGGCGATGAGTTCTTTGTAATCTATAAGGTATTCGATATTGAAAGCCTCCCCCAACTCACACGCGCGCTTTTCATCAAGATCACATATCTTGACACTATTGATTACGCCTTCGCTTGCAAGTTCGCTGTACGTACGCACATGGTTCTTGCCCCAGTAACCTGTGCCGATAACTGCAATTCCGGTCATTTTATCCACTCCTTTACTTTTTCTGCAACATATTCAATCTGTTCATCCGTCAACTGTGGATGCATTGGCAGTGAGAGTATCCTGTCGACACATGCATCTGTTACTGGCAGGTTTACGTTAGCTACTTTCATGCACGGTTGTTTGTGCACAGGCACTGGATAATGGATGCCTGTACTGACCCCGTGGTCGTTCAGGTGTTTGCTAAGACCATCGCGATCATCGGTCTGGACGACGTAGAGGTGATAGACGTGTTTTGCCCACTGCGCTTCTGTTGGCGTTTCGACCACCCCGTCGAGAAGTGTGTTGTACTTTTTAGCGACGCGACGTCGGCTGTCGGTCCATTCGTTAAGGTGTTTAAGTTGCTGACGCCCGACCGCCGCCGGGATTTCGCTTAAGCGGAGATTCAGTCCAAGCATTTCGTGGATATATTTACCAGTGCGGCCGTGATCCCTGAGCATGGATATTTTCTGTGCCAGTTCTTCGTTGTTGGTCGTTACCATGCCCCCGTCGCCTGCCACAGTCATGTTCTTGGACGGGAAGAAACTGAAGATGGCAAGGTCACCTATTGAACCGGTTTTCTGGCCTTTGTATTCTGCTGCATGTGCCTGGCAGGAATCCTCAATGAGTGTCAGGTTGTGTTTTTTGGCAAGTTCTTTTATGGGATCCATATTGGCAGGGTGACCATAAAGGTGGACGGGGATTATGGCCTTTGTGTTTTCGGTTATGGGTGACTCAAGCTTTGCCGGGTCAATGGTGTATGTCACTGGGTCAATGTCCACATACACAGGAGTTGCGCCCAGGAATTTTACCGGGCTGGCAGTCGCTATGAATGTATGGGAAGGTACGACTACTTCATCGCCTTTTTTGATCCCGAGCGCCATGAGGGAGAGAAGAATTGCTGCAGTGCCTGAACTTACCCCAACTGCGAATTTTGTGTTGCAGAAATCCGCGAATTCTCGTTCGAACTGGCGAAGATTGTCTCCCTTGATGTAGCGGCCGCTGTCTAAGACCTGCTCAACTGCTTTCTTGATGTCGGAGTCGACATACATTTCACTGAAGTTTAGGTGCATCGTATTCAGTCCATTTTATTATGTTTAAATGATTTAGAAATATTTTCAATCAAGCCATTCGTAAGGATGTTCAAAATATCCCACCTCACATTTCATCTCATCGATATTACATATTACCTTTGCTGGATTTCCATATGCCAGCACATTATCTGGAATGTCTTTTGTCACAACAGACCCCATCCCAATAAGCGAGTTCTCACCTATCGTGACCCTCGGCCCTATAGTAACGTTACCGCCTATCTTTGCACTGCGCTTGATGTAGACACTTTTTGCACAATCCTCAAAGCGCGGACATGGTGGATGGAGGACGTTCAGGATGGTTGTGGATGGGCCGATCCATACACTATCCTCTATTATTACAAATTCCGGTACAAAGCAATTTGAGTGGATGCGCACATTATTCCCTATCGTATTTTCCCGCTCTACCACTGAATGTGTGCCGATACTGACATTATCGCCAATAATATTGTTCTCCCTGATCATTACACCGTGACCGGTCTGGAAGTCGTTGCCTATCCTGTTCCCAGCATAGATTACTGAGTGGGACCTTATGGTGGCGTTGTTGCCAATTATGGTTTTTTTGGATTCAGCCGGATATTTCCCCAGTTCGACAAAATCCTGGATTTGCGGGTTTTTGCCCATTACCGCATTGTGACCAGTCATGGGAAATAAATAGTACTCATTCATATTATATTTGTTTAAATGTTCATTCATTCAGATCTTCACCCTTTCAGTGGGTTCCCACACATGAACATCGCGGAGCATGTTGAACAGTCCAAAGAAAAGATAACCTTGGTAGATGATGAAAGAAGATATTACATTCGTATAAATGCTCCCGGCCAGCACTAAGGCAATAACGATTGCAACCAGGCCGACACCATACAGGACATTCATTGATGCTAGGAGTATTGTCCAGAGCAGTAGTGACAGGAAAAACGCAGATGGTACCACAAAGAACATCAATATCCTCAACGGGAAAATAAATGTACCGAACTTGCCATATTTAACAGATAGGACATCCCTGTTAACAAATGTGGCTTCAAGCAAGCGCGTAGCCCTGCGTATCTTCTGGCGGCGCTGTTCGTTGAATTTATCCGGCACGTATTCGTAGAATTTGGCAGTGGGTACATATTTGCATTTGTACCCTTTGCGGATTACAGATAAGGCCATGCTGGCATCATCGGCGCCCCTGCGGGTGTTGAGCGTGGATGAGGTTGATTTTTTGAATGCTACCACAGGACCGTTGAAGCAGTAGGTTGAGTGGACGTTGCTTTCCCATGTGCATATTCTGCCATACATGGAGCGGTATGCGGTTTCGGATTTGGAGAACACGGTATCGCCTTTAGCTACGGGGATAAGGTCGCCAGATACGGCGCCTATGTCGTCACTGCTCAGGAGTACGCTGAGCAGGTGGGGTATGGTGTCTTTATCGAACAGGCCGTCTGCACCGGTGATGACCACAATCTCGTGGGAGGATTCGTTTATGCCGCGGTTGATGGCTTTGTTCACGCCGCTGCGTGGGTGGGTGATTACTTTGCCATTGAGGGAGTGTTTTTGTAGTGTGTTTTTTGCAATCTCTTCAGTGTCATCTAAGGAACCATCGTTGGAAACGATTATTTCCATTTTATCTTTTGGGTAAACTTCTGCTAAATTATTTATGCGGTCTTCGAGTACGGTTTCTTCATTGTAAGCAGGAATCACGATGCTTATGTTAGGTAGTTGTTGCAACGGTTTTGGCGGGATTGGTTTTGAGGTTATGGCTGCGAGGATATAGATGAGGTAGACTGCAAGAGGGATTGCGGTTGTGATGAGGGTCAAGGGAAATAGTAGTGGAGTCATGGTGATTGGTTTTATTGGTGAGATGCATTCTTTATTCAGTAATGGCAGTTGGATTTAAACTCAATGTCGCTTGTTCGTTTTCTCATATCGGCCATAAATGGCCGTTAAATGGCCGTTAAATGGCCGTTAAATGGCCGTTAAACTGTAAGTTTATAATATGTTGATTTCTTACTTTCCCCTATCTGAAGTAATATGTCATCATCTACAAGTACTTTTAAATCTCTTCTTGCTGTTCTTTCTGCTATTGAAAACAAATCCATATACTCTTTGCTTGTTATTCTCTTATTCTTTTTCAAGTAATTTATTATTTTTCTCTGCCGTTCGTTCAAATCCAGTGCGGCCAGATACTCTTCTGTAAGTTTAGTTTTCCACAGCGTAACAACCAAACTCGTTCCCGTAAATTTAAATTCCGGTTCAGGCAGTCCCCGATCAATACATTTCTCTATGTGGGGTATCCACTTAACTCCCGTTCTATTAACATTTTCCCCCAGCAACCATAGATTTGTATGGATTAGGGTCTGTTGATACGGCTTGTTCTATAAGCCGATAGAACAACATCCCCCCATATGAAGTTTCGGGAGTTAAGTGGATACCCCAATTTCTCTATAATCTTATTGGTCCCAGTCCCGACCTCTTCAATATACTTGACCCAAAAGAATTGTTTTGCGATTGCAGGATTTGCTGGTACGGATTCGTGCACATGTTTCAATGTTTCAGTTGTCCAGCCATCAGGCAATTTGCCGGGATTCCAGAATTCCATGCGGTCATCGAATATCCTGACCTGAACCTTGGAAGAGCTTTCATAATCCCGATGACTTATGGCATTTGCAAGAGCCTCACGTATCGCATCCAGAGGATACTCCCAGCGCTCCTGCCGCTGCAGTTTTCCTTCTTCGATCCATGCAGACAGGGCAATGTTGTTGAAGATGAACTTCTCAGTTTCAGTCAACTGGTTGAACACATCACCATCTACAGTTCTTAAGTCTATCATCTCGCCTGTGACATTTGCACCTTTGAACCTGATGCACTTGACCTCGGATTGCAGGAAAAATCTCTGTGGGTGTTTTGCAAACAAGAGGACTGCACCATTTGTCGGTTCTCCGTCTTTCAACAACTTCAGTCGCAGCAGTGCTTCTTCAACCTGTGTGTTTTCGTCTATATCCAGCCCTCTTCTGTGCTTTGCTTCTTTCAGGAACCAATTTACTTTTTCTTCATCGAGATCTGCTATATTTGCTTCTTCGCAGATTTTTTCGTCCCAGTATATCTTTGAAGATTGCTGGACAAGATCCTTAATTTGCGCGTATCCGACTTTCTGATTGGACCTGCCAACCCGCATGTACACTTTTCCAAAAGCAAGGACCGGTTTTTGTGCACTTTCTTTAATTTCTATGACTACAATATGTTTATCTTCGATCTCTTCGATACGGATCGAGGGATATATAGCCGGATCGGTATTCTGCTTGATCTGGTTTGCCAGATTTTCGATAGTGTTTTTGCCAATGTCCATTCCCAGTGGTTCGCCGCGATCACTTACTCCTATGATCAGGACTCCGCCATTTGTATTCGAAAAGGCAGAGATGGTAGCCATTATATTATCCTGCTGCGATAAGGAGGGTTTGAACTCTGTTTTTTCAGATTCTCCAGTTTTTAGGAGGTCGGTGATGTTGTTCATTGTTGGTTGTCGTTGTATAATCCCTGTGTTCACCTTTAAGATGTCAACTCTGCTAACTCACTTCCCTTATTCCGGGAAAAACCCCTTCTTATCTTGACACCTGCCTTTGCCAGAAAATCCTTTATTTCCTCTGTACTGACCCTTGCCAGTTCTGCAGCTTTTGAGATGGATATCTCATCTGTCTTATACATCTCTACCACAGCTGTTATCCGCATATCCTTCCTGAACTCAAAAAAGGTTCTTAAAGCATCCTCTAAAAGTTCATTTTTTGTTGAATATACCCCTCCCCGGACCAACGCATCTGCACCACAGGATGTAAGTATAGATGTAGCACTGCTCATGATTTTTACCTCTTCGCTTGTGTACTCAGTATTTCTAACCATTTACTAATAAGCTTTTCTTACCACATGTTGCGTTTAGCAGCACATCCCGATTGAAGAACGTCGCCTCAAGTAGCTGCGCAGCCCTGCGAATCTTCCTCGCGCCGATGTTCGTAGAACTTATCAGGTACAGAGCCCGGTGAGGCAGTAGGTTGAATTTACATTGCTCTCCCATGTGCATATCCTGCCGTATCTGGTGCGGTATGCGGCTTCGGACTGTATCACCTTTTGCAACTGGTCATGAGGTCACTGGAGACTACATCGATGTCGTCACCACTTAAGGGGACGCTTACCAGATGAGGTATGGTGTCTTTGTCAAATAGGCCGTCTGCACCTGTGATTACACTAATCTCGCTGGAAGTTTCATTTACTTTGCGTTCATTAGCGGTTTATTGTCATTTTCATCACAAAGGTTGCACCGTTTTGAAAGTGCTTCCCATTTTCGCATTACATGAATTATATATTTAAACAGCCATGGCGGCACTCCCCGCACAACAACTGAATACAACTTCCAATCACTGCCATTCGCTCAGCATCACCCGCCCCAGGTCCACATCTTCATGACCGGGCAGACGGGCAAGTGCACCAGGGACAGCAGGTCAATGCGAACCGCAGAGTGCGCAGAGGTACGCATATTTGAGGTCGCGTTTGTGTAAATCTGTGTCTGTGATGTTTATTGATATCACTGGTTTTTGAGACGGTGCCATATACAATTAAAAAATGAACTGGCATAGTATATTGTATTTTGAACGCATTATGATTAAATAAAATGAAAACAAAACAAAAATCCAGAGGAAAAATGCAAAAGCAAAGATTCAGGGATGAAATGGATACACTGGAAGTCATGGAGAAGAGGTTTGAGTTACTGACATGCGCAAGATTGCGAGATAAGGGTCAAATTAAACATGCCATTTCGGTTCAGGACAGGTTAAGAGGCAAATCAACAGGTTGGTCCGGCGCAGAAGAGATTCGAAAGTGGCGAAACCTGCGTAAGTGAAAATATGTACGTTTTAGATGCATCAGTGTTGATCAAGTGGTTCTCGGATGAAGAATACACTGATATAGCCTTGAAATTAAGAGACGATTTTTTCCAGGGAAATACCGAACTCGTTGTTCCTGACCTGTTGCTTTACGAAGTTTCAAATGCTTTACGCTATAACCCGAACTTTGACGAAAACGATGTTGTTGAGGCGGTTGATTCCTTACATGATATGGGAATAGACATCATCATACCGACTGGAGAAGTTATAAGATCCGCTATCAATCTTGCATTTACCCACGACGTCACGATATATGATGCATTTTATGCTGCCCTGGCAGATGAGATCGATTTTACACTTATTACGGCTGATGCTAAATTCTATCGAAAAACAGACAACCTTAGTTTCATAAAATTCATAGATGAGATTTATACAGAAGAGTGACATGACCACCTCCACTTCCCACCACGACAATTCGCTTAGCACCCCCCGCACCCTGTCCGCAGCCACCAGGGCCGGGCAGCCGGGTAAGTGCAGGAAGGGCGGCGGGAATTTAGCATTTTAAAACATTGATTCATTCTGATTTATGTGGATTAATGAACTTGTTTTGCGGATTTTTCGCAGCAATCAGACAAAATCACGAATGGCACGAATGGACGAATTACACGAATGAATTTTATAAACCACTGTTGAGGGGCTGGGTACAGTTGAATAACTTTAAAAATATATTTCAGGTGGCAGCCACACCTGTCCAAACACAAAACCATCAGTTCCGAACAGACTACCCAGAATAACCGAAAAGCCCCTGCCAGCACCCCATCACCACAAGGGCAGGCGGAGCAAATCAGGAGGGGGCACAGTTGTAGTGAACACGAAGGGGCGGCAGAAATCACATCTATAGTCTGCACCCTGTTTTTCATTCCTGACTCTCCAGACCCAGGCAACGTAAATCCACACGGCTGGCTGCC